>NZ_AP019700.1:4266471-4579707 GCF_006738645.1 Stella humosa | reverse complement strand
CGTCGGCCGATGGGCTGGCCGGCCGCTCCAACGGGGTGGGCTATTCGTTCCAGCCGGCCGCCGGCGGCTGGATGCGCGCCTATCGCGGCGCCTTCGAGCTGGCGGTGAAGGCGGATGGCAACGCCGTCCTGGCCGAGACCGGGGCCGGCCGCCAGGCCCGGCTGACCCGGGTGCAGGAGGGGCCGGTGCCCGCCGGGCTGGCCGGCCGTTACCACGCGGCCGAGCTGGCCACCGACTGGGCGATCGCGGCCTGCGGCGACGGGCTGGCGGTGCGCGCCCGCGGGCCCCTCGCGGCCGCCGGCCCCTGGCCGATTGCCGCGGTGGGCCCGGACCTCATCGAGATCTCGATGCCGAACCGCTGGATGAACTCCACCATCGTCGCCCGGGTGGAGCGCGACCAGCAGGGCCGGGTACAGGGCCTGGTCGCTTCCAGCCCACGCATCAAGGGCCTGCGCTTCGCGCGGGTGGACTGACGATGCGGGCTCAAGGCCGCAGGTAGCGCAGCACCAAGTCGACATGCAGGTCGGATCGCACCGCGACCGTGTCGGGCAGGGCGAGGTCGCGGCCGAACACCACCGATAGCGTATGGATATTCGAGAAGTAGAAGTACCCCAGGGCGGCTATGGTGATGTAGAGGTCGAGCGGGTCGATGCCGGGGCGGAACACGCCCTCGGCCGCGCCGCGGGCCAGCAGCCGGCCGATGGTGTCGATCACCGGCAGGTTCACCTGCCGCACCTTGTCCGACCGGGCGAGGTGGCGGGCATGGTGCAGGTTCTCGTTCGCCAGCAGGTGGATGAAGCCCGGATTGTCCCGGCAGAAGTCGAAATTGTAGGCGACGAGGCGGGCGATGCCCTCGGCGGGCGGGCAGTCCTCCAGGGCGAGCGCGCGCTCATGGCCGCGAATGCGGTCGTAGGCCAGTTCCAGGACGGCCAGGTAGAGCCCGGCCTTGCTGCCGAAATAGTGGTAGATCATGCGCTTGTTGGCCGCCGCCCGGCGCGCGATGGCATCGACCCTGGCGCCGCCCAGCCCCTTGGCCGAGAACTCGTCCCACGCCGCTTCCAGCAGGCGCTGGCGCGTCTCCTCGGGGTGGCGCGCGCGAACGGACCGATGGCCGGCGGCGCCGTTGCGGGCTGCTTGATTGACAGGGATCGACACGCGCGAATACCGTTGGGTAACCAACCGGTTACAGCGATACCGGAAACATGCCGGCTTGGCGAGCGGCGCTCGAACCAGGGCGGCGCTGGAACCGGGCCGGCCCATACAGGTGAACAGGGAGGATCGAAGATGCGGACCCTCGCGACCGCGGCGGCGGTGGCCGTCGCCATGACCGGCCTAGCCGGCGGTGCGTCTGCCCAGAAGCTGGAGAAGGTGGAGTTCTTCCTCAACTGGGTGCCGGGCGGCGACCATGCCCCCTACTATTTCGCCCGCAAGATGAAGCGCTACGAGGCGGTCGGCATCGACCTCGACATCCAGCCCGGCAAGGGCTCGGCCGTTGCCATCCAGCGCGGCGCGGCGGGCGCCAGCCCGCTCGTGCTGGCTGACATGGGGGCCGCCCTCATCGCCCGCGGCAAGGGGGCCGAGACGGTGGCGGTGATGAACGTCTATGCCAATTCGCCCCAGGGCCTCTACTGGCTGAAGAGCTCGGGCATCAAGTCGGCCAAGGACCTGGCCGGCAAGAAGATCGGCAACCCGCCGGGCGATGCCGCCCGCGTGGTGTTCCCGGCCCTGGCCAAGAATGCCGGCATCGACCCAGCCAGCGTCACCTGGGTCAACATCGACGCCAACGGCAAGCTGGCCGCGCTGAAGTCGAAGGCGATCGACGCCACCACGTCCTTCTACAACATCCACCACATCTTCCAGCGCGAGCTGGGCGACGACATGGGCTTCCTCGCCTGGCGCGACGTCGGCGTGAACCCCTACGGCAACTCGGTCCTGGTGAACGCCAAGTTCCTGGCCGCCAACAAGAAGCTGGTGGCCGATTTCGTCGGCGTCAGCCAGAAGGCCTTCGCCGACTGCGTCGCCGACCCCAAGCCCTGCGTCGAGGCGCTGGTCGAGGCCAACGGCGCGCTGAAGTTCGACAACGAGATGACGAACTGGGAACTCGTCACCGTGCTGATGAGCGACCAGACCTCGCGCTCGGTGGCGCTGGGCTGGCACGACGACACGCGCATGGCGGCCGACTACGACCTGGCGGCGACCTACTTCAAGCTCGACAAGGCGTTCGACGTGAAGACCGTCTACACCAACGAGTTCCTCGACAAGTCGATCAAGATGACCCAGCCGAAGACGAAGTAGTTGCCGCCGGCCGGGGGCATCGGCGCTTGCCCCCGGCCGCGGATCGTCGAATGATCGGGGGCGGGGCCGGATCGCCGGCCTGATCCCCCGATCGACGAGGCTCGACCCTTGACCGCCACCAGCGCCAATCGGCCCGCCCTGCCAAGCCTGCGCATCACCGGGCTTACCGTCTACGTCACCGACATCCCCGTCCTGATCAAGCGTCGGCACGGCTCCGGCGACATCGAGGGGTCGGTGCGCAATGCCATCCTGAAGCTGGAGACCGATGCCGGGATCACCGGCTGGGGCGACGCGGCGCCGTGGGCGGTGTTCACCGGCACGATCGAGGCGGTGGCGGCCGCCCTCAACGTCTACCTGCGCCCGATCCTGGTCGGTGCCGATCCCACCCGCATCGAGGAACTGCTGGATGCGGCCGACCATGCCGTCGTCGGCCATCCCGAGGCCAAGGCGGCGATGGAGATGGCCCTGTTCGACATCGTCGGCCAGGCATGCGGCCTGCCCGTGGCCGAGCTGTTGGGCGGGCGCTGCCGGGATTCGATCCCGCTCTCCTTCTCGGTCGCCGACCCGGACTTCGACCGCGACATGGACATGGTCCGGCGCCTGTACGGCGAGGGCCTGCGCCTGTTCAAGATGAAGACGGGCTTTGCCGGCCACGCCGTCGACCTGAAGCGGATGGAGCGTTTCCGCAACGAGATCCCGGCCGATGCCGAGCTGCGCATCGACTACAACCAGGGGATGGCGGCCTACGACGCGATCCGCCAGCTGCGCGACGTCGAGGCCTTCAAGCCCACTTTCATCGAGCAGCCGGTGCCCGGTCACCAGCGCGCCGCCCTGGCCGAGATCACCCGCGCGCTCGACACGCCGGTCCTGGCCGACGAGAGCGTGTTCACGCCGACCGACGCCCTGCTGGTCGCGTCCCAGCGTATGGCCGATCTGGTCAGCGTCAAGATCATGAAGCATGGCGGCATGATGGCCGGCCGCAAGGTGTCGGCCATCTGTGCGGCGGCCGGCATCGCCTGCTATGGCGGCGACATGTTCGAGACCGGCATCGCCCACCTGGCCGGAACCCACATGATCGCGGCCACGCCCAACATCTCGCTCGGCTGCGAATTCTACCAGGCGACCTACTTCCTGGAGCGCGACCTGCTGGCCGAGCCGTTCCCCGTGGAGAATGGGCGGGTCATCGTGCCGCGCACGCCGGGCCTGGGCATCCGGGTCGACGAGGACCGGGTGCGCCACTATGCGGTCGAGACCCTGCGCTGAGGCTGGATCGGCCGGTCACTCCCGGTGGCCGGTCACTCCCGGTGGCCGGTCACTCCCGGTGGTAGGGGTGGCCGGTCAGGATGGTGTGGGCGCGAAACAGTTGCTCGGCCAGCATCGCGCGGGCCAGCAAATGGGGCCAGATCATCGGCCCGAACGACAGCAGCAGGTGGGCCCGCGCGCGCAAGCCATCGCCCAGCCCATCGGCGCCGCCGATGAGGAAGGCGAGATCGCCGGTGCCCTCGTCGCGCCAGCGGCCGATGCGTTGGGCCAGGTCCTCGCTCGACAGCACCCGGCCGCGCGGATCGAGTGCCACAATGGTCGCCCGCGCCGGGATGCGGGCGGCCATCAGCGCTTCCTCGCGCTGGGTGCGCTCGGCCGGGGCGGCGGCCTTGGCCTCGACCTCGTGCAAGGTGACCGGCCAGGGCAGGCGGCCGGCATAGTCCGTGAACAGGGTCGCGGTCGGTCCGCCGCGGGCACGGCCGACCGCGATCACATGGATGCGCACTGGGCCGCCCGGCCGCCTCGGGAAACGGTCAGGCGGTCGCCGAAGCGGCCCCCTTTTCCGACATGTCCTCTTCGGCCATGTCTTCCTCGTCCATGTCCTCTTCGGCGATGTCTGCTTCGGAGATACCCGGCACCGGGTCTTCCGGCGGCGGCACCGGTGCGCTGCCCGGCATGTCGCTGCCCCACATCTTCTCGAGATTGTAGAAGGCGCGGACCTCGGGCCGGAACAGGTGGACGATGATGTCGCCGGCGTCGAGCAGCACCCAGTCGCCCTGGGTCAGCCCTTCGACGCCCACCCGCCGGATGCCGGCGGCGATCAGCTTCATGCGCAGGTTCTCGGCCATCGACGACACCTGGCGCGTGGAGCGCCCGCTGGCGATGACCATGAAGTCGGCGATGGATGACTTGCCGGCCAGTTCGATGACGATCAGCTCTTCGGCCTTGTCGTCATCAAGGGATGCCCGGACGAGTTCCAGCATCTCCCGGTCGGGTTCGCTGGCAACGGGCGTGCGGCGTCTTATGGTGTAACCTCCTGTTGGGCGCTATGCGCCGATGGCGCCGGGCGTCGATACGACGCGCGACCTTCGCGGATCCGGGTGGCGGACGCCGGGTGGAGCGGCATTCGCACGAATGTCCAGGCCGGGGCCGAACGGTTTGCGAGCGATGGTGCCGCCGATGCCGGGATGCGATTGCGGGCAAACCGACGCGCCGCCATACCGGAAAGCGCACCTAAAGCATAGGAAGGCCGGTCGAACACCGCAACCGGCAGCCGCATGAAGATCGAATCCCAGCGTTTCCAGCGACGAATCTGCCGCAGGTTGTCGGCCCCCATCAGCCAGACGAAGCGCGCGCGCGGGAAACGGCCCGTCAGCGCGCGCAGCGTGTCGGCGGTGTAGCGGGTGCCGAGCGCACGTTCGACGTCGGTCACGCGGATGGCCGGGTGGCGGGCGACGCGGCGGGCCTCGGCCAGGCGACGGCCGAGCGGTGCCATGCCGGCGGTGGCTTTCAGCGGGTTCTGGGGCGACACCAGCCACCACACGCAGTCGAGCCTCAGGCGTCGCAGCGCCCACAGCGACAGGTGGCGATGGCCGTCATGGGCCGGGTTGAACGACCCGCCCAGCAGCCCGACCCGGCGGCGGCCGGGATCCAGCGCGGCCAGGCGGTCCGGTGGCGGCCCGCGGCCGGGCCGGGGCGCCTCAGGGGCGGAGCTGGCCGCTGCCGCGCACGACATACTTGTACGAGGTGAGCTGCTCGGCCCCGACCGGCCCGCGCGCATGCAGCTTGTCGGTGGAGATGCCGATCTCGGCCCCCATGCCGAACTCGCCGCCGTCGGTGAACTGGGTCGAGGCGTTGTGCAGCACGACGGCACTGTCGACCGCGGCCAGGAAGCGGGCGGCGGCCGTCTCGTCGTCGGTGACGATGGCATCCGTGTGGTGCGAGCCGTAGCGTTCGATATGGGCGATGGCGCCCTCGACGCCGTCGACCAGGGTGGCCGAGATGACGGCGTCCAGGTACTCGGTCGACCAGTCGGCCTCGGTCGCCGGCACGACGCGCGGGTCGATCGCGGCCACCTCGGCCGAGCCGCGCACCTCGCACCCGCCATCCAGCAGGTCGCGGACGATGGGCGCCAGGTGGGTGGCGGCTGCCCGCCGATCGACCAGGAGCGATTCGGCCGCCCCGCACACGCCCGTGCGCCGCAGCTTGGCGTTGCCGACGATGGCGCGCGCCATCGCCAGGTCGGCCGCGCCATCGACATAGACATGGCAGTTGCCGTCGAGGTGGCGGATGACCGGGACCCGGCTCTCGGCGATCACCCGCTCGATCAGGCCGCGGCCGCCGCGCGGCACGATGACGTCGATCACGCCGGACATGCCGAGCAGGATGCCGACGGCGGCGCGGTCAGCGGTCGGCACCATCTGGACGGCCGCGGCCGGCAGGCCGGCCGCGGCCAGCCCCGCCTGCATCGCCGCCAGGATCGCGCGCGACGAGCGGAAGCTCTCCGACCCCGGGCGCAGGATGGCGGCATTGCCGGATTTCAGGCACAGGCCGGCCGCGTCCGCCGTCACGTTGGGCCGGCTCTCGAAGATGATGCCGATGACGCCGAGCGGCACGCGGACACGGGCGATGCGCAGGCCGTTCGGCCGGGTCCATTCCGCCAGCGTGTCGCCGACCGGGTCGGGCAGGGCGGCCACTTCCTCCAGGCCGCGGGCCATCGCCTCGACGCGGGCGTCGTTCAGCAGCAGCCGGTCGACCATGGCGCCCGACAGGCCGGCGCGGCGGGCGTCCTCCAGGTCGGCCGCGTTGGCGGCCAGGATCGCCGGCCGGGCCTGGCGGATGGCATCGGCGGCGGCGGCCAGGGCCTGGTTCTTGGCCGCGGCAGGCGTGGTCGACAGGCGGGCGGCGGCGGCGCGGGCATCGCGGCCCAGTCGCGCCATCTGGTCGGCCAGGCTGTCGGAGGCCTGGGTATCAGAGGTCTCGGTATCGGCCGGCAGTGCACTCATTGGGCTTCCTCCGCCAGGGCCAGGTCGTCGCGGTGGATCATCTCCTCGCGCCCGCGATAGCCCAGGATGCCGGCGATCTCGTCGCTCTGGTGGCCGCGGATGCGAATGGCGTCGGCGCTGCCATAGGCGGCGAGCCCCCGGCCGAGATCGCGGCCCTCGCGGTCGCGGATGACGACGGGATCGCCGCGCTCGAAGCGGCCCTCGACGGCGGCCACGCCCGCCGGCAGCAGGCTGCGGCCGCCCAGCAGGGCGCGGGCGGCACCGGGATCGACCACCAGCACGCCGCGCGGCTTGACCGAGCCCGCGATCCAGCGCTTGCGCGCCGCGCGCGGGCCGCCGCCGGCCAGGAACCAGGTGCAGGGCTGGCCGTCCAGGATGGCGGCGATCGGGTTCGGGCGCTTGCCCTGGGCGATGATCATGCGGCAGCCGGCGGCCACCGCAATGCGAGCGGCCGCCAGCTTTGTCACCATCCCGCCCGAGCTGTAGCCGGGCAGGGCGTCGCCCGCCATCGCCTCGATCTCGGGCGTCATCGCCGGCACCACCGGGATGTGGCGGGCCGAAGGGTCGCGCTTGGGGTCGGCTGTGTAGAGCCCGTCGATGTCCGACAGCAGGACCAGTGTGTCGGCCGAGATCATCTGGGCGACGCGGGCGGCCAGCCGGTCGTTGTCGCCGAAGCGGATCTCGGCCGTTGCCACCGTGTCGTTCTCGTTGACGACCGGGATGGCGCCCAGGCCGAGCAGCGTCTCCAGCGTCGCCCGCGCGTTCAGGTGGCGGCGGCGCTGCTCGGTGTCCTCGGGTGTCAGCAGGATCTGGGCGACGGTGATGCCGTGGCGCGCGAAGGTCTCGGCATAGGCATGGGCCAGGCGGATCTGGCCGGTGGCGGCGGCCGCCTGCTTCTCCTCCAGGCGGATGCGCTGGCGCGTCAGGCCCAGATGGCGGCGGCCGACGCTGATGGCGCCGGACGTGACGATCACCACCTCCTGGCCGCGCGCGCGCAAGGCCGCCACGTCGTCGGCCAGCCGGTCCAGCCACTCGCGGCGGATGGCCCCCGTCGCATCGTCGACCAGCAGGGCAGAGCCGATCTTGACGATGACGCGCCGCGCCTCGGCCAGGCTGGGGCCGGTGCCCGCGGCAGGCTCCGCCATCACGCCATTCGAACTCACAGGCGGGGTCCGGCCCAGGGTGCCTCCTCGGCCGGCTTCAGTGGCTCGCGCACCACGGCTTCCGGCTCGCCCTTGGCGGCGCGGATGGCGAGCTGGAGGGCGCGCAGGATCTCGGTCGTGCCGGTGCCGGCCACGCCCGAGAGCAGCATCGGCTGGCGCTTGGCGACGCGGGCCAGCGCCTGCTTCTTCTTCTTGATCTCCTCGGGCGTCAGCGCGTCGATCTTGTTGAGGCCGATGATCTCGGGCTTCTCGTCCAGCCCGTGGCCATATTCCTTCAACTCGCGGCGGATCGTGCGATAGGCGGCGCCGACGTTCTCGGCCGTCCCGTCGATCAAGTGCAGGACCACGCTGCAGCGCTCGACATGGCCGAGGAAACGGTCGCCCAGCCCGACGCCCTCGTGCGCGCCCTCGATCAGGCCGGGCAGGTCGGCGATGACGAACTCCTCCTCGTCGACGCGGGCGACGCCCAGTTGGGGCTTCAGCGTCGTGAAGGGATAGTCGGCGATGCGCGGCCGGGCCTGGGTGACGGCGGCCAGGAAGGTCGACTTGCCGGCGTTGGGCAGCCCGACCAGGCCGACATCGGCGATCAGCTTCAGGCGCAGCCACACCCAGCGCTCCTCGCCGGGCCAGCCGGGGCCGGCGCGGCGCGGTGCCTGGTTGGTCGCCGACTTGTAGTGGGTGTTGCCGAAGCCGCCGTCGCCGCCTCGCAGCAGCACGATGCGCTGGCCGACCTCGACCAGGTCGTGCAGGACGGTTTCCTTGTCCTCGTCGATGATCTGGGTCCCGGCCGGCACCTTCAGGACGGTCGTGATGCCGGCGGCACCCGTGCGGTTGGCGCCGGCGCCGCCGCGGCCGTTCTGGGCGCGGAAATGCTGTTGGTAGCGATAGTCGATGAGGGTGTTGAGGTTGGCCACCACCTCCACCACCACGTCGCCGCCACGGCCGCCGTCGCCGCCGTCCGGTCCGCCGAACTCGATGAACTTCTCGCGCCGGAAACTGGCCGCACCGCGGCCGCCGTCACCGCTCTTGAGGTAGATCTTGCACTCGTCGAGGAATTTCATCGTTCGTACTCCGCTTGCGGGCCACCTCGACCGACAGAGGCAGAGAGCAAAGAAAAAGGGGGGAACGGACCAGCCGTTCCCCCCTCTTTTTCCGGGCCGGTGGGTTGGCCGTTACTCGGCCGGCATCGCCTCGATCGCGACCGGGACCACCGAGATCAGGGTCTTGCCGTGATGGATGCCGAACGCGACATGGCCGTCCGTCAGGGCGAACAGCGTGTGGTCGCGGCCCATCCCGACATGCTCGCCGGCGTGGAACTTCGTCCCGCGCTGGCGGACCAGGATGTTGCCGGCCAGCACATGCTGGCCGCCGAAACGCTTCACGCCAAGGCGTCGGCCGGCGGAATCGCGGCCGTTGCGGGAGCTACCGCCTGCTTTCTTGTGTGCCATCGTGACTACTCCGTCAGGCGGCGATGCCGGTGATCTTCAAGACCGTGTGCATCTGGCGATGCCCACGCTTGCGGCGATAATTCTGGCGCCGCTTCTTCTTGAAGATGATGACTTTCTCGCCCTTGCCCTGGCTCACGACCTCAGCCGTGACGGCGGCACCGGCAACCAGCGGGCTGCCGACGGTGACGCCAGCCTCGCCGCCGACCATCAGCACGTCGCCGATCGTGATCGCGGAGCCGGGTTCGGCTTCGAGCTTCTCGACGACGATAACGTCGTCCTTGGCGACTTTGTATTGCTTGCCGCCGGTTCGGATGACTGCGTACATGGCCAGTTAGGCTCGTCTCGACAATGATTGCGGGCGACCCCTGCGGACCGCCCGGAAGCGCGGCACTATAGTCAGGATGCGGCGGGAGTCAATCGCCCTGCTTCCGCGCTTCGCCCAGGCGCGCACGTTGGCGCCTGGCGCGGTGGGGCTAACGCTCGGCCCGGTTGGCATCGGCCAGTTCGGCTTCCGTCACCCACACCGGATCGCGGCCGGCCCGGCGCAGTCGGTCGCGGGCATCCATCAGTTCATCGAGCAGCAGGAACAGGACCCGGCGCACCGGGCCGCGCACCTCGGTCAGCCGCGCGGCCGGGATGACCGCCTGGGCCTGGGCGTACTCGATGTCGCGCAGCATGGCGCGCATGATCCCCAATCGGTTCAGCGAGTAGCCGAACTGCCGGGCCGCGGGCAGGCTGTTGTCCCACAGCCGGCGCGACCACTGGTTCTCGTGCCGGCCGCAGATCAGCAGCCGCCGGGGGCAGTACCAGGCGCCGCCAAGCAGCAGCGCGCGCAGGGACTGCAAGCCGTCATGGCCGATCGGCAGATGGGCCGAATCGAGGCGGGGAAAGTGCGTGAAGATGCGTCGGTCGAGGCCGAGACGGGCGCCCCAGATGAGGTTCGACTGCGGCGTCAGGACCTGCGCCCGGGCGATCCAGCCCTCCGCCACTCCGGCCGGCGCGGGCTCGTCGAAGGTGCGATCGGGCGTTCGCCAGGTGACGTTGCTGGTGACCAGCGAGGCCCCGGTATCGCGGTGGATGGCGAGCAGGGTGGCCAGCCGCCCCTGCCGCGAGACGTCGTCGCCATGGGCCTGGACCAGGAAGCCGGTGGTGGAGGCGTCGACCAGCGCGCCCAGATGGTCGATCGCCAGCCGCTCGCGGCTGCGCAGGACGCGGACATGGTGGCGGCCGCGCCAGCCCTCGACCGTGCGACGCACCGCCTCGGGCGTGCCGTCGGTCGAGCAATCGTCCGATATCAGGATCTCGGCGATACAGCCCTGCTGGTCGAGGACGGACGACACCGCCGCGCCCACCAGCGACTCGGTGTTGCGCACCGGCATCAGGACCGACAGCTCGGGCGTGCCGTCGCCCGGCCGGTCGAGCAGAAGCTCCAGTTGGCTCATGGCGGTGGCGCCCCGATGGTGGCGCCGGGGCGGCGATAGGCGGGGAAATAGCCGCTGTCCCCGTCGTCGCCTGCCAGCCGGCGGTAGATATCGTCCTGGACGATGGCGGTCAGCAGGAAGGTCGGTCGGGTGCCGCTTGCCCAGCGCGCCTTGAAGCGCGCGACGCCGGGCCCGTCCGGCCCGTCCGGCGTGCCGCCCATGTAGACCGGGCCGCGATGGCGCCAGGATTCGCCGATATGGGCCATCAGCGCATAGGACGGGCAGGTGGCGATGGCGTCTTCGTCGACCAGGAAATGCAGCAGGTGCGTCTCCTCGGCCTCGCGCGCGGCGATGATCATGGCGCCGATGGCCGTGCCGGCGCGGGCCACGAGGGCGTGGATGCCGGGGATCGCCAGCAGGGCCGCGAAATGGCCGGGCGGCATGCGCGTCATGGCACTCATCCGTCGCCGCGCCTGGAGCGCCCGATGCAGCCGGTCGGCCGTCCCTGCCGCTTCGGCCCGGTCGGGCGCCTCGTCGATCGACCAGTGCCGCGCGCCGAGCGCCACGTTGCGCCGGGTGCGGGCGCTGGGCGCGGGCGGGCCGGCGGCCGGATCGATCACGAAATGCGGCTTCAGCAGGGCCATCCGCGTGCCCTCGCCGGCATAGTCGGCGGGGTCCGTCCCGGCACCCGGCCGGACCATCCCGGTGAAGCTGACGACGCCCGCCGCCCGCATTTCCGCCAGGGCTGCCGGCAGGCCCGCGGGGTCGGGGGCGGTGGCGTAGGGCCACGGCCCCAGCACGTCCCGCAGGGCGGTGCCGGGGATGTCGCGCAGCAGGACCGCATGGGGCAGGGCCGTTGGCCGCCATGCGGGCCCGATATGCGACAGCGTCTGGAGATAGGCGACTTCGTCGAAGATCATCGCGCCCGTATGCTACAGGTCCAATCCCCGCACCGCCGCTGCCAGCCAGTCGGCCAGCCAGCGCTCGGCGGCGCGGTCCACGTGCAGGTGGAACAGCGGCGCGACCAGCAACGGGGCAGCGTCGGCCAGATATAGCGTAGCCCCCAGCCGCCCGAACAGGGTGCGCACCACCCGCCCAGGCGGGAAGGCGGCGGGATGCAGGTCGATGCCGGTGCCGACCGCCAGCAGGTCGCGGGCGCGGCGGCCCTCGACGGTCAGGACCAGGCGGGCGTCGGTGACCTCGATCGGCGCCAGGCGCTGGAACGCCAGCTCGGCCTCGCGGTCGCCCGATTCGACCAGCCAGCAGGTGGGGTCGAGCCAAAGGCAGCGGGCATGCTCGTTCTCGGTTGCCGTACAGGGCAGGGCCGGCGGGCGGATGCCGAAGACCCAGCGCACTTCGTCGGCGAAGACGGCGTCGTCGGCGCGTGCGCGCAGCAGCAGCCGGCGGCAGGCGGGCGCCTCGGCGATGCGCAGGTCGCGTGCCTCGATGCGGATGCTCATTTCAGGCGCGTCCCGTCCGGGTCGACGAAGACCGGGCGGACGATGCGCGCTCGCAGCCGCCGGCCCAGATCGTCCACCGTCACCGTCTCGTCCAGCCGCGCGCGGCCGTTGCGGATCATCGCCAGCCCGACCGACCGGCCCAGCGCCGGGCTCCAGCAGGCCGACGAGACATGGCCGTCGCTGCCCTCGTCGGCGGCGACGATGTGGGCGCCGGCCGCCAGCTTGGCGTCGGCGGCCTCCGGCAGCAGGCCCACCAGCTGCAGGCGACCGTCGCGCACGGCATCGGGCCGGCGCATCGACCGCCGCCCGACGAAGTCGTCGGTGCGCTTGGCCACGACATCGCCGAAGCCGCAGTCGGCCGGATAGGTCGTCCCGTCGGTGTCGGCGCCGACATGCAGGTAGCCCTTCTCGATGCGCAGGACCATCAGCGCCTCGATGCCGAACGGCACCGGCGGGGCGATGCCGGCGGGGCCGGCCGCGGCGGTCAGGGCATCCCACAGCTCGGCCGTGCGGCCCGCCGGCACCGCCACCTCGTAGGACAGCTCGCCCGTGAAGCTGACGCGCGAGACGCGGGCCGAGATGCCGGCGACCAGCCCCTCGCGGAAGGTCATGTGCGGGAAGGCGGCGGTCTCCAGCTCGATGTCGGTGCCGGCCGCGGCCAGCAGTGCGCGGGCCTGCGGCCCGGCCAGGTTGACCACGCCCCATTGCTGGGTGACCGGGGTCACGAAGACCTCCAGGTCGACCCATTCGCATTGCAGCCATTCCTCGAACGCCTCGGCCATGCGTACGGCACCGCCGCTGGTGGTGCCGACCAGGAAGCGGTCCGGGCCGAGGCGGGCGACGACGCCGTCGTCCTGGACGATGCCGGCCTCGTTGGCGGCCAGCGTGTAGCGCAGGCGGCCCGGCTTCAGGGTGGACAGGCGGTGAATGTACATGCGGTCGAGGAAGCGGCCGGCATCGGGCCCGCGCACGTCGATCTTGCCGAGCGGCGAGGCGTCGAACAGCCCGACGCCGGCGCGCACGGCGGCGGCCTCGCGCCGGATCGCGGCCTCGCGCCCTTCGCCTGGGGCGGGATAGCAGGCGGGCCGCATCCAGCCGCCATATTCCTCGAACGCGGCGCCGAGCGCGGCGTGGCGGTCGTGGGCGGCCAGGTGCAGCACCGGGCGCAGCCGCTGGCCGCGGTCGGCGCCGACCAGGGCCGAGATCGGCACCGGGTCCCAGGGCGGGCGGAAGCGGGTGGTGCCGACATCGGCCTGCACGCGGCCCGTCGCGCGGCCCAGCAGCGACAGGGCCAGCACCCCGCTCGACTTGCCCTGGTCGGGCGACATGCCGCTGGTGGTGTAGCGCTTGTAGTGCTCGACCGAGACATAGCCCTCGCCGGCGGCCATGCCGACATCGGCGACGGTGACGTCGCTCGCCCGGTCGACCCAGCTCCGCGCCGGGTCGCCACCGGCATGCCACAAGGCCAGGATGGTGCCCTGCGCGGCATCCTCTGCCGCGGGCGGCAGGATGTCGGGGACCGTCTGGCCGGCCAGGCCCGCGGCATGGCCGTGGGCCAGCGCGCTGCCCAGGCCGAACAGGCCGGCTGCCGCCCCGACAGGCGTGGTGTAGCCGCCGTCGCCCGGCACGAAGGCCGCGATCTGGTCCTGCCAGGCGAGCTTGCCGCCGGCCTGCACGAAAAGGGCTACGGCGGGGTCGCGCCCGCCCGACACGGCGACGGTGTCGCAGTCGATGTGGCTGGTCTTGCCGGTGCCGTCGCGCAGGACGACGCCGCGCACCCGGCCACGGCCCAGCGCGCGATCCAGCGTCGCGTTCGTGACGATCCTGATTCCAGCCGCACGCGCGGCATCCGGCAGCGCGCCCTCGGTGCTGCGCCGGGCATCGACGATGGCCGCCACGTCCAGCCCCGCCTGCCGCCAGTCGATGGCGGTGCGATAGGCCTCGTCATTGTTGGTGAAGAGGACCAGGCGGCGGCCGGCGGCAGCCGCCCAGCGGTTCAGGTAGGCGCGTACGGCACCCGCCAGCATCACGCCGGGCCGGTCGTCGTCCTGGAAGGCGATGGGGCGTTCGATGGCGCCCGTCGCGACGACGACCCGGGCGGCGCGGATCTTCCAGACGATGCGCTCGCGCTCCACGGCGGCGACCAGCCCGTGGTCGTAGCAGCCGAGGACGGTGGTCCGCCGCAGGATGGTGGTCTCGCGCCGGGCGGCCAGCGTCGCCTCGGCCCGTTCCAGCCACTGGTCGGACGGCATGCCGTCGATCTCGCCGCGGTCGACCAGCAGCGAGCCGCCCAGCAGCCGGTCCTGTTCGGCCAGCACCACCCGCAGGCCGGCGGCCCCGGCCGCGAGTGCGGCCGCCATGCCGGCCGGCCCGGCGCCGATCACCAGCACGTCGCAATGCAGGCTGCGGCGCTGGCCCTCGGGGGCGCTCGCCGTCGGGTCGACCCGGCCCAGGCCGGCGGCGCGCCGGATCAGCGGCTCCCACCAGTTCCAGTCCGGCCACTTGAAGGTCTTGTAGTAGAAGCCGGCCGGCAGGAACCGCTTGGCCAGGCCGATCGCGGCGCCGGCATCGAAGCGGCTGCCCGGCCAGCAATTGACCGGCCCGGCCTCCAGCCCTTCTTCCAGCAGCACCTGGGTCGCTTTCAGGTCGGGCCGGGGACCGAGCTGGATGATGGCATTGGGTTCTTCCGGCCCGGCCGCGAACAGGCCGCGCGGACGGTGATACTTGAAGCTGCGGCCGACGATCGAGACGCCCGACGCCAGCAGGGCCGAGGCGAGCGTGTCGCCAGCGAACCCCACCAGCGAGCGGCCCTCGAAGCGGAAGCCGAGCGGCCGGTCGCGGTCGATGCGGCCGCCGATGCGCAGGCGATGGCCGCTCATTCGCCGGCCACCGGCTTTGGGTCGGTCATGCGATAGACGGCCTGGATCTCATGCGTGACGGTGTCGCGGGCGACGTTGAACCAGCGCCCGCAACCGTGGCGATGAAGCCAGCGCTCGTAGCCGGGCCCGCGGACATTGTCGCGATCGTAGAGATAGGCGGCCCAGGTCGCATCGTCGGCGGTATCGGGGTCGGGCCGGACGATGTGGCTTTCGCCGCCGCTGCGGAATTCCGCCTCGTCGCGCGGGCCGCACCAGGGGCAGGGGATCAGCAGCATCAGTGGGGAATCCCGGAGGCCGCGGCCTCGTCGACCAGCGCCCCGCTGGCGAACCGCTCCAATCCGAAGGGGCGGGCGATGGGGTGCTGCTCGCCGGTCGCCATGACATGGGCCAGCAGCGTGCCGCCGGCCGGGATCGCCTTGAAGCCGCCCGTGCCCCAGCCGCAATTGAGATAGAGGCCCTCGACCGGGGCCGGGCCGATGATCGGGCTCGAATCCTGGACGACGTCGACGATGCCGCCCCAGCTCCGCATCAGGCGCAGGTTGGCAAAGCAGGGGAACATGCCGACCAGGCCCGACAGCACGTTCTCGGCCACCGGCAGGTTGCCGCGCTGCGAATAGGACGGGTGCAGGTCGAGCCCGCCGCCCAGTACCAGCTCGCCCTTGTCGGACTGGCTGACATAGACGCCGGTGGCCGGCGACAGCACCACCTCGTCGATGATCGGTTTCACCGGCTCGGACACGAAGGCCTGCAGCGCGTGGCTGGTGATCGGCAGGCGGAACCCCGCCTTGGCCGCCAGCACGCCGGAATGGCCGGCGACCGCCAGGCCGACGCGGTCCGCCCGGATCGTCCCGCGCGAGGTCTCGACGCCGACGATGCGGCCGCCCTCGGTCAGGAAGCCGCCCACCTCGCAGTTCTGGATGATGTCGACGCCCAGCCGGTCGGCGCCGCGGGCATAGCCCCAGGCGACGGCATCGTGCCGGGCGACGCCGCCGCGCGCCTGGCGATAGCCGCCCAGGACCGGGAAGCGGGCATCGCCGGACATGTCGAGGATCGGCACACGCCGCGCGACGGCCGCACGGTCGAGCAACTGACAGTCGATGCCGTTGCGCCGGATCGCATTGGCCGTGCGCCGCGCGAACTCCATGTCGTGGTGGCTGTGGGCCAGCATCAGCATGCCGCGCTGCGATAGCATGACGTTGAAATCCAACTCGCGCGACAGGCCCTCGTACAGCTTCAGTGCCAGGTCATAGAGCGCGCCGCTCGCCGGGAAGTAGTAGTTGGAACGCACCACGGTGGTGTTGCGGCCGGTATTGCCGCCGCCGAGCCAGCCCTTCTCCAGCACCGCCACGTCGGTGATGCCGTGGGTGCGCGCCAGGTAGTAGGCGGTCGCCAACCCATGGCCGCCGCCGCCGACCACGATCGCGGCATAGCGCGGCTTGGGTTCCGGCATGCGCCAGACCGGCTGCCAGCCGCGATGGCGAGCAAGCCCCTGGCGGAGCAGGGAAAGGGCGGAGTATGCGAGGCGGGGCAAGGGGGTTTCCGTTTTCGTCCAGGACTCTAGGCTAGCCGGGTGGCGAAGGGAACGAGGATGGTCCGCAGGGCGGGAACGCGGGAAGGGGCCGATCGGGCGGGGCCGCTGGCGCGCGGCGACTGGGTGGATGCGGCGCGCCATGCCTTGGTGGCGGGCGGGTCGCCGGGGTCAAGGTCGACCGGCTGGCGGCCGACCTTGGCGTGACCCGGGGCAGCTTCTACTGGCATTTCGCCGACCGGGCGGAACTGCTGACCGCCCTGCTGGCCCATTGGGAGGCGACCAACACCGCGCCGATGGAGCAGGCGGTGGCCCAGGCGGGCAGCGACGGCCATGCCAAGCTGGTCGCCCTGATCCGCCTGTGGATCGACGAGGTCGCCTTCAGCCCGGCCTACGACTCGGCGGTGCGCGACTGGGCCCGCCACGACCCGTCGGCGGCGACCGCCGTCGGCCGGATCGACGAGCGGCGCATCGCCCTGCTGGCGGCGATCTTCGCCGACCTCGGGTTTGCCGGCGAAGATGCCTTCGTGCGTGCCCGCGTCGCCTACTTTCACCAGGTCGGCTACTACGCGCTGGCGATCCGCGAATCGCGCCAGCGCCGGCTCGACCTGCTGCCCTTCTACTACCGGGTGCTGACGGGCTTCGAGATGCCGGATCAACTGCGCGGCATCACCGGCAAGGTCAGGGCGGACGGCCGGTCCGGCCCGCGCAGGATGGTCAGCAGGGGGGACTTGCCGAACGGCAGCCGGGCCAGGTGATCGCGGTCGGCGCCGGCCAGGGCCAGGCGGATGCGGTGCCCCGCCCGGAACAGCCAGGATGTCGGCATCAGCGGGATCTCCAGCAGGGTCGGCTCGCCCGGCGTCAGCAGCTCGGCATCGGCCACCCCCATCGGGTGCCAGGGGCCGGTATGGGGATAGTCGGCGGGCGCGGGCGCCGTCTTGCGGAAGAGCGCGCGCAGCCGCCCCTCGGTGACGTAGCGGGTCTGCCCGTCCGGTCCCACATCCTCCAGATAAAGGATGATGCCGGCATCCTCGGCGTCGGACGCGATCCACAGGCGGGCCAGCGCGTGGCCGGTCACCTCGGTTTCGGCCTCCAGCACCGGGCTGGTCCACACCGCCATGCGCCCGTCGCGGCCGTGCCAGTCGGGATAGTATTCCTCGACCGGCTGGCCCGCGATGCGCTCGTAGCGGGTGTTGCGGCCGGTGCCGATGCCGTGGTCGGTCCGGTACTGGTCGGCGCCGTCGCTGTTGGGCGCGGCCACGGCCAGCGCCTGGCCGTCGGCCAGGTGCCAGGTCTGCGACGATGCCGCCGGCGGCCAGGTGTCGGACGCCTTCCAGGCCTCCTCGATCATCGTGAAGTAATGGACGGGGCGTTCGGCCGGCAGGCCGGTGTCGATGCCGGCCAGATGCTGGTCGAAGAAGCGCAGCATCTCGGCATTCATCTCGAAGCGCGGGCGGGCGCCGACGCGTGCCGGGCTGACATTGGTCCGCGCGCCATGGTCCCACGGGCCGAACAGCAGCCGCTTCTCGGGGTTGGGCAGGGCGTTGAAGCGCCCGGCCGCCCCGTTGGTGTAGGCCGCCCCGTCCATCCAGCCCGACACGCCGTAATGCGGCAGTTCCGGCCGGATGCCGGACAGGTAGGTGCGCGGCGCCACCGTTGTCGCCTTGAAGGCCGGGTCGTGGGCGAAGGCCGCGTCGCGCGCCGTCAACTGCGTCACGAAGGCGGTGGTGTCGAAATTGGCCGCGTGCTCGGCAATCGCGGCGGCCACGTCGGTGCCGTCCGGATCGTCGTCGACCGGGGCGGGGCCGGCATAGTGCGGGCCGGCGAAATAGGGGAACTCCTGCAGCACGTCGCGCCGATCGAGGTCGAGCGCCTCGATCATGCGGCCATAGCCGCCGATCATGCCGATATAGAGCAGGCCGCCCGGGTAGAACATGTCGCCCCAGGTGTCCCAGACCGAGAAGGTGGGCATCACCGCCTTGATCGCCGGGTGGCCGGTCGATGCCGCGAAGTCGGCCGCAGCACCCACATAGGAGATGCCGGTGATGCCGACCTGCCCGTCGCTCCAGGGCTGGCGGGCGATCCAATCGACCACGTCGTAGTAGTCCAGCCGCTCGGTCGGCGAACGGAAGCCCTCGCGCGCGCCGAACGAGGCGCCGGTGCCGCGCACGTCCACGATCGCTACGGCATAGCCGTAGGGTACGAAGAAATCGCGATAGACGGCATAGCTGGGGCTGGCCTCGACGGCGGCCGGCGTGCCTTCGTTCAGGCGGAAGCGGCGATAATAGGGGGTGAACAGCACGATGGTCGGCCGCGGTACCGCCGCCTCGCCGGCCGGCAGGTGGATGTCGACCGCCAACCGCACCCCGTCGCGCGCGGCGACGTAGAGCGAGCGCCGCTCGATCCCGCCGGTCGCGGTCTTCGCCCGGCCAGCCAGGTATTCGGCCGGGCTGATGGTCCAGGCGGGCGACCCCTTGGAGCTGTCCGACATCGCGCGATTCCCCTCCCGAAAGCGTCCTTGCCGAATTTCCATACAGCACTGTACGGTTCCTCGACAACGAGGAGCGGCCATGAGCGCAATCGCGTCTGCCTCAGTACCATCCCCGACGCTGTCGGCGCTGCACCGCGATGCGATCGTGGTCGACATGACCATGCCCTGGGGCGACTACGCCCAGCGCGCGGAGCTGAAGCCGGGCACCCTCGATCGCCTGATCGACAGCGGCTACGGCATGGTCTCGCTGACCGTGGCCCAGGACCGCACGCCCTTCGCCGAGGCGATGGCCTCGCTCGCCAAGGAGCGGCGCTTCTTCCTGGAGCGGCCGGACCGCTTCGTGCTGGTCGACACCGCGGCCGACATCGAACGCGCCAAGGCCGAGGGCAAGCTCGCCATCGCCTTTCATTTCCAGGGCTGCAACCCGCTCGACGGCAAGCTCGAGAACGTCGAACTGTTCTACGACCTCGGCATCCGCCACATGCTGCTCGCCTACAACATGCGCAACCTGGCGGCCGACGGCTGCCACGAGCGCACCGATGCCGGCCTCAGCCGCTTCGGCCTGGCGCTGGTGGCCGAGATGAACCGCGTCGGCATGATCGTCGACGTGACGCATGTGGGATATCGCAGCTCGCTCGACACGATCGAGGCGTCGACCGCGCCCGTCATCTTCTCGCACTCCAACCCGCGCGCGATGTTCGAGCATGAGCGCAACATCCGCGACGACCAGATCCGGGCATGCGCGGCGTCGGGCGGCGTGGTCGGCATCAACGGGCTCGACCTCTTCCTGGGCGGGCCGCCGACGGTGGAGCTGTTCCTGCGCCACATGCGCTACTGCCTCGACCTGGTCGGGCCGGAGCATGTCGGCCTCGGGCTCGACTTCGTCTACGATCCGGAAACGCTGACCAACGTGCTGATCCGCGGCACCGCCCAGCGGTTTCCGGCCAGCAGCGGCTACGACCGCGCCCGGGTGCCGGAGTTCTTTCAGCCCGAGCAGGTGCCGCCTTTGACCGATGCCTTGTCGGCGGCCGGGTATGGCGATGACGACGTGCGCCGCATTCTGGGCGGCAATTGGATGCGGGTGGCCCGCCAGGTGTGGCGGCCGGCGAACAGGGGAGTCTGAGGGGATGCGCAAGTTTCTGTCGGCGGTCGCGATCGCGGCCGCCCTGGCCGGCCCGGCGGCGGCGGCCGACCTTACCGTGGGGGCGCGCTTCGATCCCTCGATCGACCCGCACTTCCTCTATCTCTCGACCAACATGGCCTATGCCCAGCACATGTTCGAGCCGCTGGTCGCGCGGGATTCGGATTCCCAGCCGATCCCCGGCCTGGCCGAAAGCTGGCGCGCGCTCGACGACACGACCTGGGAATTCAAGCTGCGGCGCGGCGTGCGCTTCCATGACGGGCAGGAATTCACCGCCGCCGACGTGCAGTTCACCGTCCGCCGGGTACCGGCGCTGGCGAACAACCCCAGCGCCTATACCGGCGCGCTGCGCTCGGTCGTCTCGACGGAGGCGCCCGACCCCTACACGGTGATCTTCCGCACCGACAAGCCGAACCCGATCCTGCCCAGCCAGTTCACGATCATGTCGATCGTCTCGCACAAGGCAGCCGCCGATGCGACGCCGGCCGACTTCGCCTCGGGCAAGGCTGCCATCGGCACCGGCCCCTACCGCTTCGTGCGCTATGCCCGCGGCGAGCGGCTGGAGCTGGAGCGCTATGCCGACTATCGCGGGCCCGCACCGGCCTGGGACAAGGTGACCTTCCGCTTCATCCCCAACCCGGCCGCGCGGGTGGCGGCCTTGCTGGCGGGCGATGTCGACATGATCGACTACGTGCCGACGGCCGACCTGCCGCGACTGAAGTCGGACGCCCGCTCGGCCCTCTTCACCCGCGCGTCCGACCGGGTGATCTATCTGGTGCCGAACGTCGGGCCGGACACGATGGCCGGGCTGACCACCAAGGCGGGCGAGGCGCTGGACCGCAACCCGCTGCGCGATGCCCGCGTGCGCCGCGCGCTGTCGCTGGCGATCAACCGGCCGGCCCTGGTCGACCGGGTGATGGAGGGTTTCGCCGCACCCGCCGGCCAGCTCGTGCCGCAGGGCTTCTTCGGCTACGACCCGGCGATCGCCGTGCCGCCCTTCGACCTCGCCCGCTCCCGGGCGCTGCTGGCCGAGGCAGGCTGGCCCGACGGCTTCGGCATGACGGTCGCCTGCACCACCGACCGCTACGTCAACGATGCCGCCATCTGCCAGGCCCTGGCGCAGATGTGGGCGCGGGCGGGCATCGCCATGAAGGTCGAGACCTATCCCTCGAACGTCTTCTTCACCAAGGTGCGCACGGGCAAGTCCGAGCTGCCGATGATGCTGCTCGGCTGGGGCAGCTCGTCCACCGGCGATTCGTCGGGCGCGCTGACCGGCCTGCTGCATTCGATCGACGCGCCCCGCGGCTACGGCGCCTACAATTTCGGGGCCTACGCCTCGGCCGAGGTCGACCAGAAGATCGAGACGGCGACCACGACCATGGATGCCGCCCAGCGCCTGTCGCTGATGCAGGGGGCAATGCGTGCGGCCGTGGAAGACGGCGCCATCATCGCGCTGCACACCCAGATGACGGCGGTCGCCACCCGCAAGGGCATCGCCTACACGCCGCGCGCCGACGAGTGGACGATGGCCACCCACGCCAGCCCGGCGCGATAGTCGATCGGGGCGGCCGCGGCCGCCACGCCGCCCAGAACGATGGGCACGGCTTCCCGCGAGGGAGGCCGTGCCCATTGCTTTTTGCCCAGGAATTCAACCATAATAGGAGACACTGCGTAAGGCTAGAATGCGATAATTCGGTCGAAAGGTTCTCTTATCGGTTATGTCCGTCGATGTCCTGTTCCTCACTTGCATTATCATCTTACCCTTCATTGGCAGCTTTATTGCCGCTTTCCTACCCACCAACGCCCGCAACGCCGAAGCTTGGCTAGCCGGCGGTATTGCACTGAGCATTCTCGGCATTGCGGCATTTCTTCAGCCAGCGGTTGCCGACCATAAGGCCATTCGCGCGGAACTCGAGTGGCTGCCGGAATTCGGGCTCAATTTCGTCCTGCGGCTCGATGGCCTGGCCTGGAGCTTCGTCGTCCTGCTGTCCAGCATCGGGGCGCTCGTCGTCCTCTATGCGCGCTACTACATGTCGCCGACCGACCCGGTGCCGCGGTTCTTCTCGTTCCTGCTCGCCTTCATGGGCGCGATGCTGGGCATCGTGCTGTCGGGCAACCTCATCCAGATCGTCTTCTTCTGGGAACTGACGAGCCTCTTCTCGTTCCTGCTGATCGGCTACTGGCACCATAACCAGCGCGCGCGCGAGGGCGCGCGGATCGCGCTCACGGTGACTGCGGCGGGCGGGCTCTGCCTGCTAGCCGGCATGTTGGTGCTGGGCCACATCGTCGGCAGCTACGATCTCGACGTGGTGCTGGCGTCCGGCCCCCGGATCGTCGGCCATTCCTACTACCCGGCCGCCCTGGTCCTGGTGGCGATCGGCGCGCTGACCAAGAGCGCGCAGTTCCCCTTCCATTTCTGGCTGCCGCGCGCCATGGCCGCGCCGACGCCGGTTTCGGCCTACCTGCACTCGGCCACCCTGGTGAAGGCCGGGGTCTTCCTGCTGGCGCGGCTCTGGCCGGCGATGGCGGGGCATGAATACTGGTTCTGGGTCCTGGCGCCGGTCGGCGTCACGACGCTGCTGGTCGGTGCCTTCCTGGCGATGTTCCAGCAGGACCTGAAGGGGCTGCTGGCCTATTCGACCATCAGCCATCTGGGGCTTATCACGCTGCTGCTGGGCCTCGGCAGCCCGCTGGCGGCGGTGGCCGCGATCTTCCACATCATGAACCATGCGACGTTCAAGGCGTCGCTCTTCATGGCGGCCGGCATCATCGACCATGAGGCCGGCACGCGCGACGTGCGACGGCTGGGCGGCCTCTATCGCGCCATGCCGATCACCGCGGCGCTGGCGATGGTCGCGGCCGCGTCGATGGCGGGCGTACCGCTGCTGAACGGCTTCCTGTCGAAGGAGATGTTCTTCACCGAGACGATCGAGGACCATGTCGACACGGCCCTCGACCACGCGCTGCCCTACATCGCGACCGTGGCCGGCATGTTCAGCGTCGCCTACTCGCTGCGCCTCATCCATCAGGTCTTCTTCGGCCCGCGCGCGACCGACCTGCCACGCCAGCCGCACGACCCGGTCCGCTGGATGCTGCTGCCGGTGGCGGCCCTGGTCCTCACCTGCCTGCTGGTCGGGATCGTGCCGACCCATACGGTCGGCGGCTTCCTCGCCATGGCCGTGGAGCCGGTCCTGGGCGCGCAGACGCCGGAATACAGCCTGGCCGTCTGGCACGGCTTCACGCCGGCCCTCTTCATGAGCTTCGTGGCGCTCGGCGGCGGCATCGTCCTCTACCTGTCGATGCTGCGCTACCTGTCCGGCAACATCGACGGCGCGCCCGGCCTGCGCAACCTGACGGGCAAGCGCATCTTCGAGCGCGCCATCGTCGTCCTGTCGTGGCGCTGGGCAAGGGACCTCGAGCACGCGATCAGCACGGTCCGGCTGCAGCCGCAGATGCGCCTCCTCATCGTCGTGGCGATCGCGGCGGCGCTGTGGTCGCTGGCGGTCCGACCCGTGCCGCTGGATCTCGCCTGGCCGCAGGGCATCGACGCCGGCTTCGCGCTGGTCTGGGTCATCGGGGGGGCGTGTGCGCTGGGGACCGCCTACCTGGCCAAGTACCATCGCCTGGCCGCGATCATCCTGGCGGGTGGCACTGGCTTGGCGACCTGCCTCACCTTCGCCTGGTTCTCGGCACCCGACCTGGCCCTCACCCAGCTCCTGGTCGAGATCGTGACGACGGTGCTGCTGCTGCTCGGCCTGCGCTGGTTGCCCATCCGCATCGAGGGCATCCTGCCCGGGTTGACGGTCTATGCGCGGCTGCGGCGGGCCCGCGACCTCGTCATCGCCGTCGCGGGCGGTGCCGGCCTGGCCGCACTGTCCTACATGGTGATGATCTGGCCGCTGACCGGCAGCATCTCCGGCAACTTCCTGGAGCGCGCCTATACCGAAGGTGGCGGACGCAACGTCGTCAACGTCATCCTGGTCGATTTCCGCGGCTTCGACACGCTGGGCGAGATCACCGTCCTGGGCGTGGTGGCGATCACGGTTTATGCGCTGCTGCGCCGGTTCCGGCCCGCCCGCGACAGCATCGACCTGCCGGCGCAGAAGCGATTCCAGAACCGTTTCGACGTCGACCGCTACGAGAATGGCGGCGGGGAGCCGATCTCCGCCCACTACATGCTGGTGCCCGGCCTGATCATGCGCCTGCTGTTTCCGGTGATCGCGATGATGGCGATGTTCCTCTTCCTGCGCGGTCATGACCTGCCGGGTGGCGGCTTCGTGGCCGGGCTCACCTTCGCCATCGCCTACATCCTGCAGTACATGGCGGGCGGGGTCCGCTGGGTGGAGGACCGGCTGCGGGTCCTGCCCGTGCGCTGGATCGGCATCGGCCTGCTGGCCGCGGCCGCCACCGGTGCCGGCGCATGGGGGTTCGGGCGACCGTTCCTGACGACGGCATTCGCCTATGCCGACATTCCCTGGCTGGGACAGGTTCCGCTGGCCAGCGCGCTGCTGTTCGACTTCGGGGTGTTCTCGCTGGTCCTCGGCGCCACCGTGCTGATTCTGATCGCGCTCGCCCACCAGTCGCTCCGGGTCCATCGCGCCGCCGCCGCGCAAGCGGGCGACGGCGGCGCCGGCGAAGGGCGCGACTGATGGAACTGGTCGTCTCGCTGGCCATCGGCGTGCTGGCCGGATCGGGGATCTGGCTGCTGCTGCGGCCCCGCACCTTCCAGGTGATCCTCGGTCTCTCGCTGCTGTCCTACGCCGTCAATCTCTTCATCTTCGGCATGGGGCGGCTCAGGGTCGGCGCCCCGCCCGTCCTCGCCCCCGGCGGCGACATCGCGGGCTATGCCGATCCGCTGACCCAGGCGCTGGTGCTGACCGCCATCGTCATCAGCTTCGCCATGACCGCGCTCTTCCTCGTCGTCCTGCTCGCCTCGCGCGGCCTGACGCGAAGCGACCATGTCGACGGGCCGAAGGGCGAATGATGACGCTGGCCGATCACATCGTCGTCGCACCCATCATCCTGCCGCTGGTCGCCGGCGGCCTGATGCTGCTGTTCGACGGGCGCAACCGCAATGCGGCGGCTCTTCTCAGCATCCTGTCGACGTTCGGCCTGCTGGCCATCGCCGTCCGCCTGGTGGCGACCAGCGCGGACGCGGAAACCGCCGCCGCCGCCGTCCGGGTCTATCGGCTGGGCGACTGGCCGGTGCAGTTCGGCATCGTGCTGGTGGCCGATCGGCTTTCCAGCCTGATGCTGCTGCTGACCGCGATCCTGGGCTGTGCCACGCTCGTCTTCTCGCTCGCGCGCTGGCACGGGGCCGGCAGCTTCTTCCATCCCCTGTTCCAGTTCCTGCTGATGGGGCTGAACGGCGCATTCCTGACCGGCGACCTGTTCAATCTGTTCGTCTTCTTCGAGGTCCTGCTCGCGGCCTCCTACGGGCTGGCGCTGCACGGCTCGGGCTATGCCCGCGTCCGGGCGGGGTTGCACTACATCGCCATCAACCTGGTGGCGGCACTCGTCTTCCTGATCGGCGTCAGTTTGATCTATGGCGCCGCGGGCACGCTCAACATGGCCGACCTCGCTGCCCGTATCCCCGGCTTGGCCGTTCGCGAGCGCGCCCTGTTCGAGATCGGCGCCAGCATCCTGGGCGTCGCCTTTCTCGTGAAGGCGGCGATGTGGCCGCTGGGATTCTGGCTGCCCGGCACCTACGCCGCGGCGGGGGCGCCGGTGGCTGCCCTGTTCTCGATCATGACCAAGATCGGGATCTACGTCGTGCTCCGCCTGGGCTTCCTGCTGACCGACCCGGAAAGCGGCGAGCTGGCCCTCTTCGGGCAGTACTGGCTCCTCGTCGGCGGCATCGCGACGGTGCTCTTCGGGATGGTCGGGATGCTCGCCTCGCAGGATCTGGCCAAGCTCGCCGGCTTCAGCGTGCTGGTCTCTTCGGGCACGTTGCTGGCGGTGCTGGGGGCCGACCATCCGGGAACGGTGGGGCCGTCCCTCTACTATCTCGCCAGCTCGACGTTGGCGACCGGCGCCTTCTTCCTGCTGATCGAGCTGGCCGAGCGCGGGCGCACGCCGGCCGACGACCTCATCGCCGTGACGCTGGAGGCCTACGGCCTGGATGGCGAGGAGAAGCCGGGCGAGGAGGGCGAGGCCGGTGTCGCCGTGCCGGCGATACTGGCGGTGCTGGGCATCGCCTTCATCGCCTGCGCGATCCTGGTGTCCGGCCTGCCGCCGCTGTCGGGCTTCGTGGCGAAGTTCGCGATCCTGGCCGCGTTGCTGGACTGGGGCCGGGTGCAGAGCGGGGTTCCCGTCTCGCTCGAGGCCTGGATCCTCACGGCCGTCCTGCTGGTGTCGGGCTTCGTCACGCTGCTCGCCATGGTGCGCGCGGGCATCCGCTCCTTCTGGGCCGTGATCGAGCGCGACGTGCCGCGCGTCCGGGTGATCGAGCTGGCACCGGTGGCAGCACTGCTGTTCCTGTGCGTCGCCCTCACGCTCCAGGCCGGGCCGGCGATGCGCTTCATGCAGGCGACGGCGGCCGGGCTGCACGGATCGGGCCCCTATGTCGGCACCGTCCTGTCGCCGGCGGCGCCTGGCCGGGGCGGGGTCGGCCCATGACCCGGTGGCTGCCGTCGCCGCTGGCGTCGTTGCTGCTGATGGCGCTGTGGCTGCTGCTGAACCAGAGCGTGTCGCCCGGGCATCTGCTGCTGGGGGCGGTGCTGGGCGTGATCGGGCCGCACCTGATGACACGGCTCGACACGCCGGCCATGCGCATCGGCCGGCCATGGGCGATCGTACGGCTGATCGGCATCTTCGTCGTCGACGTGGTGCGCTCGAACATCAACGTGGCCCGCGTCATCCTGCAGAACGACCGGCGCCAGACCTCCGGCTTCGCGCGCATCCGGCTGCGGATGCGCTCGCCCTACGGGCTGGCCGCCCTGGCCTGCATGCTCACCGCCGCGCCCGGCACCTGCTGGGTCAGCTATGACCCGGCCGCGGGCACGCTCGTGATCCATGTGCTCGACCTCGTCGACAGCGACGACTGGGAGGCCATCATCGAACGGCGCTACGAGCGGCTGCTGATGGAGATTTTCGAATGAGCGGATCGGTCCTGCTTTTCGCGCTGGCCGTGGGCCAGCTCTTCCTGGCGCTGGCGATGGCGGCCGCTGCCTTCCGCATCCTGCGCGGCCCGCGCGCGCAGGACCGCGTCCTGGCGATGGACGCGCTCTACGTCAATTCCATGCTGTTGCTGCTGGTCTTCGGCATCGGTTCCGGCACCACGCTCTATTTCGAGGCGGCCCTGGTGATCGGCCTGCTCGGCTTCGTCGCCACCGTGGCGCTGGCGAAGTTCCTGATGCGGGGCGAGGTGATCGAGTGACGGCGCTGCACGACATTCCCGCCTGGGCCGCACTCCTGGTGGCAGCGCTGGTCCTGATCGGCTCCAGCCTGGCCCTCATCGGCTCGCTCGGCCTGCTGCGGCTGAAGAGCTTCTACGACCGCGTGCATGCGCCGACCCTGGGTGCCACGCTCGGGATGGCCAGCATCCTGAGCGCGTCGATCCTCTATTTCTCGCTGAGCCAGACCCGCCCGGTGGTGCACGAGATCCTGATCGGCATATTCGTGACCGTCACCACGCCGGTCACGCTGCTGCTGCTGGTGCAGGCGACGCTCTACCGGGACAGGCTGGAGGGGCGCAACCCGTTGGCGGAGAAGCCGGCGCCCGGCCCGCAGGAGCGGGGGTAGGTCACCCGCCGCCGCGGCCGTTCGCCAGCCACGCCGCCCCCTCGGCCCCCAGGCGTGCCAGTGCCGTCTCCTCGTAGCGGCGGATGTCGTCGGCGGTCAGCGCGTCGGTCCAGCGGCCGTTGGTGCCCTTGTGGATGAAGACCTCCGCGCCGCCGTCCCAGAAGACGCCGCCCAGCGGGGCGCTGCGCGCGGCATTGGCCTTCATCCAGGCAAAGGTGCAGTGCTCGACCTGGGCCGGGAAGCGGTCCTCGTCGATGGCGATATCGAGGAAGGCCGCGATCTGCCGCATGCTGCCCGGCAAGTCGCGCTTCAGGTCAGCATAGTGGACGAGCAGCAGGTTGGGCAGGGCGCGGATGTCCCACCAGCTCCGCACATTGTCCCAGAACGACCAGAACGGGTGGCCGTCGCGGTCGAGCCAGTCCAGGAAATACTGCCGGATGTCACCGGTCGGCGGCTCGATCGGCGGGCCGACCCGGCCCGGCGTGTCGTTCAGCACCTGGTACCAGAGGGCGTTGGCGTTGGCGTGGTGGTTGTACATGCTCCAGACGACGTCCCGCCCGTCGCGCACGATGTAGATGTACTTGGCGGCGGGCGAGTAGCGCAGGGCGTCGACCGGCAGATGGGTCTTGATGAAGCGCCGATGCGCCTGCGCCTCCAGCGCCTCGTATTTCACGGCTGCCGGCGGCACGCGCAGGTCGAGCCAGGGCGACATTTCGGCGATGGCCACGTCCTCGGCACCGCCGAAGATGAGCTGGCCCACGATCTGCTGCGTCCAGGTGGTGCCGGACTTCGCATAGGTCGCGATGACGACGTCGTCGTCGCGGAAGCGGAAGTCGTTCCAGACGGTGCTGTCGAAATGGTGGTTGTGCAACTCGCGCGTCTTCGTCGGCCAAGCGATCGCAGCCATGCCCTGTCCCCCCTCCCTCGCCTGGTTTCCGGCGGCAGGAGACAGCTTATAGAATTTCTCAGGTCAGGATGAACCTGTCGTATCGCAAGGCCCGCTCGGCCCTTCTCACGCCGCGGCGTCTGGGGCCGGTGTTACCTCGTAGGTCCCAGTCGCCAAGTCCACTCGCAGAACGCTCACCATTGCTTGCGGGCGGATCTCCCGCCCTTGCCGCACCAGCCGGACCAGCCCGTGGCCTGCCAACGATTGCAGCGATCGCGACACGTTCGGCTGGGCCCGCCCGGAGAGCGCCACCAGTTCCGAGACACTGGTAGGCCGATCGCGCAGGATCACGCCCAGCAGATCGAGCGCTTCCCTAGACAATGCCGCCAGCAACGGGGCGGCGGGCAGCGCACCTGGCTGACGATCACCACGTGCCACGGCCCGCATTTCCTCGCGCAGGTCATCGAGGCTCTTCCGGTTCACTCTCGTCCTCCGCTTCTAGCTCGATCTCCTCGGCATCGACCTCGAACGGGACGCCCTCCTGCCGGCAGGCGCGCTCGACGGCGGCAAAGAAATCACAGATCAGATCATCCGCACTCCTGAACTCGTATGCCTTCAGGTCGGTCAATCGGCGAAACGGATGCCGATGGTCATAGGTTTCGGCGCGTGGAATCCCATGGGCATTGTCAAACCCCAGCAGCCGCAGGCCGTCCGTATCATGCAGGGTGAACGCATACTTGATCCCGTGCGGCCGGCCGGTGGAAGCCAGGGTAGAGATGATCCGAAAGCGAATGCTCCAGCCATTCGCTAGGCGATACCGGCGCCGATGGTAGCCCATCAGCCGGAACATCGGTTCATCGGCCATGTCTGTATATATCGCTAGGCGATATTCAATTCAAGTCTGGCCAAGCGCCGATCATTGTCCCGGCACGGATGATGCAGCGGTTTCGTCACAATTTCCGGTAGGGCCGATGCCGCACAAGTCCCATACTGCGCGCCCATGACAATCCGCGCCGCCATCCGCCACGTCACCCGCTATCGCTACGACCGCCCGGTCGGGCTCGGGGCCCAAGTTATTCGCCTGCGCCCGGCGCCGCATTGCCGCACGCCGATCCTGGCCTATTCGCTGAAGGTCGAGCCGGCCGACCATTTCCTGAACTGGCAGCAGGACCCGCAGTCCAACTGGCTGGCCCGTGTCGTCGTGCCGGAGAAGACCGACCATCTGACGGTCGCGGTCGATCTCGTGGCGGAACTGGCGGTGATCAACCCGTTCGACTTCTTCCTGGAGCCGGCGGCCGAGAACTTCCCCTTCGCCTACGAGCCCGAGCTGGCGGCCGACCTTGCCCCCTACCTGCATCGGGCGGAGTGCGGGCCGCGCTTCCAGGAATACCTGGCGGCCATCCCGCGTGAGGAGAAGCAGACTACCGGATTCCTCTTCGACCTCAATTCCCGCATCGCCCGAGACATCACCTATCTGATCCGCATGGAGCCGGGCATCCAGGCCCCGGACCAGACGCTGGAGCGCGCGGCCGGGTCGTGCCGCGATTCCGCCTGGCTGCTGGTCCAGCTCCTGCGCCATCTGGGCCTGGCCGCGCGCTTTGCGTCGGGCTACCTGATCCAGCTGAAGCCCGATGTCGAGGCCCTCGACGGCCCGTCGGGCACCGACCACGACTTCACCGACCTGCATGCCTGGTGCGAGGTCTACCTGCCGGGCGCGGGCTGGGTCGGGCTTGACGCGACCTCCGGGCTGTTCGCGGGCGAGGGGCACATCCCGCTTGCCTGCGCGGCCGATCCGACGGCAGCGGCCCCCATCAGCGGCGGCGTCGAGCCCTGCGAGGTGACGTTCGACTTCGAGATGTCGGTCGCCCGCGTCGACGAGGCGCCGCGCGTCACCCGGCCCTACACGCCCGAGCAGTGGGATGCCATCGACCGCGTCGGCGATGCCGTCGACCGCATGCTGGCGGCGGGCGACGTGCGCCTGACCATGGGTGGCGAGCCGACCTTCGTCGCGGTCGACGACATGGAGGCGGCCGAGTGGACGATCGCCGCCGTCGGGCCGACCAAGCGGGTGTTCGCCGACGACCTGGTCCGCCGCCTGATGGACCGCTTCGCCCCCGGCGGCATGCTGCATTACGGCCAGGGCAAGTGGTATCCGGGCGAGAGCCTGCCGCGCTGGGCCTTTGCGCTCTACTGGCGCGGCGACGGCATGCCGCTGTGGCGCGACCCGGCCCGCGTGGCCCGCGAGGCCGAGGCCCGCGCCGTGACCGCCGAGGATGCCGGCCAGTTGGCGCGCGCCGTCGCCCGCCGGCTCGACATCCACCCCGACTGCGCCATGCCGGCCTTCGAGGATCCCTGGCACTACCTGGCGCGCGAGCAGGCGTTGCCGGCCAATGTCGATCCGTTCGAGTCCAAGCTTGAGGATGCCGAGGAACGCCAGCGCCTGGTCCGGGTCTTCGACCGCGGGTTGGGCACGCCGGTCGGCTTCGTGCTGCCGGTGCAGCGCTGGAACGCGCCGGACAAGCGCCGCCGCTGGCATTCGGAGCGCTGGGCGCTCCGCCGCGGCCGCGTGCTGCTGGTGCCGGGCGATTCGCCCGTCGGCTTCCGCCTGCCGATCGCCTCGCTGCCCTGGATCGAGCCGCAGCTCTATCCGCACGTCATCCCCCGCGACCCGATGGAGCAGTTGCCGCCGCTGCCCGCGCCCGACGCAGCGCGCCAGCCCTATCTGAGCGGTGCCGCCCGCGGGCCGGACTGGCAGGCGCGCGTGGCCCAGGTCGAGCAGCAACAGCCGGTCGAGGGCCTCAGCGTCCGCACCGCGCTCACCATCGAGCCGCGCGACGGCCGCCTGTGCGTGTTCATGCCGCCGACCGAGACGGCGGAGGATTATCTGGACCTGGTGGCCGCGATCGAGGACGCCGCGGCCGAGATCGACGTGGCGCTGCATATCGAGGGCTATTCGCCGCCGGCCGATCCGCGCCTCAACGTCATCAAGGTGACGCCGGACCCGGGCGTGATCGAGGTGAACATCCATCCCTCCCATAGCTGGCGCCAGCAGGTCGAGGTGACCCGCGCCATCTACGAGGAGGCCCGCCTCAGCCGGCTCGGCACCGAGAAGTTCCTGGTGGACGGGCGCCATACCGGCACCGGCGGCGGCAACCACATCGTCCTGGGCGGGCCGACGCCGGCCGACAGCCCGTTCCTGCGCCGGCCCGACTTGCTGCGCAGCCTGGTCGCCTTCTGGCAGAACCACCCGTCGCTGTCGTTCCTCTTCTCGGGCCTCTTCATCGGCCCGACCAGCCAGGCGCCGCGCATCGACGAGGCGCGCCAGGATTCGCTGTACGAACTGGAGATCGCCTTTGCCCAGGTGCGGGAGCCGGGCGGCGAGCCGATGCCGCTGTGGCTGGTCGACCGCATCTTCCGCAACCTGCTGATCGACGTCTCGGGCAACACCCACCGGGCCGAGATCTGCATCGACAAGCTCTATTCGCCCGACGGCCCGACCGGCCGGCTGGGTCTGGTGGAGTTCCGCGCCTTCGAGATGCCGCCGCACGCCGAGATGAGCCTGGCCCAGTCGCTGCTGCTGCGGGCGCTGGTCGCGTGGTTCTGGCGCGAGCCCTATCGCCAGCCGCCCGTGCGTTGGGGCACGGCCCTGCACGACCGCTTCATGCTGCCGCACTTCGTCTGGGCCGACCTGCAGGACGTGGTGGCGGGCCTGCGCGAGGCCGGCTTCCCGATCGACCCCGAATGGTTCCGGCCGCATTGGACCTTCCGGTTCCCGCTGTTCGGCACGGTCGATGCCGAGGGGGTGCGGCTGGAAGTGCGCCAGGCGCTGGAGCCCTGGCACGTCATGGGCGAGGAAGGGGCGGCGGGCGGCACCGTGCGCTATGTCGACAGCACGGTCGAGCGGCTGGAGGTGAAGGCCGTAGGCTTCGTGCCCGAGCGCCATCGCATCCTGGTGAACGGCCGGCCGGCGCCCGCGACCTCCACTGGCCGCCGCGGCGAGGCGGTGGCGGGCGTGCGGTTCCGCGCCTGGCAGGCGCCGCACAGCCTGCACCCGACCATCCCGCCGCACGGGCCGCTGGTGATCGAGCTGTGGGACGCCTGGCGCGGACGGGCGGTCGGCGGCTGCACCTATCATGTTGCGCATCCGGGTGGGCGGAACTACACCACCGTTCCCGTCAATGCCTACGAGGCGGAGGGCCGGCGCCTTGCCCGGTTCGAGCCGTTCGGCCTGACGGGCGGGCGCTTCGATCCTGGCCAGCCCGACATCCATCCCGATTTTCCGCTGACCCTCGATCTCCGGCGCTTCCACTGACCCCGCCGGCTGAAGGAAGTGCCAAGGCATCGTCATGACCCAACATTGCGGATCCGGCGGGGCGCGGCCGGATGGCCGGTGACCCGAAGCTGATCGAGAGTGCGGCCGTGGGGTCGATGGCATCCTATCCGCGGCCGGTCGGGCGCCACGACGCGATGGTCGCGGCCGACGGGTCGGTGCGCCCGCAATGGCGGCCGCTGCTGGCCGAACTGGCCCGCATCGACGCGGCAGAGGTCACCCGCCGTAACCAGGGCGTGCGCCGGCTGATCCGCGACAACGGCGTCACCTACAACGTCTATGACGATGCCGGCGGCGAGGCCCGGCCGTGGGAGCTCGACATCCTGCCCTTCATCCTCGACGGCCGCGAATGGGCGCGGATCGAGGCGGGCGTGGTGCAGCGGGCGCGCCTGGCCAATGCCCTGCTGGCCGACATCTACGGCCCGCGCCGGCTGGTTGCCGACGGCCGGCTGCCGCCGCACCTGACGGCCGGGCACCCGCAATTCCTGCGCCCGCTGCTGGGCATCGACCCGCCGGGTGGGGTCCATGTGCAGCTCTATGCCGCCGACCTGACCTGTGGGCCGGACGGCACCTGGACCGTGCTGGCCGACCGCGTCGAGGCGCCGAGCGGCATGGGCTACGCGCTGGAGAACCGCATCGTCGTCAGCCAGACCTTCGCCGAGCCATTCCGCGATGGCCATGTCCTGCGCCTGGCCTCATTCTTCCAGTCGATGAAGGCAGGGCTGGCGGCGCTCGCCCGGGGCGACCGGCCGCGCGGCGTGCTGCTGTCGCCCGGGCCGCACAACGAGGCTTATTTCGAGCATGCCTTCCTGGCGAACTATCTCGGCCTGTCGCTGGTCGAGGGCGACGACCTGACCGTCCATGACGGCGACGTCTTCCTGAAGACGCTGAACGGCCTGCAACGGGTCGACATCGTCATGCGGCGCGTCGATTCGCTGTTCTGCGATCCGCTGGAGCTGAAGGCCGATTCCTCGCTGGGCGTGCCCGGACTGGTGGAGGCCGCGCGCGCCGGACGCGTCGTGCTGACCAACCCGCTGGGCGGCATCGTGGTCGAAAGCCCGGCCATGGCGGCCTTCCTGCCCGACCTCTGCCGTGCCTTGCTGGACGAGGAGCTGAAGCTGCCGGGCGTGCCCACCCACTGGTGCGGCACGGCGGCCGGCCGGTCCGCGGCCCTGGCGGCCCTCGACCGTTCGGTCGTGCGCGACGCCTTCGACACGCTGCCGCTCTTCGCCCGCGGCTCGACCGCGCGGCTGGGGGCCGAACTGGACCGCGCCCGGCGCCAGCGCCTGGCCGCCGACATGGAGCGGCGGGGGGCGGGCCTGGTGGTGCAGGAGGTGATGCCGCCCTGCCTGGCGCCGACCCTGGTCGGGACCCGGCTGGTGCCGCGCCCCGTGGCCTTGCGCGTCTTCGCCGCCTGGACGCCGGCCGGCTATGTCGTGCTGCCGGGCGGGCTCGCCCGCGTCGGCCAGGGCGACGGCGAGCGCGCGACGCTCTCGATGCAGTCGGGGGCGGCCGGCAAGGACATCTGGGTCGTCTCCGACGCGCCGGCCGAACGCTTCAGCCTGCTGCGCTCCAAGGTCGAGCCCCTGCCGATCCGGCGCATCGGCGACGAGGCGCCGAGCCGCGCCATGGACAACCTGCTGTGGCTTGGACGCTATGCCGAGCGGGCGGAGGGCCTGGCCCGCGTCGTCAGGGCGGTCGCCGGCCGCCTGGGCGACGATGCCGGACCCGGGGTCGGCGGCGCGCCCGACCTGGCGCGCCGGCTGCTCGTGCCCTATGCCCAGGCGACCGAGGCCGCGTCGGCCGCGGCCGATGGCGGCGACGGTGCCGCCCTGACGCGCGAGATGCTGGCCCTGGTCGGCGACCGCGCCCACCCCCATGGGCTGATGCGCACGCTGCTGGGCGTGCGCCGCACCGCCTGGTCGGTCCGCGACCGCCTGTCGCTCGACACCTGGCGCAGCATCCTGGCGCTGACCGCCGACGACGATCCGCCGCCCGGCGACCTGGCCGCCCTGGCGGCGCGCCTGGACGTGCTGATCCGCCGATCGGCCGCACTGTCGGGCCTGTCGGCCGAAAACATGACGCGCGGGCCGAACTGGCTCTTCCTCGATCTCGGCCGGCGCATCGAGCGCGGCGTGGCTGCGGCCTGGATCGCCCGGCAGCTACTGGGCGCGGGCGGCGAGGGGGCGGTCGAGCGCATGCAGATGGCGCTGGAGATCGCCGACAGCGCCATGACCTATCGCTACCGCTATCTCGGCACCTTCCAGGCCGCCCCGGTGCTCGACCTGCTGCTGCTCGACGAGGCCAACCCGCGCTCGGCCGGCTTCCAGATCGCCACGCTGGCCCGGCACATGGCCGAGCTGCAGGACAGCCCCGCCGGCGCCGGCCAGATGGCCGACACCAGCATCCAGCCCTTGCTGGCCAAGTTGCGCGCGACCGACCCGATGGCCCTGGTCGAGCGCGCGGCCGATGGCGGCCGGCCCGGGGTGGGAGCGCTGGCGGATGCCATCGGCGCCGGGCTGGTCGGGCTTTCGGACGGGCTGTCCGATCGCTATTTCCGGCCGTCGCCGCGGCGGCGCACCGGGTCTGCCCCGCGCGGCGAGACGGCATGATGGAATATCGGGTCCGCCATCGCACGACCTATCGCTACCTCCAGCCGGTGGCGCAGTCGCAGCATCTCCTGCACCTGATCCCGCGCCCGACGGCGCGCCAGCGGGTGGACGAAAGCACCGTCACGGTCGATCCGCCGCCGACCCGCCGCACCCGCCGGCTCGATGCCTTCGGCAACATCGCGGAATGGCTGACGCTGGAGGACCCGCACACCACGCTGGAGATCATGGCCGAAAGCCGGGTGGCGGAGGCCGCCTTCCCGCCGCCCGACCCGGCCGCGACCTGGCCGTGGGAGCGCGTGCGAGGCGCGCTGGAGGCGCCGGTCGATCCCGAGGCGATGGCGGCGGTCGATTTCCTGTTCGATTCCCCGCTGGTCAACCCGGCAGGCGACCTGTCGGTCTATGCCCGGCCGAGCTTCCCGGCGGGGCGGCCGGTGCTGGCCGGTGCCATCGACCTGATGGCGCGCATCCACGCCGATTTCCGCTACGACACCACCGTCACCGACGCCACCACCCCGGTCGACCGGGTGTTCGAGATCCGCGCCGGCGTCTGCCAGGACCTGGCCCATGTCGGCATCGCCTGCCTGCGCGCGCTGGGCCTGCCGGCGCGCTATGTCAGCGGCTACCTGTTGACGATGCCGCCGCCGGGCATGCCCCGGCTGGTGGGCGCGGACGCCAGCCATGCCTGGTTCGCGGTCTGGTGCCCACCGATCGGCTGGGTCGATCTCGACCCGACCAACGACGTGCTGCCGGGGGTGGGCCACGTGACGCTGGCCTGGGGCCGCGACTATGGCGACGTGGCGCCCATCAACGGCGTCGTCGTCGGCGGCCGCGACCATACGATCGAGGTGGGAGTCGACGTGGCGCCGCTCGACGAACTGGCCAAGGCCTCGGCCAAGGAACCGCCGACGCGATCGTGATCGGGCGTGAAATGCGGCGGCGGCACCCGCATTGTACAAGAATCGCCATGACAACCCGCACCCAGCCCCGATCCGACTTCCCGGCCAGCCTCTGGCAGCGCCTGCCGATGGCACCCTGGCGCGACCGCGCGGGGCGTTTCTCGGCCTTCAAGGCCCTGACCCTGGCGGGGCTGGTGGCGCCCGGCCTGTGGATCCTGGCCGAGTTGCAGATGGGACGCTATTCGGCCCTGGCGACCGAGTTCCTGATCGAGGAGACGGGGGCCTGGGCCATCCGCATCCTGGTGCTGTCGCTCGCGGTCACGCCGCTGCGCCGCATCGTCGACTGGGCGCCGATCCTGCTGGTGCGGCGCATGGTGGGGGTGACGGCCTTCGTCTATGTGGCGCTCCACCTGATGGCCTACATCCTCGACCAGAAGTTCGACCTGGTGCGGGTGGCGACCGAGATCGTGTTGCGCACCTACCTGACGATCGGCTTCGTCGGGCTGGCGCTGCTGACGGCACTGGCCGTCACCTCGACCGACGCCATGGTGAAGCGCCTGGGCGGGCGGCGCTGGCGGATGCTGCACAAGTCCGCCTACCTGATCGGCGCGCTGGCGATCCTGCACCAGTCGATGCAGTTCAAGCTGCCGGAGGCGGAGCCGACGCTGCTGGCCGCCTTCTATTTCTGGCTGATGGCCTATCGCCTGCTGTCGGTCCGGCTCGACATCGGTCGCTCACCGTTGCGGCTGGTGCTGCTGTCGGTGGGCGTCGCGGTGCTGGCAGCACTGGGCGAGGCGACCTGGATCGCGCTTGCCACCGGGGCCGACCCGCGCATGGTGCTGGCCGCCAACCTCGACATCGAATACGGCTTCCGCCCGGCCTGGTATGTCCTGGCGGGCGGCCTGGCGATGACCTTGTTGTCGCTGCCGCGGACGATCCGGCCCCGCCAGCGGCGCCAGCGCCTCGTCGCCGAATAGGGCGCCCTGCCATTCGGATGGCACGGCGGCCCGCACTCCACTAACATCCCGCGCCGGCGCAAGTGCAGGCGATGGAATGGCAGACGTACTGAAGACGATCAGCCCGGTCGATGGCCGGGTCTATTGCGAGCGACCGCTGGGCGGCGGCGCCGAGATCGAGGCGGCCCTGGCCGCCGCGGCCAGGGCGGCGGCCGGCTGGAAGGCGACCCCGCTCGACCGCCGGCAGGCGCTGCTGGCGGCCGCGGTCGATGCGCTGCTGGCCGGGCGCGAGGGGGCCGCGGAGGAACTGACCTGGCAGATGGGCCGGCCGATCGGCCAGTCGCCGGGCGAACTGCGCGGGTTCGAGGAGCGCGCCCGCTTCATGCTGGATGCCGCACCCGCCGCCCTGGCCGACATCCGCCCGGCTGAAAAGGCCGGCTTCGACCGCTGGATCCGGCGCGAGGCGCTGGGCGTGGTCTTCGTCGTCGCCCCCTGGAACTATCCCTTCCTGACCTCGGTCAACGCCATCATCCCGGCACTGGCGGCGGGCAACACCGTCATCCTGAAGCACTCCCACCAGACGCCGCTGGTGGCAGAGCGCTATGCTGCGGCGATGCGCGCGGCGGGGCTGCCGGACGGCGTCTTCCAGCACATCCACCTGTCCCATGGCGACACGGAGCGGATGATCCGCGATAGCCGCGTCGCCTTCGTCTGCTTCACCGGCTCGGTCGCGGGCGGTGCCGCGGTGCAGAAGGCGCTGTCGGACCGCTTCGTCGGCGCCGGGCTGGAGTTGGGCGGCAAGGACCCCGCCTATGTCCGCGCCGATGCCGACCTCGACCAGGCGGTCGAGACCTTGGTCGACGGCGCCTTCTTCAATTCCGGCCAGTCCTGCTGCGGCATCGAGCGCATCTATGTCGACGCCGCCATCCATGACCGCTTCGTCGAGGCGGCCGTCGCGCTCACCGGCACCTATCGCCTGGGCGACCCGACCAAGGCCGATACCAACCTCGGCCCCATGGTGCGCACGGCCGCGGCCGATTTCGTGCGCGCCCAGACCGCCGAGGCGGTGGTGCAGGGCGCGCGCGCCCTGGTCGATCCCCGGGCGTTCCCGGCCGACCGGGCCGGCAGCCCCTACCTGGCGCCGCAGATCCTGACCGGCGTCGACCATTCGATGCGGGTGATGAACGAGGAGACGTTCGGCCCCGTCGTCGGCATCATGAAAGTGTCGGGCGACGACGAGGCGCAGCACCTGATGAACGACAGCCGCTACGGGCTGACGGCCGCCATCTTCACCCGCGACGTGGAAGCGGCCGCCCGCATCGGCGACGGCCTCGAGACGGGCACCGTGTTCATGAACCGCTGCGACTATCTCGACCCGTCGCTGGCCTGGACCGGGGTCAAGGATTCCGGCCGCGGCTGCACCCTGTCGCGGGTCGGCTACGAGCACCTGACCCGGCCCAAGTCGTTCCATTTCCGCCTGCCGGCCTGATTGCCAGTTCGCCTTTAGGAGAGTTCCGATGACCGACGGATGGCGCGCCCGCGCCGGGACCAGCTTTGCCTGCGAGAAGCGCCCGGCCACGGGCACCCGCGGCATGGTCGTGACCAACCACCCGCTGGCCTCGGCCGCGGGGGCGGAGATGCTGGCGGCCGGCGGCAACGCCGTCGATGCCGCCATCGCCTCCTTCTTCACGCTGACTGTCGTGGAGCCGATGATGGTCGGCATTCTCGGCGGCGGCATGGCCCATATCCGGCTGTCCGACGGGACCCACCGGGTGATCGACGGCCAGGCCTATGCCCCAGCCGCGGCCACGCCCGACCTCTATCGCCCGGTTTCCGACAAGCTGCCCAACTATCTCGACACCGAGGGGCGCCAGAACGCGGTCGGCCCGCGCGCGGTGTGCGTGCCGGGCAACCTGATGGCCTGGTGCGAGACGCTGGCCCGCTTCGGCACCATGCCGCTGGCCGACGTGATGGAGCCTGCCATCCGCCACGCCTCGCGCGGCTTCCGCACCACGCCCTATCTCTGGGAATGCGCGTCCGACGCCGCCCCCGACCTGGCGCTCGACCCGGGGATCGCAGCCCTCTTCCTGCCGGGCGGGTTGCCGATCACGGCCGGCTCGCGGCTGGTGATGGGCGACTATGCCGAGACGCTGCGGACCATCGCCAAGGAGGGGCCGGGCACCGTCTATGGCGGCGCGCTCGGCCGCATCATCGCCGATCATTTCGCCCGCGCGGGCGGCATCCTGTCGATGGCCGATCTCGCCGGCTATGCCACGATCGAGCGCCAGCCGGTGCGCGGCACCTATCGCGGGTTCGAGGTGATCGGGCCGCCGCCACCATCGTCGGGCGGCGTGCACATCGTGCAGATGCTGAACATCCTCGAGGGCTTCGACATCGGCGCCAAGGGCTTCGGCAGCGCCGACACCCTGCACCTGCTGGCCGAGGTCCTGAAGATCGCGTTCGCCGACCGCAAGGTGGCGACCGCCGACCCGGCCTTCACGCCAGTGCCGGTCGACCGCCTGATCGACAAGGACTACGCAGCCGAGCGCCGGGGTCGCATCGACATGGCCCGCAGCCAGGTCTGGGGGCCGGGCGTCGTCCCGTCGGAATCGGCCAACACCACCCACCTGACGGTGGCCGACGGCGCCGGCAACGTCGTCGCCTCGACGCAGACCATCAACAGCCTGTTCGGCGCCCGCTTCGTCATCCCCGGCACCGGCATCATCCCCAACAACTACATGTACCTGTTCGACCCGCATCCGGGCTTCACCCAGTCGATCGCACCCGGAAAGCGCGTCACCAGCTCGATGTCGCCGCTGATCGTGCTGAAGGACGGCAAGCCCGCCTTCGCACTGGGCCTGCCGGGCGGCTTGCGCATCTTCGGCTCGGCCATGCAGGCGGTCGTCAACCTGGTCGACCACGGCATGGCGCTGCAGGAGGCGGTCGAGGCGCCGCGCCTGTGGACCCAGGGCGGCCCAGTCGAGGTCGAGGACGCCGTGCCAGAGGCCGTGCGCGCCGAACTGGCGGCCCGCGGCCATGAAGTCGCCGCCATGCCCCATGTGGCCGGCGGCATGAACGCCATCGCCTTCGGCGAGGATGGCACTTTGACTGGCGCCGCCTGCTGGCGCGCCGACGGCACCCCGATCGGCGTGGCGGGCGGTCTTGCCCGCGCCAAGGTCCGCTTCTGGCCCGATCGTCCCAAGAGCTGAGGAATACCGACATGACCGATACCCCGCCCGACCGGCTCTGCAACAACCCCGCCAGCCCGCACTATGACGAGGCCCTCCTCGAACGCGGCATCGGCATCCGTTTCAACGGTGTCGAGAAGACCAACGTCGAGGAATATTGCGTCAGCGAGGGCTGGGTCCGCGTCGCGGTCGGCAAGACCGTCGATCGCCACGGCCACCCGCTGACGATGAAGCTGAAGGGCACGGTGGAGCCGTACTTCCGGACGTGACCAGAGCGTCGTGGTCAGCTTTGCCCGGGCGGCCATGACCGCGCCGTATGGATGACGGCCAGCACAACGACCATTTGGCCCTCTACCGAGTAGACCAGTCGGTAGCTGGGGTGCTGGACGAACTCTCGGGTGCCACTGATTCGGCCCGGTTGGCCTATTTCCGGGTGATGGGCCAACCATCCGGCTGCCGCCACAAGTATGCCATCCATCCGAATGGCAGCTTGTGGGCTGTCGGCTTTGATGTGGTTTCGAATGGTCCGCCGGTCTTCGCTCGCTGCCCGGGACCAAACGACTCTCAATTCTCGTTCAGCACCTCGGCGCGCCATGCGGCAGCTTCCGCCTCGATCTCTTCATGGGGGATACCCCCACTATCCTCCATCGACGCAAGTGCGATTGCAACCTTGCAGCGAACGAATTCGTCATACTCTCTTGCCTGCTGACGCTCCTGGATGAAATCGCGCATCAGGTCGCGCATGATCTGGGATGCGGGCCGGTCGACGGCCTTGGCCTCCGCCATGAACTCGTCGCGCAAGGCGGGCTCGAGCTTCATCGTAAAGACGGCTTCCTTCACTGCGGCCCCTCCTGCGTCGGATAAGTGGCGAGTATATATGACGTCATTACGTCGACCGTACCCCAAGGGCGGCGTCGATGAACAGGGCGAGCCAGACCGTCGGCTGGTCGGGGTCCGTCCAGGCGACGCGGTGGCGGCAGCCGGCCGGGAGGAAGATGGCGTCGCCGGGGCCGAACTCGCGGTCGGCCGGCTCGCCCGCGATGGTGAGGCGGGCGCGGCCCGCGAGGACCGCCACCCATTCGTCCTCCGCCTGCTCGTACCAGAAGCCGGGCGGCGAGGCCTGGCCCAGCGACAGGATGCGCTCCAGCCGGACGCCGGCGGCGGCCAGCAGGGGCTCCGTCACCTCGGCCGCGGGCGAGGTGACGCCCGGATCCAGAAGGTTGCGGGTGGCGGGCGGCATCGGCGATCTCCCCTCGGCGGGATTTGGCTGTAGGCTGCGATCGAGCCTGGTTCCCAGGCCAGGTGCAATCCCCCCCAGATGGACGTTCGCCGGCGATGACCCCTCTTGATGCGCTGATCCGATCGCTTTCCCGCCGCGGCGTCCGCCGCATCTTCGGCGTGCCCGGGGGCGAGACCAGCCTGGATGCGATCGCCGCGGCGGCGGCCTGCGGCATCGAGTTCGTCCTGGCGCGGCACGAGACCGGGGCGGCGCTGATGGCGCTTGCCACGGCGGAGGTGACGGGCGCGCCCGGCGTGGTGCTGACCACGCGGGGGCCGGGGCTGGCCAACGCCGTCAACGGCATTGCCTGCGCGGCACTGGAGCGGGCGCCGCTCTGCGTCATCTCCGACGGCTTCACGCCCGAGCATCGCCGCTTCGTCAGCCACCAGTTCTTCGAGCATTCGGCCCTGCTGGCGCCGATCGCCAAGGGGTCGAGCCGGCTCGACGGCGAAGATGCCGGGCACGATGTCGAACGCCTGCTCGACCGGGCGATGGCGGCCCCGGCCGGCGTCGTCCATTTCGACGTGACCGGCGATGCCGCGCGCCGCGACGTGGCGGCGGCCGAGCCGATCCCATTCGCTGCCGAAGCGACCGACGAGGGTGCCCTGGCGACCGCACGCGACCTGGTCGCCGGCGCCCACCGGCCGATCCTGCTGTGCGGGCTGGAGGCCGCCGCCGACCCGGCGCTGGCAGCCGCCGTCCGAGCCTTTGCCGTCGCAACTGGTGCCCCGGCACTCGTCACCTACAAGGCCAAGGGCGTGGTCGCCGACGACGACCCGGCCTATGTCGGGCTCTTCACCGGCGGCTCGCTGGAGGCGGCGGCGGTCGCCGCCGCCGACCTGATCATCCTGGCCGGCCTCGACCCGGTGGAACTGATCCCGCAGCCCTGGCGCTATGCGGCGCCGGTGATCGAGGTGGCGCGCCAGCCCTTTCCCCTGCGCTATATCGACCCGGCCGCCGGCCTCTACGGCACGCCCGCCGCCGCGCTGGCCGCGCTGGCCAAGGGGGCCGGCCGCTCCGGCTGGCAGGCCGATGCGATCGCCCGGCTGCGCCAGGCGATGCTGGCGCGGATCGCCTGGACCGGCGGCGGCCGGCTGACCCCGCCCGACCTGGTACTGGGCGCCCAGGCGGCAGCCGACGCGGCGGGCCTGGATGCTCGGGCCACCGTCGATGCCGGGGCGCACATGTTCTCGGCCACCGCCCTCTGGCGGGCGCGGCGTCCGCGCGACCTCCTGATCTCCAACGGCCTGTCGACCATGGGTTTCGCGCTGCCGGCCGCGATCGGTGCCGCGCTGGCGGAGCCCGACCGGCCGGTCGTGGCCTTCACCGGCGATGGCGGGCTGGCCATGGGGCTGGGCGAACTGGCGACTGCGGCCCAGACGGGTGCCCGCATCGTCGTCGTCGTCTTCAACGACCGATCCCTGTCGCTCATCGACATCAAGCAGCAGCACCGCCAGATGCGGCGCGACGGGGTGGAACTGGGGGCGGTCGATTTCGCCGCCGTCGCTAGTGGCCTTGGCGTGCGTGGCTATCGCGCGGATGACCCCACCAGCTATCGCGCAGCGCTCGACGCGGCGTTCGCGGGCACCGGCCCGGCCCTGGTCGACGCGGCCGTGGCGCCCGACGGCTATCTCGACCAGATGCTGGCGCTGCGCGGGTGAGGCGACCCCCGGCGATCCAACTCGAGGCGATCAGCCGCGACAATCTGGACGACGTCCTGGCGCTGCGGACCGCGCGCGACCAGCGCCGGTTCGTGGCCGACAACGCGACCTCGCTGGCGCTGGCCTATGCCCTGCCGGAATGCGTGCCCCGCGCGGTGCGCTGCGGCCCGGCCCTGGTGGGGTTCGTCATGTGGGCGCTGGACCGCGACGATTCGTGCCCCTGGATCTATCGCCTGATGATCGACCGGCGGCGGCAGGGGCGGGGCTATGGCCGCGCCGCCGTGCTGGCGGCGCTGGCCGCTATCCGGGCCTCCTGGCCAACCCGGGGCACCGTCCGTATCGGCGTCCACCCAGAGAATGCGGGTGCCATCACCCTCTATCGCTCGACCGGATTCGTCGAGCGCGGCATGATCGGCCGTGAGATCCTGATGGAGCGCGCGCTGCCCTGAGCGATCGTGCCGGCGGGTGCCTTGCCTCGGCCCCCCGCGCCCGAGCAGAATGGCCCCGCCGCTGGGAGGGCGGTCCATGAACGAGACAGAAACGCCCCAGGCCGCCCCGGCTACTGCATCCCAGCCCGCCTCCGCGCTGCCGGCCAGCCCGCTGGCGGAGGCGGCCAAGACCGGCATGCACATCGCCGTCCATGCCGCCCAGGCGCCCTCTCGCCTGGCCATCGACGGGCCGCTCGGCCGGCGCAGCTACGGCGAGCTGAACGCCGCCTGCAACCAGCTCGTCCGTTTCCTGCGCGGCCGCGGCTTGCAGCCGGGCGACGCCATCGCCCTCCTGGCGCCGAACCGCCCGGAATTCGTCGAGGTCATCTATGCCGGCCTGCGCGCCGGCTTCCGGGTGACGCCGCTCAACTGGCACATGGTGGCCGACGAGGCGGCCTATGTCGTGCGCGACTGCGAGGCCAAGGTGCTGGTGGCCGACCCGCGCTTTGCCGCCGTTGCCGGCGCGCTGGCGGCGGTCCTGCCGGATGCCACGAAGCTGGCGCTGGGCCAAGGCCTGCCCGGTTTCGAATCCTACGACCGCGCGCTGGGCGGCCAGCCGTCGGGCGACATCGACGACCCGGTGCTGGGCTCGTCGATGCTCTACACCTCGGGCACGACGGGGCGGCCCAAGGGCGTGCATCGCATCCATTCCCCGCTAGAGCTGCTGGCGGCGATCCTGAAGTCGGCGGCGATCCGCCCGGGCGAGGACCTGGCGCTGAACACGGGGCCGCTCTATCACGCGGCTCCCCTGCGGCTGAACCTGCAGCTTCCGCTCAACAACGGGGTCGGCGTCCACCTGATGGACAAATGGTCGCCGGAGGAGACGCTGGCGCTGGTGGAGCGCCACCGGATCACCCACACCCACGTCGTGCCGACGATGTTCCACCGCCTGCTGGCCTTGCCGGAGGCGGAACGGCGGCGCCACGACCTGTCGTCGCTGCGCTGGGTGCTGCATGGGGCCGCCCCCTGCTCGCCCGCGGTCAAGCAGGCGATGATCGACTGGCTGGGGCCGGTCCTCTACGAATATTACGCCGGCACTGAGGGCGGCGGCACATTCATCGACTCGCACGAGTGGCTGGCCCGCCCGGGCAGCATCGGCCGGCCGGCCGAGGGCTGCCAGGTCGAGGTGCATGACGAGGCCGGTCGCGCGCTGCCGCCCGGCCAGTCGGGCCGCATCTTCGTCTATACCGCGCCCGAGAAGCGCTTCGTCTACTTCAAGGACGAGGCCAAGACGGCGGCCGCCTGGGCCGGCGACTGGTTCACCATGGGCGATGTCGGCTACACCGACGCTGAGGGCTATTTCTTCCTGTCCGGCCGCAGCGCGGAGACAATCATCTCGGGCGGGGTCAACATCTACCCGGCCGAGATCGACGCCGTCCTGCACCAGCACCCGGCCGTGCAGGACGTGGCCACCGTCGGCGCCCCCAACGAGGAATGGGGCGAGGAGGTCGTGGCCGTCGTACAATTGGCCCAGGGGCAGGCCGCCTCGCCGGCGCTGGCCGAGGAGATCCGCACCTTCTGCCGCGGCCGCATCGCCGACTTCAAGGTGCCGCGCCGCGTCGATTTCGTGGCCACCCTGCCGCGCATGGAGACGGGCAAGATCCAGCGCCATCTCGTCCGTGCCGGCTACTGGCAGGGCCACGCCCGCAAGATCTGAACCCGAGGACCATTGCCCCATGTCCAAGCGAGCCACCTTCCGCGCCAAGCTGGCGCAGAAGCCGCTGACCGCCATCATCGGCGCCCACAACCCGCTGGGCGCCCGCCTGGCCGAGGAGGCCGGCTTCGACGGCATCTGGGCCAGCGGCTTCGAGCTGTCGGCCGCCATGGGCGTGCCCGACGCCAGCATCGTGACGATGACCCAGCATCTCGACATGACGCGCTTCATGGATGCCGCCATCGGCATCCCGGTGGTGGCCGACATCGATACGGGCTTCGGCAATGCCACCAACGTCATCCACGCCACCCGCCAGTATGAGGCGGCCGGCGTGGCAGCCCTGGTGATCGAGGACAAGACCTTTCCCAAGGACACCAGCCTGCTGGCCGGCGGCCGCCAGGAACTGGTCCGCGTGGCCGAGTTCGAGGGCAAGATCGCGGCCGCCGTGGCAACCCGTCGCGATCCCGATCTGCTGGTGATCGCCCGCACCGAGGCCTTGATCGCCGGCCTTGGCCAGGAGGAGGCCTTGATGCGGGCGCGCGCCTACGAGAAGGCGGGTGCGGACGCTATCCTGATCCACTCCAAGCGCAAGACCCCGGACGAGATCGTCGCTTTCGTCGAGGCTTGGGACGGCACCATTCCGCTCGTCCTGGTGCCCACCGCCTATCCCGACATGACCGAGGAACGCATCCGAGCGCTGGGCAAGGTGAAGCTGGTCATCTACGGCAACCATGGTGTGCGCGCGATCACCCAGGCCCTGACCGACACCTTCCGCCGCATCCGCGCGGACGGTGGCGTGCTGGGCGTGGAAGGCGCCATCGCCCCGACCGAGCGCGTCTTCGCGGTGCAGGGCGTGGCGGAGATGAAGGCGCAGGAGGAGCGGTACCTGCGGTAGGGTCGGGACCGCGGGCGTCAGGGATCGAGCTCGTCCATCCCGCGCCCCGGTCGCGGCCGGTAGCGGGGCAGGGACCAGTTCCAGCGGATCGCGGCAAAGCGGATGGCGGCCGCCGACACGACGCCGCTCGTCAGGGCGATTTCGCGCGGTGTGCCCGCCGTCGACATGCCGACGAAAAGGGCGGCCCCGGCGAGTGCCGCGGTCACGTAGATCTCACGCCGCAGGACGACCGGGCTCTCGCCGCCGAGCAGATCGCGGAGGATCCCGCCGAAGGTGGCGGTAACCACCCCCATACCGACCGCGACGATGGGGTCGACGCCGGTGGCCAGCGCCGTCTCGGCACCTGTCACCGCGAAGACGGCCAGGCCGATCGCGTCGAACCACAGGAGCAGCCGGTAGCGCGACTGGGGAACGTGGGCGAAGAAGAAAGTCGTGCTCGATACGACCACGCAGACGACGAGATAGGCGGGGTTGGTGACCCAGAAGACCGGGAGGATGCCGAGCAGCGTATCGCGGATCGTCCCACCGCCGATGCCGGTCACGGTTCCCAGCAGGACGAAGCCGAAGATGTCCATCTGCTTGCGCGAGGCGACCAGGGCGCCGGTCGTCGCGAATACCGCGATTCCAAGCCAGTCCAGGATGGTGGCGAAGGCATCGAACATGCGCGGCCCCCCTTGCCGGTGAGAGGCTACCCGAACTCCGGCCCCGCCAGCGCGTAGAGGGCGGCCGTCCGGTCCAGCGCGGCGTCGGCGCCGCGGACCATGCGGGTGAAGCCGCGCTCGCGGATGAAGCCGGCATCGGCCAGCCGCGCGACGAAGGCGGTGGCGGCGTCTGGCACGTCGATCACGACCGGCCCGGCCAGCGTGCGGCCGGCGGCGGCGGCGAGCGCGGCGGCGACGGCGGACGTGTCGGCGACCAGCGGGCCGATGCCGGTCGCCTTCAGCCCGTCGCGGGCGAGCGCGAAGCCGGCGATGCGGCCCTGCTGGTGGGCGAGCCAGGCGGCCTGCGGCATCCGCTGGGCCAGGTGGGTCAGCAGGAAGGCGCGGTCGCTGCCGGTTGCTTCGGCATCGTAGGCGGCGAGTGCGTCCAGGTCGGTTAGTGTGATCGGCCGCAGCTCGGTCCCCGGGTCGACCGGCCACCAGCGCGGGTCGGCGGCGCGGTAGCGCGACAGGGAGAAGAGCGGGCGGAAGCCCAGCCTCTCGTAGACCGGGCGGCCGAGTTCGGTCGCGTCCAGTCCGGGCACCCGGCCGGCGGCCTCGATGCCGGCGATCTGGCGGGCCATCAGGTGGGTGGCATAGCCGCGGCGGCGCGCGTCCGGCGTCACCAGCACCATGCAGATCCACTGGCTGCGTGCGGTCAGCGGCACGGCGCAGGCACTGGCGAGCGGCCGGCCGGCGCCGTCGAAGATGCCCTCGCCACCGCCATGTTCCAGGATGACGCGCCAGTCCTGGGCGTTCTGGTTCCAGCCGGCCTCGGCCGACAGGCCGGTCAGCGCCGCGGCATCGTCCGGCCGCAGCGGCCGGGGGTCAGTACTTGCCATCCCGCGTCTCGAAATGGGTCGGCTTGTCGAGCGAGGCGCCGCCGGCCGCCAGCCATTCGGCGACCCAGCCGACCATGGCGTCGAGGGGCACGGTGGGATAGCCGAAGAGGCCCGCCGCCAGCGAGGCGTCGTTGAGCCAGGCCGTGGGCGCCTCCGCCCCGGTCACGATCGCCTTGCGACCGAAGCGCCGGCCGAAGGCGTGGGCCAGCGCGCGCACGCTGACCGTCTCCGGCCCGGTGACGTTGATGGGCGAGGTGGGGTCGGTCGCATGCGCCAGGCAGCGCAGGGCCTGGCTGTTGGCATCGCCCTGCCAGATCACGTTCACATGGCCCATGGTGACATCGACCGGCTCGCCCGCCAGCACCTTGCGGCCGACATCGTGCAGCACGCCGTAGCGGGTATCGATTGCGTAGTTCAGGCGGAAGAGCCGTCCCTTCGTGCCCCAGCGCCGGCTGCCATACTCGAACATGCGCTCGCGCCCGACGCAGGTGGCGGCATACGCGCCGGGCGGCGGCACGGCCGCCATGTCCTCGGTCGCCCCGCCGGTCAGCACGTCGACATAGGGATAGACGCAGCCGGTCGAGAAGGCGACGATCCGGGATTCCCGGAACGCCTCGGCCACCGTCGCCGGCACCAGCACGTTCATGGCCCAGGTCAGGTCCTCTGCCCCCGACGAGCCGAACTTGCGCCCCGCCATGAAGATGACGTTGGGCAGGCGCGGCAAGGCCATCACCGCGTCGCGGTCGAGCAGGTCGCATTCCAGCGTCTCCACGCCCCAGCCTTGCAGCCGCTGGCGCAGGCCCGGCTCGCTGAAGCGGGCGACGCCGACGACGCGGCGGTCGGGTGCGGCGCGCTTGGCCAGGCGCGCCAGGGTCGGCCCCATCTTGCCGCCCACCCCCAGGATCAGGATGTCGCCCGGCGCGCGGGCCAGGTCGGCGACCAGGGCCGCACTCGGCCGGGTCATGAACTCCTCCACCGCTTCGACGTCGGCGAAGCGGGTAGGCAGGGCGGCGGGGTCGGTCATGTTTCGGGGATCCTGCGTCGCGGCGGCGCAGAAGCAATATCGAAACCCCGCCCGCCTGTCATGCGGGCGAGGGGCCCTCGGCGATGCTACGGCAGGACGGCGATGTCGATGATCCGCCCGGCCCGTCCGGTGGCGCCGGTGCCGATCGCCTGCACGGCACTGGCGGCGCCCGTCTCGACGTCGAAGAAATGCAGGATGTTGTTGATGACCGACCACCCTTTGGGCCGGCCCCCGTCCTGGCCGATGTCGGCTGCGTCCGGGGCGATGCCGGGCGCCTGCACGACCGGCCGCAGCACGCCATCGGCGACCGGGTCGAGGCGGCCATAGGTGTCGCGCGCGCGGTCGAACACGAAGAAGCGGGGTTGGGCCTCGCCGGCACCCGGTGTCGCGTGGGCGCCCGCCGTGATGCCGGGCGGCGCGGCGGCATGGACCACGGCTGCACCCGTCTCGACATCGGCCGACAGGTTCTGCCCCCCGGCGCCGACGATGCGCAGCCGGTCGTCGACCGGGTCGAAATCGACGACATAGTGGGCGGCCGGCGCCAGGTCGACCGACAGCCGGGCGCGGAAGGTGGCGACCGCTGTCCCAGAGTCGATCACATGGATGCCGCCGCCACGATCGAGGCCGTAGAGTCGCCCGTCGGCCGGCCGCACGTCGATGCCGACGAGCGGCAGGCCGCTGCCCTGCACGTCGCGGCGCACGGTGATGCGCGGGTCGGCGTCGCTGAACTGGAGGAACTCGCCGCGGTCGGTAATGACGACGAGGTCGGCCGCCATGGCCGGCGCGTACGCCAGAACGCCGAGGGCAAGGGCGAGGACGGCGTGACCGGCGGGGTTGCGTGCCATTTGCGGTACCCGGAGGGTTGAAAGGGCAGGAGCCCTTGCGGGAACGTACAACCCGCGGCGCGGTTCCCGGAAGAGCATGTCCCGCAGACGAACGCCGGCCGAAGGCCTAGAGTGCGCCGCCATGGCCGATCCGATGCAAGACGCAACCCGGCTCCACGCCACCACGGTCGCCATCGGCCGTGCCGGTGTGGCCATCGAGGGGCCGAGCGGGGGCGGCAAGTCCGACCTGGCGCTGCGGCTGATTGACGCTGGGGCCCGCCTGGTGGCCGACGACCAGACGCTGGTGGAGCGGCGGGAGGCGGGCCTCGTCGCCCGCGTGCCGGCCTCGATCGCCGGCCTGCTGGAGGTGCGTGGCCTCGGCATCGTCCAGCTTCCGTATGTGGAAGAAGTGGCCTTGCGGCTCGTCGTCGTCACGACGCCGCCCCAATCCATCGAGCGCTTGCCGACGCCGGAGTCGCGCGAACTGCTGGGCGTGACGGTGCCCGTGCTGCGGCTCGATCCCTTTGCCGTTTCCGCTGCGGCCAAGGTGCGTCTTGCCGTCGCCAGCCTCGCTTGACCATAATGCCGCCGCCATGAGCGGGCAGGCCCTCTCCATGACCCGGGACAACGACCCATCCGATACTGGTCGTGCGGTCGAATCGCGCCCGGATTTCGATGGGGAGCAGGATGATCGCCCGCGGGTGGTGATCGTCACCGGCCTGTCCGGCGCCGGCCGGACGACGGCACTCCGCGCGCTGGAGGACCTGGGCTACGAGGCGGTCGACAACCCGCCGCTGGCCCTGCTGGCCGGCCTGCTGCATGCCGATGCGCCGGCGCCCCGGCCGATGGTCATCGGCATCGACGTACGCACCCGCGATTTCGCCACCCCCACGTCGCTGGCCCTGCTCGACCGCATCGCGTCCGAGGGCGGCCGGCGCATCACGCTCCTCTTTCTAGACTGCGAGGACGAGGTGCTGGGGCGCCGCTTCACCGAGACCCGGCGGCGCCACCCGCTGGCGGTCGACCGGCCGGTGCTGGACGGTATCCGCCGCGAGCGCGAGATCGTCTGGCCGCTGCGCCGCCGCGCCGACCTGGTGCTCGACACCACGGCCCTGCCGCCAGCCGAACTGAAGCGCATCCTGGAAGGGCATTTCGCGCTCAACGCGGCGCCCAGGCTGGCGATCTCGGTCATGTCCTTCTCGTACCGCCAGGGCCTGCCCAGGGAGGCGGATCTGGTGATCGACGTCCGCTTCCTCGACAATCCGCACTATGATCCGGTCTTGCGGCCGCTGACCGGCCGCGACCCGGCCGTCGGCGCGCGGGTGGCAGCCGACCCGGACTTCGCGGCCTTCTTCGACGGCTTGACCGGCTGGCTGGCGCCGCTGCTGCCGCGCTATGCCCATGAGGGGAAGAGCTACCTGACCATCGCCATCGGCTGCACGGGCGGCAAGCATCGCTCCGTCTACTGCGCCGAGCGGCTCTCGGCCTGGCTGGCCGCCACCGGCATGCCAGCCCGCCTTCACCATCGCGACGTCGACCGTGCATCCTGACGCCCGGCCGTCCCGCCGAACGGTAAGAAATTCATGATTGGAATGGTTCTCGTGACCCATGGCCGCTTGGCGGACGAGTTCGTCGCGGCCCTGGAGCATGTCGTCGGGCGGCAGACGAACATCGCCGCCGTGTGCATCGGCCCCGAAGACGACATGGAACGGCGGCGGCAGGACATCATCGATGCCATCCGGACGGTCGAGGCGGGGGCCGGCGTGGTCCTGCTGACCGACATGTTCGGCGGCACGCCGTCCAACCTCGCCATCTCGGTGATGGAGCCCAACCGGGTGGAGGTGATCGCCGGCGTGAACCTGCCGATGCTGATCAAGCTGGCCTCGGTGCGGGCCACCGCCAAGCTGCAGCCCGCCGTCGCCAGCGCCCAGGAGGCGGGACGCAAATATATCAACGTCGCCTCGCAACTGCTGTCCGAGGGCCGGTGAGCGCCGTCGCCATGGGCACCGCCCGCCGCAGCGTCCTCATCGTCAACAAGCGCGGCCTGCATGCGCGGGCCGCCGCCAAGTTCGTGAAGCTGGCCGCCACCTTCGATGCCGAGGTCACGGTCTGCCGCAGCGGCACCGGGGTTTCGGGCGTCTCGATCATGGGCCTGATGATGCTGGCGGCCGGTCCGGGGACCGAGCTGTCGGTGTCGGCCTGCGGCGAGGGCGCGGAGATGGCGGTCGAGGCCCTGGCCCGCCTGGTGGCGGCGGGCTTCGATGAAGACTGACCGCGCCGAACGCACCCTGACGGGCCTGCCGGTCTCGCCCGGCATCGCCATCGGCCCGGTCTATCTGCACGATCCGGGCATCGTCGCCGTCACCGCCTATTCCATCCCGACGGCCGAGCTGGAGCACGAGCGCCTGCGCTTCCACCGCTCGGTCGATGCCGCCCTGCTGCAGATCGACAAGCTGCGCGCGCGGGCCGAGATGCTGCCCGAATCGGCGCAGGAGGCAGCCGTCGCCCTGCTCGAGGTGCACCGCCAGATGCTGTCCGGCTCGCGCCTGGTGCGCGGCGTCGACCGCCGCATCCGCGAGAACCGGATCAATGCCGAGGCGGCGCTGGAGACCGAGCTGGCGGCCATCGTCGAAAGCTTCTCGGCCATCGCCGACCCGACCATCCGCTCGCGCGTGGACGATGTCCGCGGCGCCGGCCACCGGGTGCTGCGCCACCTGACGCAGACCGCCTACCATTCTTTCGCCCGCGTGCCGACCGGCTCCGTCGTGCTGGCCGAGGAGCTGACGCCGGCCGATGCCGCCCTGATGGACCCGGCCCGCATCCTGGGCTTCGCGGCGGCCGTCGGCGGGGTCGAGGGGCATACCGCGATCATGGCGCGAGCCCTGCACCTGCCGGCCGTGCTGGGCGTGCGCGGCCTGCTCGATGCCGCGGCCGGCGCCAGCATCGTCGTCGTCGACGGGGTCGACGGCCAGGTCGTCTTCGATCCGGGGCCGGACACGCTGGCCGCCTTCCGCCGCCGCCGGGCGGCCCTGGCCCGCCAGCGCCGCCGGCTGGTCGCGGTCGCGGCCCTGCCGGCCATCACCGACGACGGCGTGGCGATCTCGCTCAACGCCAACATCGACCTGCCGGCGGAGGTGGACGAGGCGCGCGCGCTGGGGGCGGACGGGGTCGGCCTGCTACGCACCGAGATCCAGTTCATGAACCGCGAGGACCTGCCCGACGAGGACGCGCAGTACGAGATGCTGCGCGCGGTGGTCGAGGGGCTGGACGGCCGCACCGTCACCATCCGCACGCTCGACATCGGCGGCGACAAGCGGGCGCCGGCCTTGGCCGCGCATTTCCCGGAAGGTCCCAATCCGGCGCTCGGCCTGCGCGCCATCCGCTATTCGCTGAAGGTGCCGCGCCTGTTCGAGACGCAGGTGGCGGCCATCCTGCGCGCCGGTGCCCATGGCAGCATCCGCATCCTGCTGCCGATGCTGACCTCGGTCGGCGAGATGCGCCAGGCGCGCAACATCATCCAGCGCACCGCCCGGCGCCTGCGGCGCCAGGGTGTCGCCATCGCCGACCCGCTGCCGCCCATCGGCGCCATGATCGAGACGCCGGCGGCGGCATTGGGCGCGGACGCGCTCGCCGACCATTCGGACTTCTTCGCCATCGGCACCAACGACCTCACCATGTACACGCTGGCGATCGACCGCAGCGACGAGCAGGTGGCCAGCCTCTACAACCCGTTCCACCCGGCGGTCCTACGGCTCATCGTGTTCGCGGTGACGGCGGCGCGCGAGCGGGGGATCCCCATCAGCGTCTGCGGCGAGATCGCGGGCGATCCGCGTTACACCGCCCTGCTGCTGGGCCTGGGCCTGCGAGAGCTGTCGATGTCGCCCGGCAGCTTGCCCCGGGTGAAGGAGCGCCTGCGCGCCGTCGACGTGGCCGAGGCCCAGACGCTGGCCGCTCGCTCGGTCGCGGCCCACGACGCGGCCCACGTCATGGTCCTGGTCGAGCACTTCAACGCGTCGCTCTGACGGCCGGCGCCTCGCCCCGTCTACCGCAGCCGCGTCGCCGCCACCCACCAGCCCGGCTGCTCCCGCCGCAGCCGCCGGGCGGCGCGGGTGGCGTCGCCCGCATCGGGGAAGAGGCCAAAGCAGGTGGCGCCGCTGCCGGACATGCGGGCGAGCCGGCAACCCGGCGCGGCGGTGAGCCGTTCCAGCACCGTGCCGACGGACGGTGCCAGCACGCGGGCCGAGTCGGTCAGGTCGTTGCGGGTGTCGGCCAGCGCTGCCAGCAGCCCGTCGGCGTCATCGGTCGCAAAGGCGGGCAGGGCGGGCCGCCAGTCGCCCTTTCGCGCCCGGAACACCTCGGGCGTGCCCAAGGGAACACCGGGATTCACCAGCAGGATCGGCAGGCTGGGAAAGCTGGCGCAAGGGCTGAGCCGGTCGCCGATGCCGGCGATCCGGGCCGGCATTCCTGCCAGGCACATCGGCACGTCGGCGCCCAGGCTGGCGGCCAGGTCATGCAGGTCATGGTCGCGCGGCCAGCGCCACAGCCGGGTGAGAGCGCGCAGCACGGCGGCGGCGTCGCCCGACCCGCCACCCAGGCCGGCCGCAACCGGCACCCGTTTCTCCAGTCGGATATGAGCGCCTTCGCCCGATGGCCCCAGGTCGCGCAGGGCAACGGCCGCCTTCAGGGCAAGGTTGCTGCCATCGGCCGGAACCTGGGCCGCGAACGGGCCGTCGACCGCGATCGACAGGTCGTCGGCCGGTGTCACCTCCACCCGGTCGCCGAACGCGGTGAAGGCCACCAGCCCATCCAGCAGGTGGTAGCCGTCCGGCCGCCGGCCGACGAGGTGGAGGAAGAGATTGACCTTGGCCGGGGCAGCTTCGCGAACGGTGCGCGGGCGGCGGACGTCAGCCGCCATTCGCCGGCTTGGCCGCGGCATCGAGCCCGCGCGACAGCTTGGCCTCGATCGGGGCCACCTGGTCGGGCTCGGGCTTCAGGGTAAGCGCGCGCTGCCACTGCACGCGCGCCTCCTGCCGGCGGCCGGTGCGCCAGTAGGCATCGCCCAGATGGTCGTTGATGACGGGGTCGAGCGGGCGCAGCTCGACGGCGCGCTCCAGTTGCTCGGTCGCCTCGTCGAAGCGGCCCATGCGGTACATGACCCAGCCCAGGCTGTCGACGATGTAGCCGTCCTCGGGCCGCAGCTCGACTGCCTTGCGCAGCATGCCGAGCGAGCGCTCCAGGTTAAGCCCGCGGTCGACCCAGCTATAGGCCAGGTAGTTGAGGACGTAGGGCTGGTCCGGCTGCAGCTCCAGCGCCTTCAGGAAATCGGCCTCGGCCCGGTCCCAGATCTTCGACCGTTCGAGCGCGATGCCACGCGAATAGATGGCCGACCAGTGGCGCGGCTCGATGCGCTCGATGCGGCCCAGCCCGGTATCGTAGGCGGCCACTGCATCGGGAAAGCGCGAGCGCGCGCGTAGGATGTCGCCCAGCCGCAGGGCCGCCTCGGGCCGGTCCTTGCGTTCCTCGACCAGCCGGCTGAGCTCGCCCACGGCCTCGTCTGTGCGCTCCAGCTTGTCGAGCGCGCTGGCGGCGCGCAGGCGCGCCGACCAGTGGAACGGCGAGTCGGTGCCGATATCGAGATAGGCCTGCCGGGCGGCGTCGTAGCGGTCGTAATCCTCCAGCAGGTCGGCCAGCAGCATCCGCGCCAGCGTATGGTCGGGGTTGAGCGACAGGGTCAGGCGGGTGACGATGAGGGCCAGGTCGCGCGACTGCGGCTGGTTGGCGGCGGTCGCCACGTCGAACAGGGCCTCGGCCAGCCCGGCCTTGGAATCGCCGACCATCGGCGGCGTGCCAGGCTTGCGGGCGGCGATCTGCGCGTTCTCGCCCGCCAGCAGCTCCGGCTCGCCGGTCGCCTCGGCGAAGCGTCGGGCGACGTCCTCGGCACCCGCGAAGTTGCCCTGCCGCAGCAGGAAGTTGATGTGCAGGCGGGCCAGGCGCAGGTTGCCCGCCCCGCCCTGGTCGGCCAGCTTGTAGCGTGCCGCCGCATCGTCGGCGCGGCCGGCGCGATCCAGGATCAGCGCGCTTTGCAGCGCGATCACCGTCTTCAGGGCGGCCTGCTGGCGCAGCGGCTCCAGTGCCGCCAGGGCGGCGTCGACGCGGCCGGCCTCGGCCTGGATCCAGGCGCGGATGAGGGGCACCACGAGGCGGTTGATGCCGCCGTCCGGCATGCGCTCCAGGAAGGCCTGGGCGGCCGCCGTGTCGCCGCGGCCGATGGCGTCGACCGTCAGGGCCAGGTTCGCCAGGCCGGCGCCGGGATTGTCGACGGCAATGCCCTTGGCTAGGCCCGCTGCCTCCACCGTGCGCCCTTCGCTCACCAGCAGTTGGAAGGCGCGCATGCGCAGCGTCGCCTCGTCGGGGTCGGCGGTCAGCGCCTCCAGGATGAAGTCGGCCGCGATGCCGTACTGATGCTGGCGCTGGGCATGCAAGCCGGCCAGGTAGGCGCCGGTCGCCGTCTTGCCCGGGGTCTTGCCGGCCGCGTCGATGGCGGCCGCGATCTCGGGGTCGAGGGCCGCCTGCTCGCCGGCGGACCAGGCCACGCCCGGCGAGGCCGCCAGCAGCGCGCTGCCCGCGAGGCCGAGCCAGAAGCCGCGCGCACGGATCGTCAGGCGCTGCCTGGCGGAAGCCTGCGGGGCGAACGCCGCGGGCCGGCCGGGGATGGAGGTCGGGGCAACAGGCATCGCGTGCGATCCTCACATGTTCGGATAGTTGGGACCCCCGCCCCCCTGCGGTACCACCCAGTTGATGTTCTGGGTTGGATCCTTGATGTCGCACGTCTTGCAGTGGACGCAGTTCTGCGCGTTGATCTGCATCCTTGGCGCGCCGTCCTGGCCATCGCGCACGATCTCGTACACGCCGGCCGGGCAGTACCGCGTCTCCGGCGCGTCGTAGAGCGCCAGATTGTGCGAGATCGCGACCGCCGGGTCCAGCAACTGAAGATGGACCGGCTGGTCCTCCTCATGGTTGGTGTTCGAGATGAACACCGAGGACAGCTTGTCGAAGCTGACCTTCCCGTCGGGCTTGGGGTACGCGATCTTCGGCGCCTCGCTTGCCTTCTTCAGCGACTCGTTGTCGGCATGGTGGTGCAGGGTCCAGGGGGCCTTGCCGCGAAAGAGATAGGTATCGAGCGCGGAATAGACCAGCCCGCCATAGAGCCCATGGCGGAAGGACGGGCGGATGTTGCGCACGCCATGCAGCTCTTCCCAGATCCAGCTTCGCCGCACTGCCTCGGGATAGGCCGTGACCTCGCGCGGGCCGTTCTCGACCGACAGCGCGTCATAGACCGCCTCGGCCGCCAGCATCGCCGACTTCATGGCCGTGTGCGTGCCCTTGATCTTGGGCACGTTGAGGAAGCCCGCCGTGCAGCCGACCAGCAGGCCGCCCGGAAAGGTCAGCTTGGGGATGGATTGCAGCCCGCCCTCGTTGATCGCGCGCGCGCCATAGGCGATGCGCCGCCCGCCCTCGAAGACCGGGCGCATCTCGGGGTGGGTCTTGAACCGCTGCATCTCGTCGAACGGGCTGAGATGGGGGTTCCAGTAGTCGAGCCCGATGACGAAGCCGACCGCCACCTGGTTGTTCTCCAGGTGATAGAGGAACGAGCCGCCATAGGTCTTGTAGTCGAGCGGCCAGCCGATGGTGTGGATGACCGTGCCCTGGCGATGCACGGCCGGGTCGACCTCCCACAGCTCCTTGATGCCGATGCCGAAAGTCTGCGGATCGACGCCCTCGCGCAGCGCGAAGCGGGCGAACAAGGTCTTGGTCAGCGACCCGCGCGCGCCCTCGGCGAAGATGGTCTGGCGGCCGCGCAGCTCGACGCCCGGCTCGTGCGCGTCGGTCGGCTTGCCGTCGCGGCCGATGCCCATGTCGCCGGTGGCGACGCCGACGACGGCGCCATCCTCGTCATAGAGGACTTCGGCTGCCGCGAAGCCCGGATAGATCTCGACGCCCAGCGCCTCGGCCTGGGTCGCCAGCCAGCGGCAGACATTGCCCAGGCTGACGATGTAGTTGCCGTGGTTGTTCATCTGCGGCGGCGTCGGCAGGCGGCGCGCGGCATTCTTGGTCAGGAACAGGAAACGGTCGTCGCCGGCCGGCGTGTTCAGGGGCGCGCCGCGCTCCTGCCAGTCGGGGAACAACTCGTTCAGCGCCCGCGGCTCCAGCACGGCGCCCGAGAGGATGTGGGCACCGATCTCGGAGCCCTTCTCGATCACGCATACCGAAAGCTCATGCCCGCGTTCGGCCGAGAGCTGCTTCAGCCGGATCGCCGCCGTCAGCCCGGCCGGGCCACCGCCGACAACCACGACGTCATACTCCATCGCCTCGCGCTGCATGCAGGGGACCTCCGACAGGTTGAGCGAAGCCGCGCTTCTGTCACAGAAATACGGCAAATGCTAGGCTTGCACCATGCGTCCGGAAGAAGCTCTGGCCCTGCTGCAATGGCAGATCGCGATCGGTGCCGACGAGGCCATCGGCGAAACCGCGCCCGACCGCACCGCGGTCAGGCCGCCCGCGCCTGCTGTCCAGCCGGCCGGGCCGGCGGCGGCGCGTCCGCCCGCGGCCGTCCAGCCGGGGCCATCCACCGTCCTGCCGATGCGCCGGCCGGGGCCGGTCGCGGCGCTGCCCGTGGGGGCGACGTCGGCCGATGTCGCGGCCGCCGCCATGGACCTGGCCCAGCTCCAGGCGGCGATGGAAGCGTTCGAGGGCTGCGCCTTGCGCCGCACCGCGACCAACACCGTCTTCGCCGACGGCAACCCGGCCGCCCGCGTCATGGTGATCGGCGAGGCGCCGGGCGCCGACGAGGACCGGCAGGGCAAGCCCTTCGTCGGCGTCAGCGGCCGGCTGCTCGACCGGATGCTGGGGGCGATCGGGCTCGACCGCAATTCCGCCTACATTACGAATATCCTGCCGTGGCGACCGCCCGGCAACCGCACGCCGACCGCGGCCGAAATCGCGATGTGCCTGCCCTTCGTGCGCCGGCACGTCGCCCTGGTCGACCCGGCGATCCTCGTGTTCGTCGGTGGTGTCTCTGCGTCCACGATGCTGGACCGCAGCGAGGGCATCATGAAGCTCCGTGGCCGATGGCACCAGTATCGGACAGACGAGGGCAATAAAACGATCGATGCGATGTGTGTATTCCATCCCGCATTCCTGTTGCGGACGCCCGCCAGAAAGCGGGACGCGTGGCGGGATTTGCTTTCGATCCAGGCACGTCTGATAACTCCGGATTGAAACACCGGGAAAACAATCGGTTATGAGAGTTTTCCACAGAAAATTCCGTCTGGGCGGGTCGATTTTGCTTGCGGGCATGGAACCGCCCCCTTATTGGGCAATTGATGTCCGGTTACCTGTCCGCGGCCCCCCCGGCGCGCTGGCACCGGCCGATGGCGGCGCTTGCGCTGTCCGCCGGTGTGTTGCTCGTCTCGGGGCCAGTATCCGCCCGTCCGGATGATACGCAGTCCGCTGCCCTGGTGCCCCACGCATCGGAGCGGCGAGGAGAGTACGGTCTTCCCCGCGTTCTGGGGGCGGCCGACGTCCAGCGGTATCGTCGGGCTTTTGCATTGATGCGCGATGGATCGTTCGCCGAAGCGGAGAAGGCCGCATCGTCCATCGCCAACGAGATCGTCATGGGGCACCTGCAGGCCGAGCGCCTGCTGCACCGCGACTACCGGTCGAGCTATCGTGAGCTGTTCGACTGGATGAAGCTCTATGCCGACCTGCCGTCGGCCCGCACCATCCACACGCTGACCATGAAGCGTCGTGGCCGCAACCCGGCCCCGCCCGGGGTCGAGGCGCCGGTCGTCGACGGCATGCTCGACCTGTTCGATTCGAGCGCGCTGCCCGAAGCCGGCGACGCCAAGCCGGCCGTCGGCATGCTCGATCGCCCCCGCGAGGAGCGCGGCCGCATGTCGGCCGTCCGCCAGCGTGTCCGCCAGTTGCTGGGCAAGGGCGATTTCGAGGGCGCCGGCAAGGTGCTGGCGGCGGGCGAGAAGCGCGGCCTGGCCGAGGCCGACCGCATCCTGGTCCTGGGCGACATCGCCCGCTTTGCCTTCTTCGCCGGCCGCGACGAGCGCGCGGTCGAGTTGGTGCCGCTGGACGGCGAGGGGCCCGTGGTCGCGCGCTGGTTCGCCGGCCTGTCGGCCTGGCGCCTGGGGCGGCACGAGATCGCCCGCCAGCATTTCGAGGCGGTCGCTCGCGCGCCCGACCTGTCGGGCTGGATGACGGCGGCGGCCGCCTTCTGGGCGTCCCGCACCCATCGGGCGCTGGGCGCGGGGGACGCCATGCAGGCGGCCTTGCGCCAGGCGGCCGACCATCCGACCACCTTCTACGGCCAGCTCGCCAGCCGGCAACTGGGCAACCTCGCCGCCTATGGCGAGGGCACCGACCGGCCCGAGATCGAGGTCGACCGGCTGATCGGCATTCCCGCCATGCGGCGCGCCATCGCGCTGGTCGAGGTGGGCGAGCCGGCGCTGGCGATCGACGAGCTGGTGGCGCTGGCGCGGGCGGCCCCGACGGCGGTCGCCGACTCGGTTGTGGCGTTTGCCCGCACCGCCGGCCTGCGCCGGGCGGTGCCGCGCATCACGGCCGCCATCCGCGAGGCCGAGGGTGCGCTGTTCGACGATGCCATGTACCCGATGCCGCGCTGGGCGCCGGAGGGTGGGTTCACCGTCGACCGGGCGCTGATGTTCGCCATCATCAAGCAGGAATCCAACTTCCGCATGCATCTGGTCAGCCCGGCCGGTGCCCTGGGCCTGATGCAGATCATGCCGAAGACGGCGGCCTTCATCGGCCCCGACAGCCTGCGCGGACGCGACCTGCACGACCCCGGCGTCAACCTTGCCGTCGGCCAGCGCTATATCCGCCACCTGCTGGAGCAGGATCCGATCCGCGGCAACATCATCTTCACCGTCGCGGCCTACAACGGCGGCATCGGCCGGGTGACGCGCTGGCTGTCCGAGATCCGCCACAACGACGACCCGTTGCTGTTCATGGAGGCGATCCCGACCGCCGAGACGCGGCAGTTCGTCGAGCGGGTGGTGTCGGCCATGTGGATCTACCAGCGCCGGCTGGGCGACCGCACGGCCAGCCTGGACGCCGTTGCCGCCGGGCAATGGCCGGTGTATGGCTCGGGCGAGGATGCGCAGCGTCCGTCCATCGCCAGCACCGAGGGAGCCCGTGTCGAAGATTGACCAAACGCGGCCGTTCCTGGCGGTCAATGTAGCCATCCTGACCGTCTCCGACACGCGGACGGCGGCCGACGATCGGTCCGGCAACGTGCTGGCCGAACTGGCCGCGGGCGACGGCCACCATGTCGCCGTGCGCCGCATCGTGCGGGACGAGCAGGACGCCATCATCGCCCAGTTGCGCGAATGGATCGCCGATCCGGCGATCGACGTCGTGGTGGCGACCGGCGGCACCGGCGTCACCGGCCGCGACGTGACGCCGGAGGCGTTCGAGGCGGTGTTCGAGAAGCGCATCGACGGCTTCGGCGAGCTCTTTCGCTGGCTGAGCTATGCCAAGATCGGCACGTCGACGATCCAGTCGCGCGCGACGGGCGGGGTGGCCGGCGGCACCTACCTGTTTGCCGTGCCCGGGTCGCCCGGGGCGTGCCGCGATGCCTGGGAAGGCATCCTGCGCACCCAGCTCGACAATCGCCACCGGCCCTGCAACCTGGTGGAGCTGATGCCCCGCCTGCAGGAGCACCTGGCGGCCAAGGTTCTCTGACCGCCGTTCTCTAACCCCTCCATCGGCCTGGACGCGTCCGGCGGCCCGCGCCGAATTCGGTTGCCAGCGCGGCCCCGCGTCCATACATCGGCAGCCGGTATCCCAACCGTTCCCGTTTCACCCCCATTGCCTCGCCGGGGCCGCGCTTGCCGCTGATCGTCGATCTCGACCGCCTGCACGCTGCCATCGTCCGCCTGCCCGGCATGGCGGGGGTGGCGCCGGACGCGCTGTCGCCGCTGGCGGCGGGCGGGGTGGCGCACGACCATGTCCGCATCCTGGGTACGGGCCTGCTGGCCCGGGTGCCGCGGGTGAGCCAGATGGCGATGGCCGCCCGCGACAACCTGCTCTACCAGGCGGAATGCTTCCGGCGGCTGGCGGCCAGCGGCGCCACCCCCCGGCTGGCCGGCGTGATCGAGCCGGGCTGTGGCCTGCCGATGGGGGCCCTGCTGGTGGAGGACGTTGCCGGCCGGCCGGCGCGCGTGCCGGCCGACCTGCCGGCCATCGCCACGGCGCTGGCCGCCATCCATCGCCTGCCGGTGCCGGCCGAGCGCGCCCCGCTGGTCGACCATACCGACCCGGTCGCCGGCACCTGGGCCGTGATCCAGGGGCAGGCCGTCCATTTCGCCGCGGCGCCCGCCAGTGCGGCGGTGCGTGCGGCGCTGGACGCGGAATGCGCCTGGGCGGCAGCGCTCGTCGCTGCGCCGCCGCATCCCCCGGCGCCGCGCACCCTGGTCGGCACCGACACCCATCCCGGCAACTTCCTTATCGCCGGTGACGGGCGGGCGATGTTCGTCGATGCCGAAAAGGCGCTCTACGGCACGCCCGCGATCGACATCGCCCACGTCACCCTGGCCACCTCGGTCCTGTGGAGCGCGCCCGATGCCACCCCGGTCGGCGCCGCCGACATCCTGGCCTTCGAGCGGGCCTGGCTGGCTGAACTGCCGGCCGACCTGGGAAATGCGCTCCGGCCCTGGGTGCGGCCGATGCGGCGGCTGACCTGGCTGCGGTCGATGAGCTGGTTCGCCCGCTGGTGGGTGCTGTCGCGCGACGACCCTGCCTGGTCGGCGGCGGCCCTCGATGCGGGCCTGGCCGACCACATCCGCGGACGCGTCCGGCAATTCTTCACCGACGCCATGGTGGAAGCGGTGCGGGCGGAGTGGCTGGGACCCGATCCGCTGCCCGCGCCGTGACGGCGCCAGTGCTATACCATTCGAGGACCCATGCCTGAATCCCCCGCAGTTCCCACCGCAGGCCCGCCCTGGCTCGCCAACCTCAACCCCGCGCAGCGCGCGGCGGTGGAGACGGTGGACGGCCCGGTGCTGGTGCTGGCCGGCGCCGGGACCGGCAAGACGCGGGTGCTGACGGCGCGCCTGTCCTACATCCTGCTGACGAGGCGGGCCTGGCCCAGCCAGATCCTGGCCGTCACCTTCACCAACAAGGCCGCGCGGGAGATGCGCGAGCGCGTCGGCCACATGATCGGCGACGCGGTCGAGGGGCTGTGGCTCGGCACCTTCCATTCGGTCGCCGCCCGCATCCTGCGCCGCCACGCCGAACTGGTCGGGCTGAAGCAGAACTTCACCATCCTCGATACCGACGACCAGCTTCGCCTGGTGAAGCAGTTGCTCCAGGCCGAGGGCATCGACGACAAGCGCTGGCCTCCGCGCACCGTGCTGGGCGCCATCGAGCGCTGGAAGGACCGCGGCCTTACCCCGGCCCAGGTGCCGGGCGACGAGGCGGTGGGCGAGGTCGCGGGCGGCAAGCTGCTGCGCATCTACGAGCAGTACCAGGAGCGCCTGCGCACCGTGAACGCGGTCGATTTCGGCGACCTGCTGCTGCACAACCTGACCCTGTTCCTGACCCGGCCCGAGGTGCTGGCCGAGTACCACCGCCGCTTCAAGTACCTGCTGGTGGACGAGTACCAGGACACCAACGTCGCCCAGTACCTGTGGCTGCGCCTGCTGGCGCAGGAGCATCGCAATCTGTGCTGCGTCGGCGACGACGACCAGAGCATCTATGGCTGGCGTGGTGCGGAGATCGGCAACATCCTGCGCTTCGAGGCGGACTTTCCCGGCGCCAGCATCGTCCGGCTGGAGCAGAACTACCGCTCGACCGCGCCCATCCTGGCCGCCGCGTCCGGCCTGATTGCCAAGAATGCGGGCCGGCTGGGCAAGACCTTGTGGACGGAGTCCAGCGGCGGCGAGCGGGTGCGCATCCACGGATTGTGGGACGGCGAGGCCGAGGCGCGCTGGGTGGGCGAGGAGATCGAGGCCCGCCAGCGTGACGGCACCGGCCTGTCGCAGATGGCGATCCTGGTCCGCGCCGGCTTCCAGACCCGCGAGTTCGAGGAGCGCCTGCTGAAGCTGGGCGTGGCCTACCGCGTCTTCGGCGGCCCGCGCTTCTACGAGCGCCAGGAGATCCGCGACGCGCTGGCCTATCTGCGCCTGGTCCACCAGCCCGACGACGACCTGGCGTTCGAGCGCATCGTCAACCTGCCGCGCCGCGGCCTGGGCGACGTGGCCCTGCGCGCCGTTCACCAGCGCGCCCGCGGCCAGGGCGCCTCGATGACGGCCGCGGCCTCCGGCCTGGTCGCCGATGGGGCGACCGGCGAACTGAAGCCGGCCGCGCGCAAGGCGCTGGGCCTCTTCCTGGACGATCTCGACCGCTGGCGCCGGATGGCGGCCGACCAGCCCCATACCGACGTCGCCCGCACGGTGCTGGACGAGTCCGGCTATACCCGCATGTGGCAGGCCGACCGCTCGCCCGACGCGCCCGGCCGGCTGGAGAACCTGAAGGAACTCGTGGTCGCCATGGCCGAGTTCGAGAACCTGGCCGGGTTCCTCGAGCATGTGTCGCTGGTGATGGAGAATGCCGACGCCAGCGGCGGCGAGATGGTGACGCTGATGACGCTGCACGCCGCCAAGGGGCTGGAGTTCGACTGCGTCTTCCTGCCGGGCTGGGAGGAGGGGCTGTTCCCCCACCCGCGCGCCCTGGACGAGAAGGGCACGGCCGGGCTGGAGGAGGAGCGGCGGCTGGCCTATGTCGGGCTGACGCGGGCCAGGCGGCGCGCCTATGTCTCGTTCGCCGCCAACCGGCGCATCTACAACCAGTGGACGGCCGCCATCCCGTCCCGCTTCGTCGACGAGCTGCCCAAGGACATGGTGGAGCTGACGGCCGACCAGGGGCTCTACGGCTCGGGCGGGTTCCAGACGGGCTTCGGCGCCGGCGGTGCGGCCGAGCCGCGCTGGAGCTATGCTGCCAGCCAGCCGCGCGGCGACGTGGCGCCGACGCCGTCGCGCCCGCCGCCGATGGTGCTGGAAGGCAAGTCGCGCACGGTGGCGCCGCGGGCGGCACCCAAGGTGCCGTTCCAGCGCGGCGACCGGGTGTTCCATGCCAAGTTCGGCTATGGCGACGTGACTGCGGTCGACGGCGACAAGCTGTCGATCCGCTTCGACAAGGCAGGGGAGAAGAGCGTGATCCACAGCTTCGTGCAGCCGGCCGAGCAGGCCGGCCAGGCATGACAAGGGCACTCGCATGAGACCGATCCTGGTCACCGGCTTCACGCCCTTCGCCGGGCTGGCCGACAACCCGTCGGCGATCGTGGTCGAGCATCTGGCGGCCGCGGGCGTGCCCGGGGTCGCGCTCGCGACGCGCCTGATCGACGTGGTGTGGGACACGGCCGGCCGCGAGCTGCTGGCGGCGATCGACGAGATCCGTCCGGCGGCCGTCGTCTGTTTCGGCCTGGCGCGCGGCCGCGACGCGATCAACCTGGAGCGCTTCGCCGTCAACATCGACGACACGGCCACGGCCGACAATGCGGGTGCCTATCGCCGCGGCATCCCGATCGATCCCGATGGCCCGGCCGCCTATCGCTCGACCCTGCCGCTGGCGGCGATGGAGGCGGCGCTCGCCGATGCCGGCCTGCCGGTGCGCCAGTCGAACCATGCCGGCGGTTTTCTCTGCAACCACTTCTTCTATGTCGCGCGCCACCGCCTGACGGCGATCGGCAGCACGATCCCGGCCGGCTTCGTCCATCTGCCGCCGCTGCCCCCGGAAGCGGGCGCCCTGGCGGCCGAGGCGCAGTGCCGGGCGGCCCGCATCATCATCCAGACCCTCGCCAGCGCGATCGGAGAATTCCATGCCGCAGACCGCCTGGCGGGTTGAACTGGTCGTGCCGGCGGCGGCCGCCGAACCGGTGGCCCGCGCGATGGAACCGCTGGGCGAGGCCCTGTCGGCCTTCGAGCTGACGCCCGGCGGCGACTGGCGCCTGGTGCTGCATGCCGAGGAGATGCCCGACCGTGGCACGCTCGACGCGGTGCTGGCCCTGGCCGCGCTGGCGTCCGGCGAGACCCTGCCGGCGCCGCAGATCTCGCGCGAGGCCGATGTCGACTGGATGTCGCGGCTGCGCGAATCCTTCCCCGCCATCCGCGTCGGCCGCTTTCACCTGCACGGCTCGCACCTGCCGCCGGGGCCGCCCGGCACGGTGTCGCTGATGGTCGATGCCGCCACCGCCTTCGGCTCTGGCGAGCATGCGACGACGCGCGGCTGCCTGCTGGCGCTCGACCGGCTGGCGGCGCGCGGCCGCCGGCGCCGGCCGCTCGATGTCGGCACCGGCACGGGCGTGCTGGCGATGGGGGCGGCCAAGGTGTGGCGCGTGCCGGTGGCCGCGACCGACCTCGACCGCGAGTCGGTCCGGGTGGCGCGGGTCAATACCCACCTGAACGGGGTGTCGTCGCTGGTGCGGGTGGACGTGGCCGACGGGCTGTCGCCATCGGGCTGGCGCGGGCGGCGCAACCATGACCTGGTCTTCGCCAACATCCTGGCCCGGCCGCTGGCGCGCATGGCGCGGCCGATCAGCCGGGTATTGTCGTCCAATGGGGTGGTGGTGCTCTCCGGCCTGCTGCACTGGCAGGAACGCCAGGTGTTGAGCGCCTATCGGCGCCAGGGGCTGCGGCTGGAGCGGCGCATTCCCATCGGTGGCTGGCACACGCTGGTACTGCGCAAGTAGACGTCGTCCCCGCCGGCCTGGCCGGCGCTGCCCTCCGCGAAGGGGGCCGGTCAGGCGAGGCGGCGGGGAATGTTGGAGTTGGCGGCGTTGGCGGCCAGGATGGCCATGTTGTCGTTGGCCGGCCGAACCGTGCCGGTCGTATAGGCCTCCCGACCCGCCGCTCCGGTTGCCAGCGCCAGAAGGCGCGAAGGCAACCAGAACAGCGTATCGAGCACCGTCAGCCAGGTCCTGGCGAGACGGTTGGGCGCGTAGCGCGTCTGCATATGGGCCGATCGGCTCAGGCGACGCGGCGCAGGTCGGCCTGCTTCAGCTCGTTGGCGTTGGCACCCTGCGCGGTGGAACCGGCGGCGGGCTCGACGCGGAACGAGTCGGGGGCGAAGGTGCCGGCGACAACGGCCGGGATCTCGCTGCGGGCCAGGCCCATGTCGCGAAGCTGGCGATCATCGAGCGACATCAGCTCGTTGTAGGCGCGGCGCTGGACCGACCAGGCGCCCAGCAGCTTGCCGATCTTCCGCGGTGCAGCAAGCGTCAGCCGGGCGATCCCCGACAGCGTCCGACCGAAGGCTTCCGCCCGCATCTGCCGGGCCTTAGCCTCAACCTCCTGAATAGACATCATTGTGTTCATCGCTACCTCCTGTCTGGCGGGGCCATTGTCCCCGTCCTGATGCTGATAAAGGTAAGCGATCCTGTCGGGTTAACCATCTCATATGCTGCATTGCAGCAATGCAGTTGGCGCAAGCCTTGTGTCGCGGCGGGGCGCCCCCTAGGTTCGAAGGCACCCCCGGCGCGTTTCGGAGTTCAGCGATGCAGGATCAGGTTTCGACCCCAGCCGGCCGCCCCGCGGGCGATCCCGCGCCGGTTGCCCCCGTCGCCCCCGGGTCGGCGGCGGTCGTCGCGGCACGGCTGGAACTGCTGCGGGCCGAGTTGGCCGCGCGCGGGCTGGCCGGCTTCGTCGTGCCGCTGGCCGACGAGCACCAGGGCGAGTACCTGCCGCCGCGGGCCCAGCGGCTGACCTGGCTGACGGGCTTCACCGGCTCGGCCGGCATGGCGGTGGTGCTGCGGTCGGCGGCGGCCATCTTCGTCGACGGGCGCTACACGCTGCAGGTGCGCGACGAGGTGCCGGCCGACCTGCTGGCCCCCCGCCACGTCGCCGACGAGCCGGTGGGCGACTGGCTGGCCCAGCTTCTCCAGCCGGGCGAGCGCGTCGGCTACGACGCCTGGCTCCATACCCCGGCCCAGGTGGCGCGGCTGAAGACGGCGGTCGAGGCGGCGGGCGGCACCCTGGTCGCGGTCGACGGCAATCCGCTCGATGCGGTGTGGGTCGACCAGCCGGGGCCGCCGGCCGCACTGGCCCATCCCCACCCGCTGGTCCATGCCGGCGAGACGGCGGCGGCCAAGCGGCTGCGCATCGCCGACCTTCTGGCGGGCACGCGCGCCGATGCCGTCGTGCTGTCGGCGCCCGATTCCATTGCCTGGTTGCTGAATGTCCGGGGTGGCGACGTGCCCTGCACGCCCTTCGTGCTGTCCTTCGCCGTGCTGCATCGCGACGGCCAGGTCGACTGGTTCGTCGACGAGCGCAAGCTGGGTCCGGAGATGGCGGCCCATCTCGGCAATGGCGTGCGCGTGGCACCGCCGGCCGGCTTCGGCCCGGCGCTGGATGCCTTGGTCCGCGGCGGCGGCCGGGTCCTGGCCGACCCGGCATCGGCGCCGTCCTGGGTCTTCGACCGCATCGCGGCGGCCGGCGGCACGGCCATTTCGGGCGACGATCCCTGCATGCTGCCCAAGGCCTGCAAGAACCCGGTCGAGATCGCGGGCTTCCGGGCCGCCCATCGCCGCGACGCCATCGCGCTGGTGCGCTTCCTCGCCTGGCTCGCCACCAATGCCGGCCACGGGATCGACGAACTGGACGCGGTGGAGCGGCTGCGCGCGCTGCGGGCCGAGAGCGCGCTCTATCGCGATGCCAGCTTTCCCACGATCTCCGGCTCCGGGCCGAACGGGGCGATCGTCCACTACCGCGCGTCGCCGCGCAGCAACCGCAAGCTGGGGCGGGGGGAACTCTACCTGGTCGATTCGGGCGGGCAGTATCCGGATGCCACCACCGACGTTACCCGCACCATCGCCGTCGGCCAGCCGACGGCCGAGATGCGCGACCGCTTCACCCGCGTGCTGAAGGGCCACATCGCGATCGCGACCGCCGTCTTCCCGCGCGGCACCACCGGCGCCCAGATCGACGTGCTGGCGCGCCAGGCCCTGTGGCAGGTGGGCGTCGATTTCGACCATGGCACCGGCCACGGCGTCGGCAGCTACCTGTCGGTGCATGAAGGGCCGCACCGGATATCCAAGGCCGGCTCCACCGTGGCGCTGCGCCCGGGCATGGTCGTCTCCAACGAGCCCGGCTACTACAAGACCGGCGCCTTCGGCATCCGGATCGAGAACCTGGTGACCGTGGTGCCGGTGGTGCTGCCGGGCGCCGAGCGGCCGATGCTGGGCTTCGAGACGCTGACGCTGGCCCCCATCGACCGCGATCTGGTCGACCTCGACCTGCTGACACCGGCCGAGCGCGGCTGGCTCGATGCCTACCATGCCCGCGTTCGCGCCGAGATCGGCCCGCTGGTCGATGGCGAAACGGGCCGTTGGCTGGATGCCGTCACCCGGCCGCTGGCAGGTAGCGCCTAGCAGTCGAAGCACGCACGGGCGGCAGTCCAGGGTTCCTTGGGCTGCCGTTTCCGTCACGCTTCCCCGACCAGCGCCAGCCACTCGGCCTCGTCCAGCGTGCGCACCCCCAGCTCCCGGGCCTTTGTCGCCTTGGAGCCGGGGCTGGCGCCGACCACCACGAAGTCGGTCTTCTTGGATACGGACTCGGCCACCTTGGCGCCCAGCGCCTCGGCCCGGGCCTTGGCCTCGCGCCGGGTCATGCGCTCCAGTTCGCCGGTGATGACGACCGTCTTGCCGGCGATGGCCGACGCCACGGTCCGCGGCGCCTCGACGGGGACGACGGTCACGCCCACCGCACGCAGGTCGTCGATGACCGCCAGGTTGTGCGGCTCGGCGAAGAACTGGACGAGGTCGCGGGCCATGCTGGCGCCGATGCCGGTGATGGAATCGAGGTCCTGGAAAGCCTCGCCCGACTCGTCGGCGGCCGCGATCATGGCGGCCTGGAAGGCATCCAGCGTCTCGTAGTTGCGGGCCAGCAGCCGGGCGGTGGCCTCGCCCACCTGGCGGATGCCGAGCGCATAGATGAAGCGGTCGAGCGGTATCGTGCGGCGCGCGCGCACGGCGCGCTGCAGGTTGGCGATGGAGGCGTCCTTCCAGCCCTCGCGCTCGACCAGGGGGGCCGGGTCCTCGGCCAGGCGGAAAAGGTCGGCCGGCCCCTGGATCAACTTGTCAGCCCAGAAGGCGGCGATGTGCTTCTCGCCCAGCCCGTCGATGTCGAAGGCGTTGCGCGACACGAAATGGCGCAGCCGCTCGACCGCCTGGGCGGGGCAGATGAGGCCGCCGGTGCAGCGCCGCACCACTTCGCCCGGCTCGCGCACGGCGTGGCTGCCGCAGGCTGGGCACGTGTCCGGGAAGGCGTAGGGCTCGGAGTCGGGCGGGCGGGCGGACAGCACCACCTGGACGATCTGCGGGATGACGTCGCCCGCGCGCTGCAGGATGACGCGGTCGCCCACCCGCACGTCCTTGCGGGCAATCTCGTCCTCGTTGTGCAGGGTCGCGCGCGAGACGACCACGCCGCCCACCGTCACCGGCTCCAACTCGGCCACCGGGGTCAGGGCGCCGGTGCGGCCGACCTGGATCAGGATGCCATTCAGGCGGGTCTCGGCCTGCTCGGCCGGGAACTTGTGGGCGATCGCCCAGCGCGGCGCGCGGGTGACGAAGCCGAGCCGTGCCTGGAAGGCCAGGCTGTCGACCTTGTAGACGACGCCGTCGATGTCGTAGCCGAGGTCGGCGCGGCGATGGCCGAGGTCCCGGTGCAGCGCCAGCGCCTCCTCGATGGTGGCACACGCCCGCGTCTCCGGGTTCACCTGGAAGCCCCATTCGCGCATCCGAGCGAGCGCGCCTGAATGGCTGTCGGCGATCTCGCCGCTGGTCTCGCCCCAGGAATAGGCGAAGAAGCGCAGTGGCCGGCTGGCAGTGATGGCGGGATCGTGCTGGCGCAGCGACCCCGCCGCCCCATTGCGCGGGTTGGCGAAAAGCGGCTCCTCGGCCGCCTGGCGGCGCTGGTTGAGGGCCAGGAAGTCGGCCCGGGTCATGTAGACCTCGCCGCGGATCTCCAGCACGTCCGGGGCGGGGCCAGACAGGCGCTGCGGCACGTCGTCCAGCGTGCGCAGGTTGGCGGTCACGTCCTCGCCCACCTCGCCGTCGCCGCGCGTGGCGCCCAGCACGAAGCGCCCGCCCTCGTAGCGCAGCGTCGCCGAGAGCCCGTCGATCTTGGGCTCGGCCACGACGGCGATCGGCGCGTCGGGGTGCGAGCGGAAGGGCTCGTCCTTGCGCAGGAACTGCCGGACCGAGGTGAAGAAGGCGACCACGTCCTCGTCGGAAAAGGCGTTGTCGAGCGACAGCATCGGCCGCGCGTGGCGGACCTTGCGGAAGCCCTGGCCGGGGGCCGCACCCACCCGGCGGCTCGGGCTGTCCTCGCGCACCAGCTCTGGAAAGCGGGCCTCGATGTCGGCATTGCGCCGGCGCAGCCGGTCATAGTCGGCGTCGCTGATCTCGGGCGCGTCTTCCTGGTGGTAGCGGCGGTCGTGGTGGGCGATCTCGGCCGCCAGCCGTTCCAGCTCGGCCGCGGCCTCCTCGATCGTCAGGGCCTCGATCGGCCGATCCTGCAATTGGATTTCGTCGGTCATCGGCTTCTCTTTGCGGGCCGGTCGCCGGTCGCGGGCTGCATCAGGCTGTCGGCGGCCGCCCGCGCGGCGTCGGTGACGGCCGAGCCGGACAGCATGCGGGCGATCTCCTCCCGCCGGGCGGCGGGGTCGAGCGGGGCGATGCGGGTGGTGGTCTGTCCCTCGCGATCGTCCTTGCGCACCTGCCAGTGGCAGTCCGCCAATGCGGCCACCTGGGGCGAGTGGGTGACAACCATCACCTGCACGCTGTCGGCCAGGCGCGCCAGCCGCTCCCCGACCGCCGAGGCGACGGCGCCGCCGATGCCGGAATCGACCTCGTCGAAGACGAGCGTGCCGACCGGGTCGGCGGCGGCCAGCACCACCTTCAGGGCCAGCATGAAGCGCGACAGCTCGCCGCCGGACGCGATCCGGCCGAGCGGTCCGGGGGCCGACCCGACATTGGTGGCGACGGTGAAGGACACGCGCTCCGTGCCCTCCGGCCCCCAGTCCGACTCGGGCGCGGTGTCGACATCGGTGACGAAGCGCGCGCGCTCCAGCTTCAGCGGCGGCAGCTCGGCCGCGACGGCCAAGTCCAGCCGGGCGGCGGCGTCGCGCCGCGACTGGCCCAGCGTCTCGGCGGCAGCGCGATAGCCGGCGTCGGCGGCGGCCGATTCCGCCTCGGCTCTGGCGAGTGCCGCCGTGCCGTCGGCCAGCAGTTCCAGCCGGCGGGCGAAGTCGCGCGCCAGTTCGGGCAGGGCGGAGGCCGGCACGCCATACTTGCGCGATGCCGCGCGCAGCGCGTGGATGCGATCCTCGATCGCCTCCAGCGAGCGGCCGCCATCGGCGAACTCCCGGCGTGAGGTCTCCAGCACCGCGCCCGCCTCGCGCAGCTCGGCCAAGGCGCGGTCGAGGGCGGCGATCGCGGGCTCGAAGCGGTCGCCGGCGCGGTCGCTCTGGCGTTCGATCAGGCGGGCGGCGGCCGCGATCCGGGTCTCGGCGCCGCGGTCGCCCTCGATCTCGGCCAGCGCACCCTGGACGGCTTCCAGCAGGCGGCCGCGCTGGCTCATGGCCGCGCGCTCCTCGGCCAGGCCGGCCTCCTCGTCGGGCTCGGGCTGCAACTCGCCCAGTTCGGCCACGCCCTGGCGCAGGTATTCCTCGTCGGCGCGGGCCTTGGCGACCGCCTGGCGGGCCTCCTTCAGGGCGCCGCGGGCGGCGATCTGGGCGGCATGGGCCTGGACGACGCCATCCAGCAGCGGCTGATGGCCGGCGAACGCGTCCAGCAGGCGGCGGTGCGCGCCGGCATCCAGCAGGCTCTGCTGGTCGAACTGGCCGTGGACCTCGACCAGCATCTCGGCCAGCCGGCGCAGGCTGGCGACGCCGGCCGGCACGTCGTTGACGAAGGCGCGGCTGCGGCCGTCGGCCGAGAGCACGCGGCGCAGGCGCAGCGTTTCCTCGGCCGGCACGCCCAGTTCGTCCAGCACCAGGCGCAGCTCGGGCGAGTCGCCGGGCGAGAACTCCGCCGTCACGCTGGCCTGGTTGCTGCCCTGGCGCACCAGCCCGCTGTCGGCCCGCGCACCCAGCGCCAGCCCCAGCGCATCCAGCAGGATCGACTTGCCGGCACCGGTCTCGCCGGTCAACGCCGACAGCCCCGGCTCCATCGCCAGGTCCAGCCGGTCGATCAGCACGATGTCGCGGATGGAAAGCGTGGTCAGCATCGGCCGGGCATCGGGGTACGGGACGGAATGGGGCGCATGCGGGAACCGTTGTATGATGTCGCCATTCTACTGCCAACGCCGGACGAGGATGATCATGCAGGTGAAACTGACGATCGTGGCATTGGGTGCCGTGCTGATGGCAGGACCGCTCGCGGCCCAGCCCTATCCGTACCATCCGTATGGACCCAACCCCTATTGGGGGGGAACCCGCTACTACGCGCCGCCGGTCTACGTGCCCCCGCCGGTGTACGCGCCGCCCGCCTATATGCCGCCCACCTACGTGCCACCCGCATACGTCCGGCCCTACTCGCCGCCGATGGACCATCGCGCCCTGGTCGACGCGATCCAGGACGAGTTGGACGAGCATGGCTACCAGACCGGGCCGACCGACGGGGTGCTCGACTACCAGACGGTGGCGGCCATCCGCGCCTACCAGCGTGACGCCGGCCTGCCGATCGACGGCGAGGCGACGCCCAGGCTGCTGGACCATCTGCGCCACGCCCAGCCGCCGGTGCATGCGCGCACACCCGAGCCCTCCTACAACGCGCCCACCTACAATGCGCCTGCCCAGCCTTATCAGCAGCAGCCGACCTATCAGCAACCCTACCAGCAGCAGCCGCCCTACCAGGCGCAGCCGACCTATCCGACGCAGCCGGAGGGCCAGCCGCCCTATATCGGCCAGCCGGAGCAGTTGACGCCGCCGGACTACACGCAGCGGCCCGGCATGGCGTATCGCGGCGACCCGGATGTCGCCTGGGTGCAGCAGGCCCTGCAGCGGCGCGGCTATACCCCGGGCGCGCCGGACGGGGTGATGGGCGAGCGCACGCGGCGCGCCATCGAGGCCTTCCAGCGCGACAATGGCCTGCCGGTCGACGGCACCATCAACCCGACGCTGCTGAACCGCCTGCGCTGAAGCGCGGGCACGGCTGGAACGAGAACGGCCGGCAGGGGGCACCCTGCCGGCCGTATTCGCGCGTGGCCCTGGGCTGGCCCGGGATCAGAAGATCGAGCCCCATACCCGGCTGATCCAGGAACCCTCGTCCTTCTTGGGCGCCAGGTCCTTGCCGGTCAGCATGCGGTAGCTGTCGGTGTACCAGTCGCTGCCCGGGAAGTTGTGGCCCAGGACGGCGGCTGCGGTCTGCGCCTCGGCGGTGATGCCCAGCGCCAAGTAGGCCTCCGTCAGGCGGTGCAGCGCCTCGGGCGCCTGGCTGGTGGTCTGGTATTTCTCGACCACCACCCGAAAGCGGTTGATCGCCGCCAGGTAGTTGCCCTGGCGCAGGTAGTAGCGGCCGATCGCCATCTCCTTGCCAGCCAGGTGATCGTGCGTCAGGTCGATCTTCAGCTTGGCGTCGCGGGCATAGCGGCTGTCGGGATAGCGGCGCACCACCTCCTGCAGGGACGCCAGCGCCCGGTCGGTATTGCGCTGGTCGCGCTGCACGTCGGTGATCTGCTCGTAGTAGCAGAGGCCCTTCAGGTAGTAGGCATAGGCGATGTCGCGGTTGCCCGGATGGAGCTGGATGAAGCGGTCCAGCGCCACGATCGCATCGTCGTAGCGGCTGTTCTCGTAGTGGGCGAAGGCGGCCATGAGCTGCGCCTTGGTGGCCCACACGGAATAGGGATGCTGGCGTTCGACCTCGTCGAACTTCTTGGCGGCGTCGCGGTAGGAACCCTCGGCAATCCTGTTCATGCCGTCGTTGTAGAGTTCCTCCACCGGGCGCTCGACGTAGGCTTCTTCCTTGGTGCCGCCGCAGGCGGCGAGCGCCAGCGCGAGCGCGCCGGCAGCGAGCACGCCGCGCATCGCCGTGGTGGCGGTGGCGCGGGCGGGCATGGAGGTCGGGTCGATGGTAGTCCGGCGCGGCATCCGCTACGTCCCAATCGGTTCGGCGTTCAGGTGCAGCCGCGAGCGGCTGAGTCCCGGGCATAGATACCAAGCCTGGGCCCGCAGGGGAAATGCCGCGATCACCCCCCGCCGGCAGCCGCGCTTCCGGCCGAAGGGCGTCAGGCCGTGGCGGCCAGCGGGCCGCTGTCCCAGGCCGGCGTCATCATGCTGTCGGCCATGACGTCGTAGGCCCAGGCAGACGGATCGGTCATCAGGGTGCGCAGCAGGCGGGCCGACAGGGCATGGCTCGACTTGTAGCCCTCGAACCGGCCCAGGATCGGGGCGCCGGCCAGATAGAGGTCGCCGATGCTGTCGACGATCTTGTGCCGCACGAACTCGTCCGTGTAGCGCAGGCCTTCCTCGTTGAGGATGCCGTCCTCGGCGACGACGATCGCATTCTCCAGCGACCCGCCGCGGGCCAGCCCCAGCTCGCGCAGCCGGTCGACCTCGTGCAGGAAGCCGAAGGTGCGCGCCCGGCTCAACTGGTTCTTGAAGGTGCCGTTGTGCAGGGTGACGCCGAAGCTCTGCTGGCGGATGACCGGGTGCGGAAAGTCGATCTCGAAGGTGAAGGACGCGGCCGGGCCCGGGCGGAGCGCGGCCCAGCTTCGGGCGTCGCCGACCCGCACTTCCTTGAGAATGCGGATGGCGCTGCGCGGCTGGGCCAGTTCGACTGCGCCCGCGCATTCGATGAGGAACACGAAGGGGGCGGCGCTGCCGTCCATGATCGGCACTTCCGGCCCGTCGATCTCGACGACGACGTCGTCGATCTCGCTGCCGGCCAGTGCTGCCATCAGGTGCTCGACGGTCGATACCGTGACGTCGTTCTCGACCAGCGTGGTGCACAGCGGCGATTCGATCGCCCGGTCCCACAGGGCCGCCACCTCGGGCGCCCCCGGCAGGTCGATGCGGCGGAACACGACGCCCGTGCCGGCCTCGGCAGGCACCAGGCGCAGCAACGTCCGCCGGCCCGAATGAAGGCCCACGCCCGTGCAGTGGATCGCCGACTTGATCGTCCGACGCGGCGCCGGAAATGCCGTAGGTCTGATCGCGTTCACGGATACCTTCCGCTGGATCGGAACCGGCCGGGCGGGGCGACGGGTTCGCAAAGGGACGGGGCAAAAATAAAGCTCCCTCCCATCTAGGCCGATGGGAGGGAGCCTACAATTCAAAGATTGTTGCGTGGTGTTACACGCAAAACCCCGTCAAATCAGATACTTGCTCAGTTCGCTTGACGGCGGAGGAAAGCCGGAATGTCCAGCATGTCTTCCTCGGCGCCGGCCGGCGGGTTGCGTTCGACCGTTTCCGTCGCCCGCGCCCGTGGGGCAGGCGTGGGGGCGCTCGGCGCGGCCGGCGCATGATGGGCCGGCGCGTGATGCGACGGCGCCTGGTGCGCGGCGGGGCGGGCAGGGGTCATCGGCGCCGGGTCCAGCTTCTCGGCCGGCAGGCCGGGCGCACGCGGCCGGTCGAGCCCGGTCACGCGCCGGATCAGGCTGCCGAAGCCGCCACCGCCGGCGGCGGTGCGCAGCGGCACTTCCTCGTGGATGGTCTGCGACTCGTGGGAGAGCGGCATCTCGGTCGCCGATTCCACGACATAGCTGGTCTGTGCGACCTCGCTGTGGCGCGGCGCGGGCGGCGGGCTGTCGGGCAGGGACGACCCGCCACCGCCGAGCGGCAGCGAGATCGCCGAACCCTGGCCGCCGCCGCCGGCCGTCGAGCGCACCGGCTCGGCCACCCGGGTCGGCTCGGGTGCCGGCGCCTCGGCGGCGGCAACGGATGCCTGGGCGGCGCGGTCGCGGTCGCTGACGAGCTGGATGACGGTGCGCGGCTTCTCGGCCGATTCCACGTCCATGCCAGTCGCCACCACCGACACCCGCATCCGGCCCGACAGCTTCTCGTCGAAGGTGGAGCCAAAGATGATGTTGGCGTCGGGGTCGACCTCGTCGCGGATGCGGTTGGCCGCCTCGTCGACCTCGAACAGGGTCATGTCGAGACCGCCGGTGATGTTGATGAGGACGCCCTTGGCCCCCTTCATCGACACGTCGTCGAGCAGCGGGTTGGAGATGGCGGCCTCGGCGGCGTCGATGGCGCGCTTGTCGCCCGTCGCCTCGCCCGTGCCCATCATCGCCTTGCCCATCTCCTGCATCACGGTGCGGATGTCGGCGAAGTCGAGGTTGATCAAGCCCGGCATGACCATCAGGTCGGTGATGCCGCGCACGCCCGAATGCAGCACGTCGTCGGCCATCTTGAAGGCGTCGGCGAACGTCGTCTTCTCGTTGGCGATGCGGAACAGGTTCTGGTTCGGGATGATGATCAGCGTGTCGACGAAGCGCTGCAGCTCCTCGATGCCCTTCTCGGCGGCGCGCATGCGATGCGTGCCTTCGAAGAGGAACGGCTTGGTCACCACGCCGATCGTCAGGATGCCCTGCTCGCGGGCCGCCCGGGCGATGACGGGGCCGGCACCCGTGCCGGTGCCGCCGCCCATGCCGGCCGTGATGAACACCATGTTCGAGCCGGCGATCTGGTCGAGCAGTTCGTCCAGCGCCTCCTCGGCGGCGGCGCGGCCGACGTCGGGCCGGGCGCCAGCGCCCAGGCCGCGGGTGACGCTGGCGCCGAGCTGGAGCTTGCGGGTGGCGAGCGACTGGGCGATGGCCTGCGAATCGGTATTGGCGACCACGAATTCCACGCCTTCGAGATTGGCGCGGATCATGTTGTTGACGGCGTTACCGCCGGCACCGCCGACGCCGATCACCGTGATGCGCGGCTTGATCACGTCGTCGTGGGAAGGGACGGAAAGGTTGATCGGCATGGGTTCCCTCCGGGTTCGGAGCTGTCGATAGGCAGACTAGGGGCGGTGGCGGGGGCTTGTCGAGACCCCATATCCTGTGGTGGCGCGAAAAGCGACTCGCATCAGAAATTCTCTTTCAGCCATGAGCCGAAACGGCCGAAATAACCCTTGCGCGCGGTGCCGCGGGCGCGACCGGCCTGCTGCTCCTCCGCGCGCTGGACGACCGCGTAGTGCAGCAGCCCGGCGCAGACCGAGAAGGCGGGACCGCCCGCCGCCTCGGCCAGGCCGGCGATGCGGATCGGCCGGCCGAGTCGAAGCTGCTTGTCGAGCACCTGCCCGGCCAGTTCGCGCACGCCGGGCAACTGGCTGGCGCCGCCGGTGAGGACGACCCGGCGGCCGGCGACCTTGTCCATGCCGCTGGCCTCGAGCCGGGCACGCACCAGCTCGAACGTCTCCTCCATCCGTGGCCGGATTATGTCGACCAGGAAGGATTTCGGGATCTGCTGGCCCTGGCCGTCATCCTCCTCGCCGACCTGGGGGACCATGATGGTCTCCCGCTCGTCGGAGGGGGAGCCGATGCAGCCGCCATAGAGCGTCTTCATCCGCTCGGCATGGACGGTCGGCGTCGACAGGCCGCGGGCGATGTCGCTCGTGACATGCGCGCCGCCGATCGGCACCGTGTCGGTGAAGACGACCTTGCCGTCGAAGAAGACCGCCATCGAGGTGGTTCCCCCACCCATGTCGACGACGGTCACGCCCAGGTCCATCTCGTCCTCGACCAGGCAGGCGAGGCCAGCGGCGAAGGGCGAGGAGACGAGCCCCTCGATCTCGAGTTGGGCCTTGTGGGCGCACAAGGCCAGGTTGCGCACGACGCTGGCGGCGGTCGTGATGGTGTGGACCTGCACGCCCAGCCGCTCGCCATACATGCCGCGGGGGTCGCGGATGCCGCGGTTGCCGTCGACGACGTAGCTGGTGGGGATGGAATGCAGCAGGTGGCGATCGCCCGGCTCGACCATCGTGCGCCCGTGCTCGTGCAGGCGGCGGACGTCGGAATCGTCGATCTCGCGGCCGGCCAGGGCCATGTCGACCGTGACCATGCGCGAGGCCGGCTGCCCGCCCGAGACGTTGACGAAGACGTCATGGATCCGCTCGCCCATCATCTTCTCGGCCGCGTCGACCGCGTTGGTGATGGAGGTGGTGACCGTCTCCATGTCGAGGATCGTGCCCGCGCGCATGCCGTGCGAGGCCTGGTGGCCGATGCCCAGAATCTGCAACTGGCCGTCGTCGGCGCGCGCGATGAAGCAGCACGTCTTCGTCGTGCCGACGTCGACGGCGACGATGGGGCCGCGCGGACGGGCCAGGGACTTCATGCCGGCGACTTCATGCGTCGCGATCCTTCTTGCCGGGCAGCGGGGCGGCCCCGTCCTTGGCGCGGCGCAGGTTGATGCGGGCGGGATCGCGCAGGTCGATGATCGAGATCTGGCGCGACAGCAGGCGCTGGGTGCGGTCGAGTGCGGCCACCTCGGCCCAGGCCTCCCGGGCGCGTTCCTCGGGCAGGCGGATCTCCATGCCGTTGTCGAGCTGCAGGTTCCAGCGCCGGCCGCCGACGCGGACGGCCGAGACGATGCGACCGCTCAGGCTGGGCACGGCGGCCAGCATCGACACCAGGTCGGCGGCGACGCGATGGGCGTCCTCGCCGACGATGAAAGGCAGGCGGGGGAAATACTCGATGCCTTCGTCGCCCAGCTCGCGCCCCTGCTCGTCGATCAGCACGAAATGGCCGCGGCGCTGCCACACCGCCATCGGCCGACGCTCGACCAGGCGGATGAAGAGGGTGCCCGGAAGCTGCCGTTCGACCGCGGCCGAGCGGATCCAGGGCAGCCCTTCCAGGCGCTCCTTCACCGTCGACGGGTTGATCGACAACAGTGGCGTGCCGCGATTGGCGTCGACCGCGGCCAGGATGGATTCGGCCGGGGTGTGCAGGCGCCCCTCGACCAGGATTTCCTCGACCGCCAGCCCGGCGCCGGCGGTCGCGGTCACGAACTGGTCGAGCGCCAGTTCCGCCTGTCGCCCGGCCCAGCCGTCGCGCCAGGCCAGCCAGCCGCCCAGCGCCGTCAGCACGACGCACAGGGCGGCAGCAGCAGTCAGGCTGGGGCGCACCCAGCGCGGCCAGATGCGGCGCTGGGCGACGCGCCGACCGGTCTTGTCGCGGCGCTGGCCGAAGGCGGCGATCGGGTGGTTCAGGAGCCGCATCTTGCCTCCTCGACCATCCAGGACACCAGCGCCGGGAAGGAATAGCCGGCCAGCGCCGCGATCTCGGGCACCAGCGAGGTGGGCGTCATGCCGGGCTGGGTGTTCACCTCGAGCAGGTACAGTTCGCCGCGGCCCGGCCCGGTGTCGTCCCAGCGGAAGTCGGCCCGGCTGACGCCGCGGCAGCCCAGCGCCCGATGGGCGCGCAGCGCCATGTCGAGCGCCTCGGCATGGACCTCCTTGGGCAGGTCCTCGCCGGTCACATGGTCGGACCCGCCCGGGGCATACTTGGCGGTGTAGTCGTAGAAGTCGCCGCGCGGGCGGATCTCCAGGGCGCCCAGCGCGCGATCGCCCATCACCGCCACGGTCAGTTCGCGGCCGGGGATGAAGCGCTCGGCCAGCACGTCGCGGCCGAAGGGCCAGTCGGCGGCACTGGGCAAGGGGGCGTTGCCGCCCTCGCGGACGATGACCACGCCGACGCTCGATCCCTCGTGGGTCGGCTTCAGCACGTAGGGGCGGGGCAGCGGCTCGCCGTCATGCAGGCGGTCGAGCGGCAGCACGCGGCCTTCCGGGCAGCGCAGGCCGGCGGCGGCGAAGATCCGCTTGGCGGTCGGCTTGTCCATGGCCAGCGCCGATGCCAGCAGGCCGGAATGGGTGTAGGGCAGGCCCAGGAAATCCAGCACGCCCTGGATCGTCCCGTCCTCGCCGCCGGTGCCATGCAGGGCATTGAAGACGGCATCGGGCCGGGGCGTCAGCTTCTTGATCAGGCGGCCGAGGTCGCGGTCGACATCGATGGTGTCGACCTGGTAGCCGGCTTCGGTCAGCGCCAGCGCGCAATCGCGGCCGGACGCCAGCGATACCTCGCGTTCGGCCGACCAGCCACCCATCAGTACGGCGACGCGTTTGCTCATGAAGACGCCTCTATAGCCGGATTCGCGCGCGGCGTACCGGGCAGACCGATCCGCCGGATTTCCCACGCAAGGAGGATGCCGCTGTCGGCCGCCACGCGGCGGCGCACTTCCTCGCCCAGGCCTTCGATGTCGGCGGCACTGGCCGCGCCGTCGTTGACCAGGAAGTTGCAGTGCTTCTCGGACACCACCGCGCCGCCCAGGCGCAGGCCGCGGCAGCCGGCGCGGTCGATCAGCGCCCAGGCCTTCTGGCCGGGCGGATTGGCGAAGGTGCTGCCGCCGGTGCGCGCCCGGATCGGCTGCGTCTCCTCGCGCTGGCGGGTGAACTGGGCCATGCGCTGGCCGATGGCCTCGGGCGCGTCCGGCGTGCCGGCGAAGGTGGTGCCGACGAAGATCCAGTCCTCGGGCAGGCCGCAATGGCGGTAGGACAGGTGGGCCTCGGCCACGGGCACGCAATGGCGCCGGCCGTGGCGGTCGAGCGCGTCCAGTTCCACCAGCGCGTCGGCCATCTCGCGGCCGTAGCAACCGGCATTCATGCGCAGGCCGCCGCCGATGGTGCCGGGCACGCCGGCCAGGAACTCCAGCCCCGACAGCCCGGCATCGCGCGCGACCATGGCCACGTTCACGTCAAGGGCGGCGGCACCGGCGACGACGCGCCCATCCCGGGTGCCGATGTCGGCAAAGCCGCGGCCCAGGCGCACGACGACGCCGGGGATGCCGCCGTCGCGGACCAGCAGGTTGGAGGCGACCCCGATCGGCGTCACCGGCACGTCCGGCGGGCAGGCCGCCAGAAAGCCTGCCAGGTCCTCGACGTCCGCCGGGCGAAACATCACCTCGGCCGCCCCGCCGACGCGGAACCAGGTGACCGGCGCCAGTGGGGCACCCGCCGTCAGCCGCCCGCGCACCGGCGGCAGCCGGTCGAGCAGCGAGGGGCGAGGCGGGCGGCGGTCATCACGGGCGGGGGCCGGCCTTGAGGGGTCGAGCTGGCCCGGCAGGGCATGCGCCCATTGCGTGATCGAGCCTGCACCCAGGCAGACCACGAGGTCGCCCGCCCGCGCGATGTCGCGCACCAGCGGCGCCAGGTCGGCCGGGCTGGCGAGCGCCATGACGTTGCGGTGGCCGCGGGCGCGCAGGCCTGCCACCAGGGCGTCGCGGTCGATGCCGGGGATGGGCGCCTCGCCGGCGGCATAGACGTCGGCCACGATCACCGCGTCGGCGTCGTTGAAGCAGGTGCAGAAATCCTCGAACAGGCTTTCCAGCCGGCTGTAGCGGTGGGGCTGCACGACCGCGACGACGCCGCGCCGGGTCGCCTGGCGGGCGGCGCGCAACACGGCCGAGATCTCGACCGGGTGATGGCCGTAATCGTCGATGACGGTGATGCCGTTGGCCTCGCCCGTCCGGGTGAAGCGCCGCTTGACGCCGGCGAAGCTGGCAAGCCCGCGGCGGATGACCTCGTCGTCGAAGCCCATCTCCAGCCCGACGGTGATGGCGGCCAGCGCATTCTGCACGTTGTGCTCGCCCAGCATCGCCATGCTGAGGTCGGGGATGGTGCGCCGTGTGTCGCGGACACGGTCGGACACGATGGCCGCGAAGCGCGAGCCCTCGGCGCCGATGCGCACGTCGACCCCGCGCACGTCGGCCTGGGGCGACAGGCCATAGGTGATGACACGGCGGTCGGAGACCTGCGGGATCATCGCCTGCACCACCGGATGGTCGATGCACAGCACGGCGAAGCCGTAGAAGGGCAGGTTCTCGACGAACTGCACGAAGGCCCGCTGCTCGGCGTCGAAGGTCTTGTAGAAGTCGAGATGCTCGGGGTCGATGTTGGTCACGACCGCGATCGTGGCCGGCAGCTTCACGAAGGTGCCGTCGGACTCGTCGGCCTCCACCACCATCCATTCGCCGCGGCCGATGCGTGCGTTGGTGCCATAGGCGTTGATGATGCCGCCATTGATGACGGTCGGCTCCATGTCGGCCGCGTCCAGCATGGCCGCCACCATCGAGGTGGTGGTGGTCTTGCCGTGGGTGCCGGCGATGGCGACCGACCAGCGCAGGCGCATCAGCTCGCCCAGCATCTCGGCCCGGCGCACCACGGGCAGCAGGCGCACGCGGGCGTCGGCCACCTCGGGATTGTCCGACTTGATGGCCGACGAGACGACGACCACCTGGGCCGGGCCCAGATTCTCGGCCTTGTGGCCGATCGCGACCGGGATGCCCTGCTGGCGCAGGCGCTGGACGTTGGCGCCATCGGCCACGTCGCTGCCCTGCACTTGGTAGCCTAGCTGGTGCAGCACCTCGGCGATGCCGCTCATGCCGATGCCGCCGATGCCGACGAAATGGATCGTGCCGATGGAAAGGGGGATCGTCCTCATGCCGCGCGCTCCATCGGGGCGGTTTGCGCGACCAGCGCCAGCACGGCGTCGGCCAGCCGCTCGGCCGCATCGGGCCGGCCCAGGCCGCGGGCGCGGGCGGCGGCGCTGGCCAGCTTGTCCGGCACCGTCAGGATGTCCTCTAGCAGCCGGGCCAGGTCGGCCGCGTCGCCGGCCCCTTCCGGGGCCATCCAGGCGGCACCTGCGTCCGCCAGGTGGCGGGCATTGTCGGTCTGGTGGTCGTCGGCGGCGCGCGGATAGGGCACCAGCAGCGCCGGGCGGCCGGCAGCCGCGATCTCGGCCACGGTGGACGCGCCCGAGCGCGATATCATCAGGTGCGCCTGGCCCAGGCGGGCTGGCATGTCGTCGAAGAAGCGGGCGACGGTGGCGGCCACGCCGATCGCGGCATAGGCCGCCCGCACCGGCTCCACATCCTCGGCGCGCGCTTGCTGGACGAGGTGCAGGCGGGCGCGCAAGGCCGCGGGCAGGCGCCCGATGGCGTCGGGCAGGCGGGTCGCGAAGACGCTCGCCCCCTGGCTGCCGCCGGTCACCAGCACCGTCACCGGGCCATTGTCCTCGGGGGGCTGGTAGGGGAGGGCGTTGAGCGCGGCGATCGCCGGGCGCACCGGGTTGCCGGTCTCGACCACCTTGGCCGCCAGCGCCGGGTCGAGCAGGCGGATGCGGGCGAAGGAGGTGGCGATGCGGGTCGCGCGCGAGGCCAGCATGCGGTTGGCGCGGCCCAGCACGGCATTCTGCTCGTGCAGCAGGATCGGCTGGCCCAGGTTGCGGCCGGCGAAGACGGTCGGCACCGAAGGATAGCCGCCGAAGCCCACGATCGCGTCCGGCCGCAGGCGGCGCAGCAGGCCGCGGGCGGCCAGCGTGCCGGCGCACAGGCCAAGCCCGCCGCGAATGCGGCCGACGACGCCCCCGCGCATCGGCTGCAACGGCAGGCGATGGATGGCCAGGCCGGGCAGGTCGGCCGCGAAGCCGCTGGTGCGCGGGTCGGTCACCAGGATCGGCTCGGCCCCGCGCGCCAGCAGCGCACGCGCCAGCGCCTCGGCCGGGAACAGGTGGCCGCCGGTGCCGCCGGCGGCAAGGACGATCCGCGTGGTCATGGGCGCACCGTCATGGCTCGATGCCGCCGAAGCGGCGCCGGGTCAGGGCCAGCAGCATGCCGGTGCCGAGCGCCAGGGCCAGCATCGACGAGCCGCCATAGCTGATGAAGGGCAGCGTCATGCCCTTGGTCGGCATCAGGTGCAGCGAGGACGCCATGTTGACGATCGCCTGCAGGCCAAGCTGGGTCGCCAGGCCGGCCGCCGCCAGGATGACGAACAGGCTCTGCTCGCTCGTCACCCGCAGCACGCTGCGCACGACCACGACCGCGAACAGCATGACGATGAAGAGGCAGGCGATCAGGCCCAGCTCCTCGCCTGCGACCGCGAAGACGAAGTCCGCATGGGCGTCGGGCAGCCAGTTCTTGATCGTGCCCTCGCCGGGGCCGCGGCCGAACAGGCCGCCATTGGCGAAGGCCTCGATCGAGCGGTCGATCTGGTAGCTGTCGCCGGCGGCGGGGTCGAGGAAGCGGTTGATGCGGCTGGTGACGTGCGGCAGCAGCATGTAGGCGCCAAACAGGCCGGTCAGTCCCAGCGCGCCCAGGACCACCACGAGCAGGATCGGCAATCCGGCCAGGAAGATCTGGACGAACCACACCGCCCCCACCACCACGGCCATGCCGAGGTCGGGCTGCTTCAGCAGCATGGCGACGATGACGGCAAAGGCGGTGACCGAGATGAGCCCGCCCGGGAAGCGGGCGCTGGCCTTGCCCTGGGCCAGCAGCCAGGCGGTCAGCACGGCGAAGGTGGGCTTCACGAATTCCGACGGCTGGATCGACATGCCGGGCAGCGAGATCCAGCGCCGGGCGCCCTTGATCTCGGCCCCCATGACGAAGGTCAGGGCCAGCAGGATGACCGAGACGGAGAAGAGCGCCAGCGCCAGGCGGCGGATCACCCGCGGCGGCTGCAGCGACACGAAGAAGACGACGGCGATGGCGACCGGCAGCAGCAGCATCTGCCGCTTCACGAAATGCAGCGGCTCCAGGCCGATGCGCTCGGCCACCGGCGGGCTGGCGGCCAGCAGCATGACCGCGCCGACGCCGATGATGGCCGCCAAGGCGAAGACCGTCCAGCGGTCGACCGTCCACCACCATTGCCCGAAGAGGGAGGTGTCGGTGCGATGGATCGTCGTCATGCCGCGGACTCCGCCGGAGCGAGGATGACCCGGCGTCCCGGCAGGGCCGTGACGAGGGTGCGAAACCGGTCGCCGCGATCCTCGAAATCGCGGAACTGGTCGAAGGACGCGCAGGCCGGCGACAGCAGGACGATGGCGCCCTGGCGGCGGTCGTTGGCCGCGCGCTCCTGCGCCTGGCGAAGCGCCTGGGCCAGGTCGCCCGAGCGGGTATGCGGCACCCGGCCGGCCAGCGTGCGGGCGAAGTCGTCGGCCGCCTCGCCGATCAGGAAGGCATGGGCGATGCGCCCGAAATGCGGCGCCAGGCTGGCGATGCCGCCCGCCTTGGCCACGCCGCCCGCGATCCAGTAGATGGCGTCGTAGCAGGCGAGCGCCCGGGCGGCGGCATCGGCGTTGGTCGCCTTGCTGTCGTTCACATAGGCGACGCCGTCGATGACGCCCACCAGCTCCTGGCGATGCGGCAGGCCGGGATAGGAGGGGATGGCGGCGGCGATGGCTGCCCGCGGCACGCCCAGCGCGCGGCAGGCGGCATAGGCGGCGGCCGCGTCCTGGGCATTGTGGCTGCCGGGCAGGGTGGCGGCGATCGCGAGGTCGACGATCGGCCCCTCGGCATCGGTCAGCACGCCGTCGACGACACGGATGTCGGCATCGGCGGAGCCGCCCGAGATGCGGACGAGGCCGGCCGCGCGCGGCTGCTCGGCGATGGCGGCGGCCACCGCGTCGTCGACGCCGATGACGGCCGTATGGCCGGCCCCCTGGCCGGCGAAGATACGCTGCTTGGCGGCGATGTAGTTGGCCATGGTGCCGTGCCGGTCGAGATGGTCGGGTGCCACGTTCAGCAGCACCGCCACCTCGAAGGTCGCGGCGTCCACCAGATCGAGCTGGTAGGACGATAGCTCCAGCACATAGACGCCTTCGCGGACGAGCGGCGGCAGATCGAGGGCGGCGATGCCGAGATTGCCGCCGACCGCCACCGGCACGCCGGCCCGGCGCAGGATGTGGCCGACCAGGGCGGTCGTCGTCGACTTGCCGTTGGTGCCGGTGATCGCGCAGATGCGAGCGTCCGGCCGGGCCTGGCGCAGGAGCTGGATGTCGCCCGTGACCGGCACGCCGGCCGCGCGTGCCGCCAGCACCGCCGGGTGCGGGGCGGGATGGGTCAGCGGCACGCCCGGGCTCATCACCAGGGCGGCCACCCGCGACCAGTTCTCCTGCATGGGGTCGGCGCAGGCGAAGCCCGCGGCTTCGGCCGTTTCGCGGTTGGTCGGCCGGTCGTCCCACACCGCCACCTCGGCGCCGCCCGCCGCCAGCGCGCGCGCCGCCGACAGGCCGCTGCGGGCAAGCCCCAGCACCAGGACGCGGCGACCGGCGAAGGCGTCGACCGTGATCATCGGCTCACCGCAGCTTCAGGGTGGAAAGGCCGGCCAGGGCCAGGATCGAGGCGATGATCCAGAAGCGGATGACGATCGTGGGCTCGGCCCAGCCCTTCTTCTCGAAGTGATGGTGGAGCGGCGCCATGCGGAACACCCGCTTGCCCGTCAGCCGGAACGAGACGACCTGGACGATGACCGACACCGTCTCCAGCACGAACAGGCCGCCGATCATGATCAGCACGATCTCGTGCTTGGTGATGACGCTCATGGCGCCGAGCGCCCCGCCGGCCGACAGCGAGCCCGTGTCGCCCATGAAGACCATGGCGGGTGGCGCATTGAACCAGAGGAAGCCCAGGCTGGCCCCCACCATGGCGCCGCAGAAGACCGCCAGCTCGCCCGAGCCCGGCACGTGGTTGATCTGCAGGTAGTTGGCGAAGATCGAGTTGCCGACGAGATAGGTGATGAGCGCGAAGCAGCCGGCCGCGATCATCACGGGCACGATCGCCAGCCCGTCCAGCCCGTCGGTCAGGTTGACGGCGTTGGACGCGCCCGTCATCACCAGCACGCCGAAGGGCAGGAACATCCAGCCGAGGTCGATCAGCATGTTCTTGAAGAACGGCACGGCGAGCTGGGTCGACAGCGGATCGCGCGTCAACTGGATGATCCACAGCGTGCCGGCCAGCCCGATGGCGAACTGCGCCAGCAGCTTGAAGCGGCCGGGCAGGCCGCGATGGTTGCGCCGGGTCAGCTTCAGGTAATCGTCGCCGAAGCCGATCATGCCGAAGCCCAGCGTGACGAACAGCACGACCCAGACATAGCCGTTCGACAGGTCGGCCCACAGCAGGGTCGAGGTGGCGAGCGCGATCAGGATCAGCGAGCCGCCCATGGTGGGCGTGCCCTTCTTGGTCAGCAGGTGGCTTTCGGGGCCGTCGCTGCGGATCGGCTGGCCATGGGGCTGGCGCGACTTCAGCCAGCGGATCAGGGACGGGCCGAGCAGGAAGCTGATCACCAGCGCCGTCACCGCCGCTCCGCTCGAACGGAAGGTCAGGTAGCGGAACAGGTTGAACAGGCCGAACTCGTCGGACAGCGGGAAAAGCAGGTTGTAGAGCACGGGGGCGGGTGCCTCTCAGCTTGCCGCGGCCTGCGGTCGGCCACCCCAGGGGCCGCCCGACAGGCGCTTGACGATCGGCGCCATCCGCGTTCCGAGCGAACCCTTCACCGTGACCACGTCGCCCGCGCGCACGGCGTCGGCGACGATCGGTGCCAGATCGTCGGAGGTCGCGACTAGGGCGCCACGCATGGCGGTCGGAAGGCTGGCATGGAGATGCGCCATCAACGAACCGCAGCAGAAGACAATATCGATTCCGGCGGCGATCAGGGGATCGGCCAGCGCGGCATGAAGCCGCGGACCGGTCTCGCCCAGCTCGCGCATGTCGCCCAGCACGGCGATGCGCCGGCCGCCGGGTGCCGGCCGCGTGGCGGCCAGGACCGAGAAGGCCGCCCGCATCGAGGCCGGGTTGGCGTTGTAGCTTTCGTCCAGCAGGGTGAAGCCGCCGCCGCCGGGCAGGGCGATCTCGTGCCGCGCGCCACGCCCGACCGGGGCGGACACGCTGGCCAGGGCGGCTGCCGCCCGCTCCACGTCCGCACCCAGCGCCGAAATGGCGGCCAGTGCGGCCAGGCTGTTGAGCACCCAGTGCCGGCCCGGGGCGCCCAGGCGATAGGCAACCGGCCGGCCGTCGACGGTGGCGCGGACCGCACTGCCGGTCTCACCCAGTTCGGCGTCCTCGAGATGGGCGAAGACGCCGGGCGTGGTGCCGAAGTCGAGGATGCGGGTGATGCCGCGGTCGCGCGCATGGCCCGCCATCCGCTCGAAATGCGGGTTGTCGCGGTTCAGCACGGCCGCGCCGTCCGCCATCATGCCGAGGAACAGTTCCGACTTGGCGTCGGCGATCGCCTCGACCGAGGGGAAGAATTCGATGTGCACGGGGCCGACCGTGGTGATGACGCCGACATGCGGGCGGGCGATCCGGGTCAGGGCGGCGATCTCGCCGGCATGGTTCATGCCGACCTCCTGCACCACCCAGTCGATGTCGCGCGGTACCCGCGCCAGGCTGAGCGGCAGGCCCCAATGGTTGTTCAGGCTGGCCGCGCTGGCGATGGTCGACCCTTGTGCCTCCAGGCCCAGGCGCAGCAGTTCCTTGGTGCCGGTCTTGCCAACGCTGCCGGTCACCGCCACGACCGTCGCCCGCGTGCGGTCGCGGCCGGCGCGGCCGAGCGCGGTCAGGGCATCCAGCGTGTCGCCGACGACGACGAGGCGCGGATCGCCCGCCAGCCCCTCCGGCGCATGGTCGACCAGGGCGCCCGCCGCCCCGCGCGCCAGCACGTCGGCCACGAAGGCGTGGCCGTCGAAGCTGGGGCCCTTGAGGGCGACGAACAGGTCGCCCGGCTTCATCGTGCGGCTGTCGATGGAAACGCCATCGACGGTCCAGGTGCCGGCCGGCACGCTGCCAACGGCCAGGGCGATCTCGGCTGCCGTCCACAGCGCGGTCATGGCCGGCTCGCCAGGGAAGCCACGTCCAGCGCGGCCACGGCTTGGCGAGCCACCTCGCCATCGTCGAAGGGCAGGGTCTGGCCGCCCACGGTCTGGCCCGATTCATGGCCCTTGCCGGCGACCACCAGCACGTCGCCCGGCGCCAGCCCGGCGACGGCGGCAAAGATCGCCTGGCGGCGGTCGCCGATCTCGACCACGTCGGCCGAGAGCGCCCGGGCGGCGGCGACGGCCGGTGCCCGGATCGTGGCCGGGTCCTCGCTGCGGGGGTTGTCGTCGGTCACGATGACGCGGTCGGCCGCGCGCGCCACGGCCGCCCCCATCTCGGGCCGCTTGCCGGGATCGCGGTCGCCGCCGCAGCCGAAGACGCAGACCAGGCGGCCGGCGGTGTGCCGGCGCAGGGCCGCCAGCACCGTCGTCAGCGCATCGGGCGTGTGGGCGAAATCGACATAGACGGCGGCACCGCCGGGCAGGCTCGCCACCCGCTCCATCCGCCCCGGCACGCCTTCCAGCCGGGCCAGGGCCGGCACCGCCCGCTCGGGCGCCACGCCGTCGGCCAGCACGATGCCCAGTGCTGCCAGCGCGTTCATCGCCTGGAAGGGGCCGGCCAGCGGCAATTCCACCTGCCATGTCCGGCCGTCGACCGTCAGCGCCAGGCTCTGCCCGTCGCCATGCAGGTCCTGCCGGTCGAGGCGGATGTCGCGGCCCGCCAGCCCGTAGGCGATGACCCGGTGGCCGCGCGCGCGGCACAGCCGGTCGAGGTCGGCGAATTCCTCCACGTCGGCATTCAGCACGGCGGTGCCGCCCGGTGCCATCACCTCGGCGAACAGGCGGAACTTGGCGGCGCGGTAGGCCGCCATGGACTGGTGATAGTCGAGATGGTCGCGCGTCAGGTTGGTGAAGGCCGCGATCTGGATGTCGATGCCGTCCAGGCGGAACTGGTCGAGGCCGTGGCTTGAAGCCTCCAGGGCCGCGCGCACCACGCCGCGGTCGGCCAGTTCGGCCAGGGCGGCATGCAGCACGACCGGGTCGGGGGTGGTCAGCACGCCCTTGCGGGTGAAGCGCGGCGCCCGGATGCCGAGCGTGCCCAGGCTGGCCGCGGCCAGCCCCGCCTGCATCCAGAGCTGGCGGGCGAAATCGGCGGTCGAGGTCTTGCCATTGGTGCCGGTGACGGCGGCCACGCGCTCGGGCTGGCGGTCGTGGAAGCCGGCCGCCAGCAGCGCCAGGCGCCGCCGCGGGTTGGGGTCGGTCAGCAGCGCCACGTCGGCAGCGGCATCCGGCAGCACGGTGCCTTCCGGCGCCAGCACGGCCACGGCGCCACGGGCCAGCGCATCGACGATGAAGCGGCGGCCATCGGTCGCCTGGCCCGGCAGGGCGGCGAAGAGAAACCCCGGCTCGACTGCCCGGGAGTCGACGGCGATGCCGCGGATCTCCGGGCCGGGGTCGGGTACGGCTGGGGTCGGGGCCCGCGTCCGCGCCATCAATTCAGCGAGGCGCATGGGGGCTGCAGGCCCACTTAACGAGCATTGGGGCTGCGCGCCGGGGCGCTCGCCTGGACGACCATGTCGCGGCGGATCTGCGGGCTGTCCTCGTCGATCGGCGCCACGCCGACCAGGGGGGCGATGCGTTCGACGATGCGCCCGAACAGCGGCGCCGCGACCCAGCCGCCGGTCGCATAGCCCTGCGACTGGATCTGCCCCTGCGGCTCGTCGATCATCACCAGGATGACGTATTGCGGATCGTTCATCGGGAAGGCGCCGACGAAGGACGACAGCAGCGCCTTGCGGCGGTAGCCGTTGCCGGCCGCCTTCTCGGCGCTGCCGGTCTTGCCGCCGATCAGGTAGCCCGGGACGTTCGCCTTCTTGCCCGACCCGTCGGTGACGACGAGGCGCATCAGCCGGCGGATTTCGTCCGACGTCTTGGCCTTGATCACCCGCGACCCGTCCGGGTGGGTGCCGTAGGGATATTTCAGCAGGGTCGGCTTGCGCAGCACGCCGCCATTGACCATCGCCGCCTCGGCCGCCACGACATGGAGCGGCGTCACCGAGATGCCGTGCCCGAAGGCGATCGTCATCGCGTTGATCTCACGCCACGGGTTGGGCACCAGCGGGAAGCCAAGCTCCGGCAGCTCGAGCTGCGGCGCCTTCAGGAAGCCCAGCTTCTCGAAGAAGGCGCGCTGCTGGTTGATGCCGACATCCATGGCCATCTTGGCCGCGCCGATGTTCGACGAGTATTTGATGATCTCGGGCACTGACAGCCAGCGGTTCTTGCCCTTGTAGTCGCTGATCGAGAAGCGCGAGATCTGGATCGGCCGCGAGGCATCGTAGCCGCTGGAAAGCGTGATCTTGCCGGTGTCGAGCGCCATGGCGGCGGTCAGCACCTTGAAGACCGACCCCATCTCGTAGACGCCCAGCGTCACGCGGTTGAACAGGGTCTGCTCGTTGGCGGTGCCGGGCGAATTGGCGTCGTAGTCCGGCAGCGACACCAGCGCCACGACTTCGCCCGTGTGGGCGTCCATGACGAGGCCGGCGGCGCCGATCGCCTTGAACTCGGTCACCGTGCGCTGCAGTTCCTCGCGCAGGACATGCTGCACGCGCAGGTCGAGCGACAGCTCGATCGGCTCGCGGTTGCCGCGGATGCGGTTGTCGAGCGTCTTCTCGACGCCCTGCAGGCCGGTATGGTCGATGCCCGAGAAGCCGACGACATGGGCGACGAGGCGGCCTTGCGGATAGATGCGCCGCTCGTCGCGCTGGAACTCCAGCCCGGGGATGCCGAGGCGGATGACGTCGTGCTGCTGGCGCGGCGTAAGCTGGCGCTTCAGCCACACGAAGCTGCGATCCTCCTGCAGCTTGGTGCGCAGCTCGGCCTCGGTCGTCCCGGTCAGGATCGGCGCCAGCCGGCGGGCGGCATCGGCCGCGTCGGGCACGACCTTGGGGTTGGCGTAGAGCGACGGCGTGGGCAGGCTGGTGGCCAGCAGCGTGCCGTTGCGGTCGACGATGTCGGCGCGCTCGGTCTCGACCGGGCGGGGCTGGGCCTGGGCCCGCGGCGCCTCGGACGGGCCGGCCATCAGCGTCACGTCGACCAGGCGGCCGGCGATGACCAGGAAGGCCAGCGAGAACATCGCCGCCAGGAAGACCAGCCGGCTCTGCCCCTTCTCGACGGCGGCATGCAGTGGCCCGCCGGGCGTACTGCCGCCAAAGGCGCTGCCGCGCGTCTGCGGCCGGCAGGCGGCGAGGTCGGTGACCGGTGGCGGTCCGTCGCGTCGCATCGGCCGGCCCTCAGCGCCTGGCCGGCGTCGTGTAGGCGGCGCCCACGACGGCACGGCCCGGCGGCACCGGGGCAGGGGCGGCGTGGCGGGCCAGCGGCGGGTGGCGGGCGGCGGCGCGGCCGCGGCGCGGAACGGCACGTCCTCGATGCGGCCGATCTGGCTGGCGGCGATCGGCGCCAGCGGCAGGTGGCGCTTGGTCAGCTGATCGAGCCGGGTCGGCTGGTTGAGGTAGCTCCATTCGGCGCGCAGGACGTGGATCGCCTGGCGGTCGGAGATGATGCCGCGATTGAGCTGCGCGAGACGGGCTTCCATCTCCTGCACCTCGTACTTCACCTGGAACACGCCATAGCCCAGCGCGCACACCAGGCCGATCCAGAAGGCGAGCGTAATGCGAATCATCAGGCGCTCCCGCCGCGCAGCGCGGCCGAGGCCGTAATGGATCCGGTAGCGAGCCGGGAAGTCAGCGACCATGGCGGCGCCTGGGTGCGCTCGGCCGCGCGCAGGCGGGCCGAGCGGGCGCGCGGGTTGCCAGCGCTTTCATCCCCGTCCGGCCGCACGGCCTTGCCGCCCAGCAACCGGAAGCTGGCGGGCGGGCGGGAAACCGGCGGCAGGTGGCGCGAACCGTCGGTGACGCCGCTGCGCTCGCGCAGGAAGGCCTTGACCGCGCGGTCCTCGAGCGAATGGAACGACACCACGGCCAGGCGCCCGCCCGGGGCCAGCAGCCGCTCGGCGGCGTCGAGGCCGCGCGCAAGTTCGCCCATCTCGTCGTTGACGGCGATGCGCAGGGCCTGGAACGTTCTCGTCGCAGGGTCGATCCCATCGTTCGAACGCGGCACGGCCCGACGCACGATTTCGGCCAGCGTCGACGTCCGGGTGATGGGGTCATTGGCCCGTGCGGTGACGATGGCGCGCGCGACTCGACGGGCGTGCCGTTCCTCACCATAGCGGAAGATGATGTCCGCCATATCGCGCTCTTCGGTGGTGGCGACGAGATCGGCGGCGGTCGGCCCGTGGTCGCCCATGCGCATGTCGAGCGGCCCGTCCGTGCGGAAGGAAAAGCCCCGGTCGGGCGTGTCGATCTGCGGCGACGACACGCCCAGGTCGAGCGCCACGCCGTCGACGCGGTCGACGCCGTGGTCGGCCAGCAGCCGGTCCATGTCGCCGAAGCAGCCCTCGACCAGGTTCAGCCGGCCGTCCCAGCGGCCGGCCATGGCGCGCCCGCGGGCGATGGCGGCGGGGTCTCGGTCGATGCCCCACACCCGCGTACCCGCGGTCGCCAGGATCGCCGCGGAATAGCCGCCGGCTCCGAAGGTGCCATCCACATAGATGGCGTCGGCGCGCGGCTCCAATGCCGCCAGCACCTCGCGCAGCAGGACCGGCACATGGCCGCCGGCCGGCTCCTCGAACAAGCTCGCTCCCCGTCCGATCACGGCGCTTTTCCCCCCGGCGCAACCGGACGGACGGGGAGCGTCGCGCCCTCACTCAGGGCGCGTCTCCGGACCTCCGCGGCATGCTGCCGGAAGGTCGCTGGTTCCCATATCTGGAAGGATCGGCCCCGGCCGACGAAGGCGACCTCGGCCTCGATCCCGCAATGTTCGATCATCGAGGCGGGGAGGCTGATGCGTCCCTCGCCGTCGAACGTCAACTGATGGGCGTCGGCGAACACGATCGCGGCCAGTTCATCGCGCTTGGGCGAGAACATGTCGAACTCGTCGAGGCTGGCCGAAAGACGCTCCATGAAATCCATCCCGCAGCCCTCGAAGGCTGGCTGACCCAAGGTCGGGAAGGCGACGATCCCCTCGAATTCCTGGTTGCGAAGCGCGGCACGGAACGTCGCCGGGACGGAAACCCGTCCCTTACGGTCGATCCGGTTCACGAATGTCGAGACGAACACCGCCACGCCTCCCCCCGGACCGAGGCGGAACCCCCTCCGCGACAGTCCGCCCAAAGCGGACTACGTTTGGTCCGTCATGGGATTTGATGGGATAGCATGGGCAAAAATGGGAGTCAACGGAACCAGCCGCTAATCCCTTGGCTTTGCTCTATTTTGGACGCGATTTCCTTATGCCTTGAAGCATTCGCGGAGACCCTTCGAGAATTGGCGGAACTCCGCCAATGTTCTTTATTTGTTCCATAAGCGGAAGCGATGGGGTAGGTTGCCAGACGGCCTGTAAGCCGGGTTCTGTCCAAGGGGCGGACCCCTCTGGATGGTCATTCATCTGGGACGCTCGTTACCGAGCGCCTCGCGCGACCGACCCGGACGGCAGCCCGGAAACTGGCGCGCCGCACGCCGCCCGAAGGCGACGCCGACCGGCCGTCCCTATTTGGTCTTGCTCCCGGTGGGGTTTACCGTGCCGCAGCCGTTGCCGGCATGCGCGGTGCGCTCTTACCGCACCCTTTCACCCTTACCGCTCGGCTGCATCCGGGGTTGCCCCCGGCGCCGCGGAACGGCGGTTTGCTTTCTGTGGCACTTTCCCTAGGGTCGCCCCCGCCGGGCGTTACCCGGCACCGTGTTTCCGTGGAGCCCGGACTTTCCTCCCTCCATCCCGCCCGGCCGAAGCCGAGCGGGGCGAAGAGCGACCATCCAGCCGTCTGGCGGGCGGCAAACTGACGGTTCGCCGGGGCGGCGTCAATGCGGGCCGTTACGGCGCGAGGCGGGCGATTCGCCACAGGGTTTCGGCGTCAAGCCGGCCGTCGACCACAGCCGGGCGATAGCGGCGCTGGAAGGCCGTCACGGTGGCGGCCGGGTCGTCCAGCTCGTAGCCGAGCGCGGCCAGCCGGGCCATGCCTTCCTCGGCCGGGAAGGGCGGGGCGTCGGGCGCCGGCAGGTCGAGAGCGGGCGGCCAGCGGCCGATGCCGGCCTGGGCCAGCGCCGGCCAGTCGAACAGCTCGCCCGGGTCCTGCTTGCGGCGCGGCGCGATGTCGGAATGGCCGACGACGCGGCCGGGCGGGATCGGGTGGCGGGCGAGGACCCCGGTGCAGAGCGCGACCAGGGTGGCCATCTGTGCGGCCGGGAAGGGGACATAGCCCCAATAGTGGCCGGGGTTCTCCAGCTCGATGCCGATCGAGCGGCTGTTGACGTCGGTCTCCCCCTGCCACCAGGACCGGCCGGCGTGCCAGGCGCGGCGATCCTCGGCCACCATGCGATGGACGGTGCCGTCTTGGGCGATCAGGTAGTGGGCACTGACCTGGGCCGCCGGGTCGCACAGCAGTTCGAGCGCGGCGCCCGCACTGCGCATCCCGGTATAGTGCAGGACCAGGATGTCGACGACGCCGTCGCCCAGCCGGGGCCCGTGGTTGGGGGATGGACGCTCGATCAGCCGCATTGAGCCGTTGCCCGAGAAGGCGGCCGCGCTCAAGGCTGCGGCTGCTGGTCGGTCAGGCGGGGGCGCCGCCAGACGATGATGGCCACGCCCACCAGCGTGGCGCCGCCGCCGACCACGATCGGCCCGGACAGCGGCTCGCCCAGCAGGCCGATGCCGGCGACGACGCCGATCACCGGCACCAGCAGCGTATAGGGCATCACCATGTTGACCGGATAGGCGCGCAGGATGCGGTACCACAGCCCATAGCCCAGGATCGTCACCATCACCGCCATGTAGACGACCGAGCCGAATCCCGCCAGCCCGGCCGACTGCACCCGGTGCCAGCTATCGCCCTCCACCAGCCAAGAGACCAGCAGGAGCTGGGGCGCGGCGAAGGCGGCCATCCAGCCATTCAGCACCAGCCCGTCGATGGCGCCGATGCGCTTCACCTGGATGTTGGCGACAGCCCAGGCGAAGGCGCCGATGACGACCCACAGCAGCGGCCAGGGGTCGGCCAGGATGCGCGGCTCGCCGGCCATCACCGCCACCCCGGCGAAGGCCACGCCCATGCCGAGCGTGCGCCGCCAGCCGAGATAGTCCTTGAAGGCGACGGCCGCCAGCAGGGCCGCGAACGGCACCGTGAGTTGGCTGGCGATCGCCACGGTGGCCGAATCCAGCCGCGACAGGCCGACGAACATCAGGCTGAAATGGACGCCGCCCAGCACCGTCGCCAGGAACAGCAACTGGCGGTACTGGCCGCGTGGCCGGGGCACGAATGGCACCAGCAGGACGGCCACCAGCGTGAAGCGGAAGGCAGTCAGCAGGATCGGCGGCAGCTCGGTGAAACCGAGCTTGGCCACCGGAAAGTTCATGCCCCAGACGGTGACGATGAGGAGGACGATGAGAAGGTCGCGGCCGCTCACCGGCGGCCGCCCGTGGGCGCCGGTGCGCCCTGAGTCAGCTTCCCGGACCCATCAGCGTGTTGGGCAGCCACAGCGCGATCTGCGGGAAGATGCAGAGCAGCACCATGAACAGCAGCATGATCACGACGAACGGCATCGAGCCCGCCAGCACCTGGGTCAGCGGCACCTGGGGCGCCACGCCACGGATGACATAGAGGTTGAGTCCGACCGGTGGCGTGATCAGCCCCACCTCCATGTTGATCGTCAGCAGGATGCCGAACCAGATGAGGTTGAAGTCGTTGCCCTCCAGCACCGGCTGCAGGATCGGCATGGTCATCAGGATGATGGCGACCGGCGGCAGGAAGCAGCCGAGGATCAGCAGCAGCACGTTGAAGAAGAGCAGAAGCGTCCAACGGTCCAGGTTCCAGGCGACGAGGGCGTCGGCCATCGTCTGGGTGATGTACAGGAGCGACATCATGTAGCCGAACAGGCCGGCCGCACCGATGATCATGATGATCATGGTGGATTCGCGGACCGTGTCGCTGAAGATCGCCCAGACTTCCTGCGGCGAAGTGGCGCGGTAGATGACGAAGACCAGCAATAGCGCCAGGAATGCCGACAGCGCGGCGATCTCCGACGGGGTCGCCCAGCCGCCATACATGGCGACCGCGATCACCACCATGATGACCAGGAACGGCATCACCCGGCCGAGCCCGTCCATCTTCTCGCGCAGGGAGAAGCGCTCGCTGGACCGCAGCGAGCTGCCGGCCGCCGACAGGAGGCTGTAGATCCAGGCATAGGCGGCGAACAGCACCACCAGAAGGAAGCCGGGGATGACGCCGGCCAGGAAGAGGCGGCCGATCGAGGTCTCGGTCGCGATGCCGTAGAGGATGAGGGTGACCGAAGGCGGGATCAGGATGCCCAGCGTGCCGCCGGCGCAGATCGAGCCGGTGGCGAGCGTCGGCGGATAGCCACGCCGCAGCATTTCGGGGATGCCGACCTTGCCGATGGCCGCTGCCGTCGCCGGGCTGGAGCCGCAGACGGCCGAGAACATGCCGCAGGCCAGGATGTTGGCGATCACCAGCCCGCCCGGCACCCGCGACAGCCAGCGATGCAGCGATTCATAGATGTCGGCGCCCGCGCGCGAAACGCCGATCGCCGCCCCCAGCAGAATGAACATGGGGATGGTGAGGAGGACGAAGCTCGCCATCTCCTCGAAGAAGGTGCGGCCGACGGCGGCCAGGCTGGCCGGCCCGGCGAAGATCAGCAGGAAGCCGATCGATACCGCCAGCAGGCCGAAGGCGATGGGCACGCCCGAGAAGAGGACGAGCGTGGTGACGCCGAACAGCAGCCAGCCGATCTCGAGTTCGCTCATCGGGCATCCGGGGGCGAGAGGCGCATGCGGGCGATCTCGGCGATCGCCTGGAGGCAGGTCAGTGCCATGCCGATCGGCATGGCGGCATAGATGGGCCATTTCAGCGGCGCCCACATGCTGGGCGTGCGCTCGCCCTCATGCAGCGCCATCAGGGCCATCTTGCCGCCTTCCCAAACCAGGTAGGCCGAGACGGCGGCCACCATCAGCATGGCGAAGACGCGCAACGGCCGGGTGAAGGCGTCGGGCAGGATCGCCTCCAGCAGGTCGACCGACACATGCCCCTTGGTTCGCAGCGTATAGGGCGAGGCCAGGAAGATCGCGGCGATCGACAGGAAGACCGAGGCCTCGATCTCCCAGAAGGCCGAGTTGCCGGCGGCGCGCCAGAAGATCATCCAGGTGATGATGACCACGGCCAGGGCGACCAGAATCGCAGCCGCGACGGCACAGATCAGGGCCACGCGGTCGAGGATGCGGATGAAACTCTGCATGGGAGGGGCTCTGCCGGCGGGTGGGGCCGGGCGCCGGTCGACGGCGGCCCGGCCGGTCTCGGGTAAGCTACTTCAGCGCCGCCTGGAGGAGGTCGAGCAGTTCCTTGCCCTGCTTGGTGTTCTGGGCGAAGGCCGGCCAAGCCTTGGTCCGCGCGATCTCGACCCAGGCGTCGTATTCCGCCTTGGTCATCGAGCGGACGGCGTTGTTGTTCTTCTTGAAGGTCTCGACCATCTTCTCCGACGCTTCCTGCTGGAGGCCGTTGAAGAATTTCTCGCTGACCACGGCGGCCTCGTCGAAGGCCTTCTGCTGGGCGGGCGTCAGCTTGTCCCAATGCTGCTTGGACATGACCAGCGGCTGCAGCAGCATGAACAGCGTGTAGTCGCCGCCCGCCGTGGCGTGCTTGGTCTGCTCGAAGATCTTCATGCTGACGAAGCTCTCCGACGAGGTGAGCAGCCCGTCCAGCACGCCCGACTGCAGGGCGGGATAGATTTCGGTCGATGGCATCGACTGCACCGAGGCGCCGAGGTCCTTCAGCATCAGTTCGAAATAGGGGTCGGCCGCGCGCATGCGCAGGCCCTTCACCGAATCGGGCCCCTTGATCTCGCGGTCCTTGGTGGCGAAGCCGCCCGGCGTCCACCACCAGGTGATGACGCGGATGCCGTTCTGGGCGCAGATTTCCTGGAGCTTGTCGTAGAAGGGGGTGTTCTTCACCTTCATCGCCTGGTCGATGCTGCCGACCGTGCCGGGCATGATGGTGATCGAGAACTCCGGCACCTTGCCGGTGGCATAGACGAGCGGATAGACCGCCATCTCCAGCGTGCCGTCCTGCATGCCGTCGATCTGGCTGGTCGGGTTACTGACGAGCGAGCGGTTGGGATAGATGCGGAACTTCAGGCTGGGATCGCGCGCGTTCACTTCCCGCACGAAGAGGCGTGTCGCCTGGTCCCGTCCATCGGTGTTCTGCCGCCACTGGTGGGAAATCTTGATTTCCTGCGCACCGGCGGTGGCGGCGAGCGCGAATGTGGCGGCTGCGGCCAGCCAAGCCCCGATCTTCATCTCGACGTCTCCCCTTTCGTGTCCTGCCGGGCCCCGGATCATGCAGGGGCCTGTTGGACGGCTGCGCTATTTCTAGCGTTCCAAGGGAAAGACGGTGCCACAGGGCTCGAAGACGGGCAACCCGCCGTCGAGCCCTGAGCTGCGATTCTAGCGAATCCGGTGGGTGGGGCTAGCTGCCGGTCTTCTGGCGTAGTGCCGTCAGCAGGCTGTCGACATTGCCGCCGCCACGGCTGATGACGGCCGCGAATTCCGAGCGCTGGGTCACGGCCATGCTGATGCCCTCGACCACGACGTCGACGATCTTGGGCTGGCCGCCGTGGCGCACGCGCCACTCGACGCGCGCCGGCGGGTTGCCAGGCTTGAAGACCTCGCTCTGGACGATCGTCACCTCGCCATCCGGGCGTTCGCCGACGACGCGGAACTGCTCGCCCGAATACTCCGCGAAGCGGGCGGCATAGGCCTGCACGATGAACTTCTCGAACAGCTTCAGGTACTCGGCCTGCTGGGCCGGATTGGCCTGGTTCCAGTAGCGGCCGAGCGTGAAGCGGCCGATCGCGTGGATATCGAAACCGGCGGTCAGCAGGTTCTGGAAGCGGGCCTCGCGTTCCGGCCGCGCGACAGTGCCGGTCAGCTGGCGGATGGCCTTGTCGCCCAGGGACTCGACCAGCGCCTTGGGCGTCTCCGCCAGGGCCGGCTGGGCTACCGGCAGCACGAGCACGCCGGCGAGGATGACGAAAATTCGGGTGAGGGCGCGCATGAAAGGCGCTCCTTTCGTCAGCGGGGGAAGGTCAACGCCCGGCCGGGGCCGGCCGTCCGTTCAGGATCTCGTTGGCGCGGCGCTGGCGCCAGGTCGTCCGGATGAACGAGTAGGGATCGATCTGGTTCCGCTCGATGTCGTCCAGCGCTTCGATGTTGCGGGCGCGCGTGTCGACGAAATTGAGGCCGAGCCGGGTATAGGTGAACCAGTCGGCATCGTTGGCGCGCGCGATGTGCCCCCAGGGGTCGATCACGAAGGAATCGACCACCAGCCCGGTCAGGTCGCGCGGATTGGACGGACCCAGCAGCGGCAGCATCAGGTAGGGGCCGTCGCCGACGCCCCAGGTGCCCATCGTCTGGCCGAAATCCTCGCTGTGCTTGTAGCGGCCATAGCCCTTGGCCACGTCGAAGATGCCGAGCACGCCGACGGTGGAGTTGATCGCGAAGCGCTCGGCCGTGATCTGGGCGCGCTTGGTCTCGCCCTGCAGCAGGTCGTTGACCAGGATCACCGGGCCCTGGAGGTTGTCCAGCACGTTGCGCACGCCGTCGCGCACCTCCTCGGGCAGGACGCCGCGATAGATCATCGCCGCCGGCTTCAGCAGCAGACCGTCCAGCACCCGGTTGAAGTCGTAGACGGCGCGGTTGATGCCCTCCAGCGGGTCCTCGTCGCCGGCATCCTGGGCGGCGGCCGGCAGCGGCGCCAGGGTGGCGACCAGCGCTGCGCAAGCCAGGATCAGCGTCGCCGCAGGCAGGCCGATCCATCGCCAGGCCCCGCTCGTCGCCCGTGTCATTGCCGCCATGCCGTGGACCGCTCGATCGCTGGATGTGAAGCCGGGTTCCGGGGCGCCGCCGCTCGCGCTGTCGCCACCAATACCCATCTCCACAACCAGCTAACACATGCCCTGGGGTTTCGCCAGTCCGGCCCCTCTCCGACATGGTGCGATGCGGGATCGGTGTGGCCGATCTGCATGGCGCGCCGGCACGGACGTCTTGAACAAGACATAAAGTCATGTTTATATGTCTCTGCAAGAAAGGCGGTCGATGGAGCATCTGCTGAATGGGTTGCGTGCGGCGGCAGAGCCGACCCGGCTGCGGGTCCTGGCGCTTTGTGCCCATGGCGAGCTGACGGTCAGCGAACTGACGCAGATCCTGGGGCAGAGCCAGCCGCGCGTCTCGCGCCACCTGAAGCTGCTGTGCGAGGCGGGGCTGCTGGACCGCTTCCGCGAGGGCACCTGGGCCTTTTTCCGCGTCGCCGCCGGCCCGGGCGCCGGCGACCTGGCGCGCATGCTGGTCGACCGCATTCCCGACACCGACGAGACCGTCGCCCGCGACCTGCAGCGCCTGTCGGCGGTGAAGGCCAACCGGGCGGAGATGGCGGCGGCCTATTTCCGCGCCAACGCCGCCACCTGGGACCGCGTCCGCTCGCTCTATGTCGACGAGCGCGAGGTCGAGGCCGCCCTGCTGCAACTCCTGCCCCTGCCGGAGGTGGGGGATCTCCTGGACGTAGGCACCGGCACGGGCCGCATCGTCGAGTTGCTGGGCCGGCGCGGCGTGCGGGCGGTCGGCGTCGACAGCTCGCGCGACATGCTGGGCATGGCCAGGGCCAACCTGGAGCGCGCCGACCTGCGCCATTGCCAGGTCCGCTTCGCCGATGCCTACCAGCTCCCGATGGCGGCGGGCTCGTTCGACGCCGTCACCATCCACCAGGTGCTGCACTATCTGGACGATCCGGGCGAGGCCATCGCCGAGGCCGCCCGCGTGCTGCGACCGGGCGGCCGCCTGATCATCGCCGACTTCGCCCCCCACGAGCTGGACCAGCTCCGCAGCGAGCATGCCCATCGCCGGCTCGGCTTTTCCGATGCCGAGATCGCCCATTGGCTGCGCGCCGCCGGGCTGGAGCCGGCGACGCCGCTCCGCCTGCCGGGCGACCCGCTTACCGTCGTGCTGTGGCCCGCCCGCCGCCCGCGCGGCGATGCCCCCGCGACCAAGCCCCATGCGGCGCCTGCCGCCAATCGAGGACTGCCCCATTGACCGATCCTGCATCCGTGCGCGGCCCGGCCGAAACGCTCCGCGCACCCAACCCGGTCGACGTGTCGTTCGAGTTCTTCCCGCCCAAGACGCCCGACATGGAGGCGCGCCTGTGGGAAACGGTGGAGCGCCTGGCGCCGCTCGCCCCGCGCTTCGTGTCGGTCACCTACGGCGCCGGCGGCACGACGCGGGAGCGCACGCACGCCACCGTCGCCCGCATCCGCCGCGAGACGACGCTGGAGCCGGCCGCCCACCTGACCTGCGTCGGCGCCACCCGCGACGAGATCGACGCCGTCGCGCGCCAGTACTGGGACGCCGGCATCCGCCATGTCGTGGCCCTGCGCGGCGATGCGCCGGCCGATAGCGGCGCCTATGCGCCTCATCCCGGCGGCTACGGCTTCGCGGCCGACCTGGTGGCCGGGCTGCGGCGCGTGGGCGATTTCGAGGTGACGGTCGCGGCCTATCCCGAGACCCACCCGGAGGCGCCGGACGCCGCCACCGACCTCGACAACCTGCGGCGCAAGATCGACGCCGGCGCCACCCGCGCCATCACCCAGTTCTTCTTCGACCCGGCGGTCTATTTCCGCTTCCGCGACCGGGTGCGCGCCGCCGGCATCACCGTGCCGATCGTGGCCGGCATCCTGCCCGTGACCAATTTCGGCCAGGTCTGCAAGTTCGCGGGCGCCTGCGGGGCGGCCGTGCCCGATTGGCTCGGGCAGCAGTTCGAGGGGCTGGACCGCGACCCGGAGACCCGCCGCCTGGTGGCCGCCACCGTGGCGGCCGAGCAGGTGCGCGCGTTGCAGGCGGGCGGGGTGCGGGAGTTCCATTTCTATACGTTGAACCGCGCCGACCTCAGCTTCGCCATCTGCCATATCCTGGGGGTGCGCCCGCCCGCGGGATCGCCGCCCGCGCCGGAGGCAACGCCATGACGGATTTCCTGACCGCGCTCTCGGAATCGATCCTGCTGTGCGACGGCGCCATGGGCTCGCGCGTGCAGTCGCTCGACCTCGATACCGACCGCGACTATGCCGGGCTGGAGAACTGCACCGAGATCCTGAACGACAGCCGGCCGGACGTGGTGCGGCTGATCCATGACGGCTACCTGGCGGCCGGCGCCGACTGCGTGCTGACCAACAGCTTCGGCGGCTCGCCGGTGACGCTGGCCGAGTTCGGCATCGCCGAGCGTGCCTTCGAGTTGAACAAGCGGGCCGGCGAACTGGCGCACGAGGCGATCGAGCCATGGCTGGCCGGTGGCCGCCCGCGCTTCGTGCTGGGCTCGATCGGCCCCGGCACGCGCCTGCCCAGCCTGGGCCATGCGCCCTACCAGACGCTGGAGGACGCACTCGCGATCCAGTGCGCGGGCCTGGTGGCCGGCGGGGTGGATGCCTTCCTGATCGAGACCTGCCAGGACCCGTTGCAGATCAAGGCCGCCGTGAACGGCGCCAAGCGCGCGCGCAGCGAGGCCGGCCGCGAGGACATCCCGCTCATCGTCCAGGTGACGGTGGAGACGACGGGCACGCTGCTGGTCGGCACCGACATCGCGGCGGCGGCCACCATCATCCGCGCGCTCGACGTGCCGGTCATGGGCCTCAACTGCGCCACCGGCCCGCAGGAGATGTCCGAGCATGTCCGCTGGCTGTCGCAGAACTGGCCGGGGCCGATCTCGATCCAGCCCAATGCCGGCCTGCCCGAGCTGGTCGACGGCAAGACGCACTACCCGCTGGCGCCGGGCGACCTCGCCAAGTGGCTCGCCCGCTTCATTGAGGAAGACGGCATCGGCATGGTCGGCGGTTGCTGCGGCACCGGCAACGAGCATATCGCGGCCTTGGACGCGATGCTGCGCGGCCGTGCCGCCGGCGGCCGGGCGCGGCCGGCGCCGGCCAAGCGAACGGTCCACTGGGTGCCGTCGCTGGCCTCGCTCTACGGCCAGGTGTCGCTGCGCCAGGAGAACGCGTTCCTGGCCATCGGCGAGCGCTGCAATGCCAACGGCTCGAAGAAGTTCCGCGAGTTGCAGGAAGCCGGCGACTGGGACGGCTGCGTCGAGATGGGCCGCGAGCAGCAGCGCGAGGGCTCGCACGCGCTCGACATCTGCACCGCCTTCGTTGGCCGCGACGAGATCGCCGAGATGACCGAGGTGGTGACGCGCATGCGCGGCGCGGTCAACACGCCGCTCGTCATCGATTCGACCGAGACGCCGGTGCTGGAGCACGCCCTCAAGCTCTATGGCGGCAAGCCGATCATCAACTCCATTAACTTCGAGGATGGCGAGGGCCACGCGGCCGAGCGGCTGCGTTTGGCCAAGCGGTTCGGCGCGGCCGTGATCGCGCTCACCATCGACGAGGAGGGGATGGCCAAGGACGTCGATTCCAAGCTGCGCATCGCCCATCGCCTGCACGACTTCGCGCGCAGCTTCGGCCTGCCATCGTCCGACCTGCTGTTCGACCCGCTGACCTTCACCATCGCGACCGGCAACGAGGACGACCGCAAGCTCGGCCTGTGGACGCTGGAGGGGATCGAGCGGATCGCCCGCGAGCTGCCGGAATGCCAGATCATCCTCGGCCTCTCGAACATCTCGTTCGGGCTGAATGCGGCGTCGCGCACCATCCTCAACTCGGTCTTCCTCGACCATGCGATGAAGCGCGGCATGACCGGCGCCATCGTCCATGCCAGCAAGATCGTGCCGCTGCACAAGATCCCCGAGGAGGAGGTCCGCGTCGCCGAGGACCTGATCTACGACCGCCGGCGCGAGGGCTACGACCCGCTCCAAGCCTTCATCGCCTTGTTCGAGAATCGCAAGGCGGCCCAGGCGGTGAAGAAGGTGCGCTCCGAGAAGGTGGAGGAGCGCCTGTCCCAGCGCATCGTCGACGGCGAGCGGCTGGGCCTGGAGGACGACTTGGCGCTGGCGATGCAGACGCACAAGCCGCTCGACATCATCAACAACTTCCTGCTCGACGGCATGAAGGTGGTGGGCGAACTGTTCGGCGCGGGCAAGATGCAGCTACCCTTCGTGCTTCAGTCGGCCGAGACGATGAAGCGCGCGGTCGCCTGCCTCGAGCCGCACATGGAGAAGATCGAGGGCCAGGAAAAGGGCACGATCGTGCTCGCCACGGTGAAGGGCGACGTGCACGACATCGGCAAGAACCTGGTCGACATCATCCTCACCAACAACGGCTACAAGGTCGTCAATCTCGGTATCAAGCAGCCGATCGCCAACATCCTGGCGGCGGTGGGAGAGCACCATGCCGATGCCATCGGCATGTCGGGCCTGCTGGTGAAGTCGACCGTGGTGATGCGCGAGAACCTGGCCGAGATGAAGCGCAACGGCATCGGCGTGCCCGTCCTGCTGGGCGGGGCGGCACTCACCCGCAAGTATGTCGAGGAGGATTGCACCAGCATCTACACCGACGGCCGCGTCGCCTACGCGCGCGACGCCTTCGACGGGCTCGACCTGATGAACAAGGTGATGACCGGCACCTTCGACGGCCACCTGGCCCAGGTGGCGGGCAAGCGCAAGGGCCGGCCCACCAACACCAAGCGGGTGCTGGGGCAGGCGGCCGAGCCGCGCGCCATGCGCCCGGTCGATTCCGAGGAGATCCGCCTGCGCCGGGCCGAGCTGCATCGCGACACGCCGGTGCCGGTGCCGCCCTTCTGGGGGCCGCGCACCATCGCCCGCGTGCCGGTGGCAGCCCTGGTGCCCTATCTCAACGACCGCATGCTCTATCAATTCCACTGGGGCTACCGGAAGGACGGCCGCACGCTGGAGGAGTTCATGGCCTGGGCGCAGCAGGAGCTGAAGCCCACCCTGAAGCGCATGCTCGATATCGTGCAGCAGCAGGACATCCTGTTGCCGCAGGCCTGCTACGGCTACTGGCGCTGTGCCGCCGAGGGCGACGCGGTCGTGCTGTTCGGCGACGACGGGGCGACCGAGGTCGCGCGCTTCGATCTGCCCCGGCAGAACCGCGAGGGCGGGCTCTGCATCGCCGACTTCTTCCGCACCCGCGACCAGACGACGCCCGACACCCGCGATGTCATCGGCCTCCAGGTCGTCACGGTCGGCCAGAAGGCGTCCGACGTCGCCCGCGAATGGTTCGCCGACAACCGCTACCAGGACTATCTCTACCTGCACGGGCTGGGGGTGGAGATGGCTGAGGCGATGGCCGAGTACGTCCACAAGCGCATCCGCGCCGAACTGGGCTTCGGCCACGAGGATTCGCGCGAGATGGATCGCCTGCTCCAGCAGGGCTATCGCGGCTCGCGCTACTCCTTCGGCTACCCGGCCTGCCCCAACTTGCATGACCAGGTGGCGCTGCTGCGCCTGCTGGGCGGCGAGCAGATCGGCATCACGCTGAGCGACGAGGACCAGTTGGAGCCCGAGCAGAGCACGTCGGCCATCGTCGTGCATCACCCCCAGGCCAAGTACTTCTCGGTCTGATGGAATGTCGCTCCTTCGCCATATCGAGGCGGTGAACCGCTGGCGGCCGGAACGCTTCCGGCCGCTGCTGCTGGCCGGGCGGCGGGTCGGCCGGGTGCGCGACGACTTCGCACCGGTCCTGGCCGCGTTCCCGGCCGTCTTTCGGGTGGATGGCGACGCCGTGCGACTGACGCCGGATGCCGTTGATACCGACACGCTGACGGCGGCGGTGGCACTGGTCGGCCGCCGGCTGGTGGCGGATGGGTTGATACCCGGCTGGCGCGGCGAATGGTTCGACGTGATGGCCGAGGATGGCGACCGGCCGCTGCTGCGCATCGACCGCGGTGCCCTGCCACGCTTCGGCGTGCGGGCGGCCGGCGTGCACCTGAACGGCTTCGTGCGCCGGGCGGACGGCCTGCATCTGTGGATCGCGCGCCGTGCGCCCGACAAGAAGATCGACCCCGACAAGCTGGATAACATGGTGGCGGGCGGGGTCGGCGCCGGCTACGGCCCTTGGGCGACCCTGGTGAAGGAAGCGGGCGAGGAAGCCTCGCTGCCGCCGGAGGCGATGCGCGGCGCCCATGCCGCCGGCATCGTCACCTATGTCATGGAGCGCGAGGACGGCCTGCGCGAGGACCTGCTCTATGTCTATGACCTGGAGATGCCCGAAGGGCTGGAACCGCGGCCCAACGACGGCGAGATCGTCGACTTCGCCCTGATGCCGGCGGCCGACGTGCTGGCCCTGGTGCGCGACACCGACCAGGTGAAGTTCAACGTCAACGTGACCCTGATCGACTTCTTCGTGCGCCACGGCATCCTGCGGCCCGAGGATCCGGACTACCTGGCTATCTGCCGCGGCCTGCGCCGCTGATCAGCCGCCGGCCATGGCCAGGACTTCGGCCGGCGTCATTCCCGCCTGGCGCATCGCCGCCAGGGTGACGGCCTGGTCGCGCTTGGCGTAGCGCCGGCCCGCCGCATCGGTCAGCAGCGCGTGGTGGTCCCATTCCGGCACGGGCAGGCCCAGCAGTGCCTGCAGCAGCCGATGGATGTGCGTCGCCTCGAACAGGTCGACGCCGCGCGTCACCAGCGTCACCCCCTGCACCGCATCGTCGAGCGTGACCGCCAGGTGATAGCTGGCGGGTGCATCCTTGCGTGCCAGCACCACGTCGCCCAGCAGGTCCGGCCGGGCCGTCTGCGCGCCTGCCCGCCGATCGCGCCAAGCCAGCCCGCCCGTGCATGCCATGGCCCGGGCCACGTCCAGGCGTATGGCGTGGTTCTGCCCCGCATCCAGCCGCCGCCGGCGCTCGCCCGGGGCGAGGCCGCGGCAGGTGCCGGGATAGACCGGCCCCTCGGCCCCATGGGGGGCGGCACCGGCGCGCGCGATCTCGGCCTGGATCTCGGCGCGGGTGCAGAAGCAGGGGTAGGTCAGGCCGTCCGCCGCCAGCCGGTCGAGAGCGTGGCGATACTCGGCCAGGTGGCGCGACTGCACCCGTACGGGCCCGTCCCAGTCGAGTCCCAGCCAGGCCAGGTCCTCCAGGATGCCGTCGACGAATTCCGGCCGGCAGCGGCCCGGGTCGATGTCCTCGATGCGCAGCAGGAAGCGGCCGCCCGCCCGGCGGGCCGCCCGCCAGCCGGCCAGCGCGGAATGGGCATGGCCCAGATGCAGCCGGCCGGTCGGGCTGGGCGCGAAGCGCGTGACGACTGGCGGCTGGGAAGCCTCGATCATGGCGGCGGCGGGCGAATTCCGTTAGGACGGGGGCCGAACATTACATGGGGAGACCGGTCGAATGATGCAGCTTTCCGGCCCGACGATGGGCCCCGCCGCCGGTGGCCCGGCGCGCGAGGTCGTGGTGTTCCTGCACGGGCTGGGGGCCGACGGCAACGACCTGATCGGGCTTGCTCCCTATTTCGCCCAGGCCCTGCCGCACGCCGCCTTCGCCGCGCCGGACGCACCCTTTCCCTGCGACATGGCCCCCTATGGCTACCAGTGGTTCAGCCTCCAGGACCGCAGCCCGGCGATGATGCTGGCGGGCGTCCAGGCCGCGGCCCCGCTGCTCGATGCCTATATCGACGACCTGCTCGCCAAGCTCGGCCTGGGCGCCGACCGGCTGGCGCTGGTGGGCTTCTCGCAGGGGACGATGATGGCGCTGCATGTGGCGCCGCGGCGGGCAGAGGCGGTGGCGGGCGTGGTCGGCTACTCCGGTCGCCTGCTGGCCGCTGCCAGCCTGCCGGCCGATGTCCGCTCGCGCCCGCCGGTGCTGCTGATCCATGGCGACGCCGACCAGATCGTGCCGTTTGATTCCCTGGAGCTGTCGGCCAATGCCCTGAAGGCGGCGGGCATCGCCGTCACGGCCGAGCGGCGCCCCGGCCTCGGTCATTCGATCGACGAGCCCGGCATCGCCCAGGCGATCGCCTTCCTCACGGAGCGATTCAGCGGGTAGTGCCGCGGGCGGTGGGACGCTGCCGTGGGTGCGCCCTTCGACTGCTCGTTCCGCTGCGCTGCACTCCGCGCTCAGGGTGAGGGATGCCGGTGGCCGTGACCGGCAGTCGTGGTGCGCACGGACCATCCTGGCCCCGAGCGCGCAGCCGAGTTGTCCTGCATGGGGGGTTCCGTTATCTGTCTGTCACGACTAGCGTGCTAAGGGGCGCTGTCGGATGGTCCTGCCATCCGCCCGCTGCCCGTTCATGGCCTGACAGGGAGGGTGACCGTCCCCGTGTCGATAGAGGCGTGTCCCGCACTGGTGCTGAATGCGGACTTCCGTCCGCTGAGCTACTTTCCCTTGTCGCTATGGTCGTGGCAGGACGCGGTGAAGGCCGTGTTCCTCGACCGGGTCAACATCGTCTCGCAGTACGACCGGGTGATCCGCTCGCCCACCTTCGAGATGCGGCTGCCCAGCGTCATCTCGCTGAAGGACTATGTCGCGACCGAGCGGCGGCCGGCCTTCACGCGCTTCAACGTGTTCCTGCGGGACCGCTTCCACTGCCAGTATTGCGGCGGGCATTTCCCGACGCACGAGCTGACCTTCGATCACGTCATCCCGCGTTCGCGCGGCGGCCGGACGACGTGGGAGAACGTCGTCACTGCGTGCGGCGGCTGCAACCTGCTGAAGGGCAGCCACCTGCCGCGCGAGGTGGGCATGTGGCCCCGGGTGCGCGCGGCCCAGCCCACGACGCACCTTTTGCAGGAGCACGGGCGGTCCTTTCCGCCCGGCTACCTGCATGAGAGCTGGCGTGACTTCCTCTACTGGGACAGCGAGCTGGAGACCGGCTGAGGCGCCGGGCGGCTACATGGCCCGCCGCGCCTCCTCTTCCTTCTGGTAGGTCCAGGCCGTGCGATAGCCGGCGCGCCAGTCGGGCGGCAGCTCGCAGGGCCGGGTGTCGAAGCTGGCATACTTGGCCGGCTGGCCGCGCACGATGTCGCCCTGGTGCGGGCTGGTGATCGGGCTCGGCGTGTAGGCGAAGGAATCGGCCGAGGAATAGACCGGCAGCAGCAGCGGCCGCGGCTTCAGCGAGCGGTTCGGCGTCGATCCGTGGACGGTGCGGCAGTTCAGCAGGATGGCGGTGCCTGGGCCGCCGGTGGGGGCGTCCACCTTGTCCGGGGTCATCCAGGCCAGGTCCTCGTCGCGGATGCGCACGACGAAGGCGCCGCTATCGTCATACATGCTGTAGAGCGGCCCCTGGTGGCTGCCGGGAGCGAAGGACAGCGGCCCCTGGTCCGGCCCGCAGCCTTCCAGATAGACACCGATCGACACCGGGCTGAAGTCGGTGTGCGGCCAGGCCTGGATGTCCTGGTGCCACTTGAAGCCGCGGCTGCCCTTGCCCGACTTCACGTTCAGCTTGGCGTGGTGGAACTTCACGTCGGGGCCGACGACGTCGGCGGCCAGGTCGGTCATCACCGGGTCGCACATGAACTCCCAGAAGGTCGGGTGGTGGTCCTGCGGGCTGGTCACCCGGTGCAGGCGCGGGTCGGCCGGCGAATGCCCTTCCTCCAGCGTGAACACGTCGTCGGACCGGGTGACGCTGCGGCTGCGGTCCAGCATGTCGTTGGTGGCCGCCGCCAGCCGGGCGAGCCAGGCGGCCGGCACGTAGTCCGGCACCACCAGGTAGCCATTGTCGAAGTAGGACTGGCGCTGCGCCTGGGTCAGCACCAGCGGCGGATGCTTCAGCACGTCTTCGGGCTTCATGCTTTCCTCCTCTCGGGGCGTAAGGGGCCGCTCAGTCGGCCTTCACCAGCGGGCAGTTGCCCGCCTTCAGCGGACGGAACGCCTCGGCGCCGGGCACGGTCGCCAGCACCTTGTAGTAGTCCCACGGGCCCTTGGATTCGGCCGGCTTCTTCACCTCGACCAGATGCATCTCGTTCAGGCTGCGGCCGTCCTCGCGGATGCGCACGTTCTTGTAGAGCGCGTCGTTGACCGCCAGTTCCTTCATCTTGGCCACGGTCTCCTCGCCGCCGTCCGTGTTGCCGGCGGCCACCGCCTTCAGATAGTGCGTCACCATCGTGTAGACACCGGCATGGACCATCGTCGGCGCGCGGCCGCCATGGCGCTCCATGAAGCGGCGGCTCCAGGCGCGGGTCTCGTCGGTGCGGTCCCAATAGAAGGGCGTGGCGAACTTCAGCCCCTGGGCGGTGTTCAGGCCCAGCGCGTGGATGTCGCTGATGTACATCAGCATCGGCACGACCGACTGGCCGGCCTGGGTGATGCCGAACTCGCCCGCCTGCTTCAGGGCGTTGATGGTGTCGCCGCCGGCATTGGCGAGCGCAATCGCCTTGGCCTTGGATGCCTGGGCCTGCAACAGGTAGGAGGCGAAGTCGGCCGTGCCCAGCGGGTGGCGCACCGCGCCCAGGACGCGGGCGTTGGCTTCCTTCAGGAAGAAGCGCGCCTGGTCCTCCTGGGCATGGCTGCCTGCATTGTCGCCGGTGATGAAGAACCAGCTATCGCCGCCCGACGCCACCGTCGCCTTGGTCGCGACCGACGAGATGCCGTAGCTGTCGAAGCCCCAATGCACGGTGATCTTGGTGCAGGCCTTGCCCGTCAGGTCGGCCGACGAGGCGGACGTCACCAGCATCGCCCGGTTCTTGGACTTGGCGATCTCCTGCACCGCCAGCGCCACGGCCGATGTCGTCAATTCCAGGACGGCGTCGACGCCCTTGGTGTCCATCCAGTCGCGCGCGATGACGGAAGCGATGTCGGGCTTGTTCTGATGGTCGGCCGAAACGATCTCGACCGGCTTGCCCAACACCTTGCCGCCGAAATCCTCGACCGCGAGCTGGGCCGCGATGACCGAGCCTCTGCCGCCGAAATCGGCATAGATGCCCGACTGGTCGTTCAGCACGCCCAGCCGCACGATGCCGCCGGATATGTCGGCCATGGCGGAGCTGGCCAGCAGGGCGGTCGCCAGGGCTGCCGCGACAGGGGTCTTCATCATCGGTTTCCTCCGGTTTCGGTGGGCTCGCGCCGTTGCTCGGCGCCGGTGTCGGTCGGGTGCTGCGTGTCGTCGGGTCCAAGGCCCAGCTCGGCCAGCACCTCGGCCGTGTGCTGGCCCAGGCGCGGGGCATGGCGGCGGATGCGGAAGGGGGCGGCGCTGTAGTTCACCGGCCGGCGGATCGCCCGATAGGCCCCCTCGGTCGGGTGCTCCATCACCGTGAACAGCCCGACCGCCTGGATGTGCCGGTCGTCCGGCAGGTCGTCCAGCGCCAGCACCGGCATGCAGGGGATGCTGGCCCGGTCGCAGAAGGCGACCCATTCGGCGGTCGTGTGGTTGGGCGCCTCCTCGACGATCAGGCCGTAGAGCACGCCGATGTTCGCGACCCGCTCGGGCAGGGTGGCGAAGCGCGGATCGTTCGCGAACTCCGGGCGTCCGATGAAGGCATAGAAGTCCGACCAGTTGCGGTCGGAATAGGGCAGGATGCAGGCCCAGCCGTCGGCCGTGCGGTAGGGGCGGCGCTGGCGGTTGAGGACGCGGGGGAAGCCCGCGCGGTCGGCCGGCGGCTCGAAGGCGAAGCCGAACATGTGCTCGACCAGGTTGAACTCGATCGCCGTCTCCATCATCGGCACCTCGATCGCCTGGCCGCCGCCGCCGCGCTCGCGCTGCAACAGGGCGGCCGTCACCGCCGTGGCGATCGCCTGGCCCGCCAGCTTGTCGCAGACGACCGTGGGGGCGTATCCCGGCTCGCCATGCACCCGCCCATGCAGGTCGGCCAGGCCGGAGCCCGCCTGGATCAGGTCGTCATAGGCGGCCTTGTCGGCGTAGGGACCGTCGGCGCCGAAGCCGTAGGCGCCGCAATAGATGATGTCCGGCGCCAGCCGCCGCACCCGCTCGTAGTCGTAGCCGAGCCGGCCGATGGTGGCCGGCCGCAGGCTGTGGACCAGCACGTCGGCGGTCGCGATCAGCCGGTCCAGCGCCTGCCGCCCATCGGCTGATTTCAGGTCCAGCACGATGCTGCGCTTGTTGCGATGCAGATTCAGGATGTTGCCGGCCATGCCGGGGCTGCGCAGCGGGCGGTAGTGGCGCAGCGAATCGCCCTCCGGCGCCTCTACCTTGATCACGTCGGCGCCGAGGTCGGCCAGGATGTGGGTCGCGAACGGCCCCATGATGACGCTCGTCAGGTCGACGATGCGCAGGCCGCCCAGCGGCCCGTCAGCCAGGGTCGTGTCCCGCGGGCCGCTGGCCCGGGTGGTGTCGCGCGGCCGCTGGTTCCGGGCGGCGTCGCCGTCGGACATCGGGATCGGATCCTCCTGGTGGCGGCGGGTTCTGCGTGTCGCCCGCCTGTTCCGCTGGATTTCGCGCCCGCCCGGCGGCGGGCGGAAGGAAAATCAGGAATGCGATCACACAAATCATATATGTGAACCAACCGTGCCCCTGGAACGCGAGGGCGCCGTGGTCCATTTCCTGCTGTGTCAGGCTGCGGCGGCACCGCCGTTGCTGCCATGCGGGCTCCCGCGCTACATCGGGGCGGCAGCCGGGCAGCCGGCCATACGCGCCGAAGGGACCGAACTTGCAGGACCGACCGATCGAGCCGCCATGCGACCCAGCTACCTAGCCCCGATCCACCGCGAAGGCTGGCCCTTCATCGCGGTCTTCGCGCTGGTCGCGGCCGGCCTGGCGCTGCTGTGGCAGCCGCTCGGCTGGCTGGGGCTGCTGGCGACGGCGTGGTGCGCCTACTTCTTCCGCGACCCGGCGCGCACCGTGCCCGATCGCGAGGGGCTGGTGGTGAGCCCGGCCGACGGGCTGGTGCAACTGGTGGAGCCGGCCGTGCCGCCGCCCGAGCTCGGCATGGGCGAGCTGCCGCGGCCGCGCGTCAGCATCTTCATGAACGTGCTCGACGTGCATGTGAACCGCATGCCGATCGCCGCCGTCGTCGCCCGCACCGCCTATCGCAAGGGCAAGTTCTTCGACGCCTCGCTCGACAAGGCCAGCCTGGAGAACGAGCGGCTGGCGCTGCGCATCACGCTGGGCGACGGGCGCGAGATGGCGGTGGTGCAGATCGCGGGCCTGGTCGCGCGCCGCATCAAGTGCTGGGCCAAGCAGGGCGACCGCCTGGCGACCGGCGAGCGCTTCGGCCTGATCCGCTTCGGCAGCCGGGTCGACGTCTACCTGCCGGACGGCGTGGCACCGCTGGTCGCCGAGGGCCAGCGCGCGATCGCCGGCGAAACCATCCTGGCCGACTTGACGGCCGCGGAACCGCCGCGGCGGGGGGTATTGCGATGAAGCTGCACAGCCGCCTGCGGCGGCGCGAATCCGGGCGCCTGCGCGCGCTGCCGATCAACCGCCTCATTCCCAACGCGCTGACCGTGTTGGCCCTGGCGGCCGGCGTCACCGCGCTCCGCTTCGGCCTGGAAGGCCGTTGGGAGCATGCCATCGGCATGATCCTGCTGGCGGCCGTGTTCGACGCGCTCGACGGCCGCATCGCCCGCCTGATCGGCGGCACGTCCGGCTTCGGCGCGCAGCTCGATTCGCTGTCGGACGTGATCGCCTTCGGGCTGGTGCCGGGCATGCTGGTGCACCAGTTCGCGATGAAGGGCATCGCCGGCTTCGGCTGGGTGGTGGCGCTGGTCTACATCACCTGCTGTGCGCTGCGCCTGGCGCGCTTCAATACCAAGCTGAACGACCCGGACATGCCGCCCTGGGCCTACAACTACTTCAACGGCGTGCCTGCCCCGGCCGGGGCAGGCCTAGCCCTGCTGCCGATGATCCTGGCCCAGCAGTTCCCCGAGGCCTTCTTCGCCAACCCCTGGCTGAACGCCATCTGGCTGCTCGCCATCGCCGCCCTGATGATCAGCCGGGTGCCGACCTACGCCATGAAGAAGGTGCGGGTGCCGCAGTCGCAGGTGCCGCTGGCGCTCCTGGCGGTGGGCGTGATCGCCGCCGCCGCCGTCAGCGAGCCCTGGCTGACCCTGGCGGCGATTGCCATCGTCTACATCGCCTTCATCCCGTTCAGCATCCGCTCCTACTCGCGCCTGGCGGCCGAATCGGCCCGCACCAAGGCCGAGCGGGACGGAATCGTCGTCGCCATGACGGACGAGGGCGGCCGGTAGGCCGCGCCCGTCAGGCCATCTCCGCCAGCCGCAGGTTGACCAGGCTTTCGCCGACCTGGAGGACCTGGGCGGCGGAAAGCTGGGGAAAGCGCGCGGCCAGCGCCGCCTGGTCGAACGGCTCGGTGGCGGTGGCGGCCCACTGCACGACCGGCGCCAGCCCGGCCGGCAATGCCACCCGCCCGAAGGTGCCGACGGCGACTAGCGCCCCCGCCTCGACGACCAGCCGGGTGCCGCCATCGGGGCGCGGTCGCCAGCGCAGGGGGGCAGCCAGGGCGGATTCCAGGTCGTAGCGATCGAAGGGCGGCGACTGTGCCCCGAGATGGCGGGCGAAGGCGCTGAGGAACCCCGGGTCGCGCGCCATCTCGGCCAGCCGGGCGGCCACCGGATCTGCCGCCTCGGTCATGCGCTTGCGCGTGCGGCCGGGTGCCAGGTCCTGGCGCAGCGCCCCGTCGAGCACGCCCTCGTCGGCCAGGAAACGCAGCAGGTCGGCGCCGGTCGGCAGCGACACGGCGAAGGTGACGTGGATCGTGGCCTCGCTCGATGCCAGCGCGTCGTGGAACTGGCCGCGCGGCAGGTAGAGCAGGTCGCCCGGCCGCAGCACCACCTCCTCGCGCACTGCACCTGGCGCGTCCTTGCGGCCGGTCGCCTGGGCGGCCGCGACCGTGCGCTGGGTGGGGGCGTCTGCCCGGTTCTCGAAGATGCGCCAACGCTTCTCGCCGTGGCAGTGCAGCGCGAAGACCTCGTGGGTGTCGAAATGCGGGTTGAACGCCTGTCGCCCGCGGCGCGAGAAATAGAGGTTGGCCTGGACCGCGGCCCCGGTCGCCGCCCGCAGCGCGCCCGCGATCTCGGCCAGCCCGTCATTCATCTCGCTGATGTTGTTCAGCACCAGGGTGGCGCCGCGCCGGATCCAGCCGGTGACCAGGCTGGGCACCGGGCGCAACGCGTCGGTTCCGGCGGTATCGGGAGTGGGTCGGCAATACTCGTCGGCGAGTATGCCCTTGCCGTCGAGCACGAGCTGCAAGGTGCGCTGGGTCCAGACCGTGGTCTGGTTCAGCAGGCGGTTCAGCTCTGCCAGGCCCATCACGTCGGCGGCCCGCTCCGGCTGGCCCGGCAGGTGCGCGATGTGGCGGCCGAAGGTGTCGGCGAAGAAGCGCTCGGCGCCGGCCGGCGCCAGCAGCCCCTCGAGCCGGCGGACGAGGCGGGGGTCGGCTGGTGGCATGATCGGGGCCTCAGAGGGGCAGGAGGATGCGGGCGCGCAGCCCGCCCTGGGGGGATTCTTCCAGGCTGATGTCGCCGCCATGGCCGCGGGCGATGTCGCGCGCGATGGTCAGGCCCAGCCCGACGCCGCCGGTCGCGGCATTGCGCGACGGGTCGAGGCGGTGGAAGGGGCGGAAGGCGTTCTCGCGCTCGTGCGGCGGGATGCCCGGGCCGTCGTCGTCGACCAGGATGTCGACGCCGGCCGGCCGCGCGACCGCGCCGATCCACACCCGGCGGGCATGGCGCGAGGCATTGCCGACGAGGTTGCCGATGCAGCGCTTGATGGCGTGCGGGCGCACCGGCAGATGCAGGCCGGGCGGGGCGGCGACCGCGATCTCCACCCCGTCGCGCCGGGCGCCGGCCGCGATCTCGTCGAGCAGCCGGCCGAGGTCGGTATCGACCGGCGGCTCGTCGCCCTCGCCGCGGGTGAAGTCGAGATAGGCCTGGATCATCCGCTCCATCTCGACGATGTCGCCCTGCAGGTCGGCGATGTCGGCACTCTGCGGCAGCAGCGCCAGGCCCAGGCGCATGCGGGTCAGCGGCGTCCGCAGGTCGTGCGAGACGCCGGCCAGCATGGTGGTGCGCTGCACGATCTGGCGCTGGATGCGCTCGCGCATGACGAGGAAGGCGGCGGCGGCCTGCCGCACCTCGGTCGCCCCCTCGGGCTTGAAGCCAGGCACGTCGCGGCCCTTGCCGAAGCTCTCGGCGGCGGCGGCCAGCCGGCGGATCGGCTTCACCTGGTTGCGCATGAAGAGGGAGGCCACGCCGAACAGCAGCAGCGACGAGCCGATCGTCCAGGCGATGATGGCATAGGCGGTGAAGCTGAACAGGCGCTTCTGCGGCGCCATCAGTTCCAGCACGCCCTCCTCGAGCTGGACCAGGATCTCGACCTGGCGCGGCCGCGATTCCGGGTCGATGGCGATCGGCCGGTCGACCCGCTCGCGCAGGGCCGAGAAGAGCTGGCCGGCGATGAAGAAGTCGTCCGGCTCGCGGTCGATCGGCGGCAGCCGCTCGCCCGGCCGCCAGTCGACGCGCAGGTCCATGTGGCGCAGCGCCAGCGCCACCACCTCGGCCCGTTCGGCCGGCGTGCGCGCCTGCTCGTGCAGGTCGACGATGGCGGCCACGTCGCCGGCGATGGCCTGGGCCAGGCGGCGGGCGACGATGTCCCAGTGGCGGTCGTAGAAATACCAGGTGGAGACGATCTGCACGATCAGGAGCGGCATGACGATGATCAGCAGCGACCGCCCGAAGAGCGATCGGGGAAGCAGCCGGTGCCGCCAGTCGCGCGGGTTCTCCATCGCTCAGTCCGGGATCAGTACGTAGCCGGTGCCGCGCACCGTCTGCAGGTAGCGCGGGTAGCGCGGGTCGGCCTCGACCTTGCGGCGCAGGCGGGTCATCTGCACGTCGACCGTGCGCACGCTGCCCTGGATGCCGATGGCGTCGGCCAGCTCCTCGCGCGAGACGGCGGTGCCGGGGTTCTCGGCCAGCGCCCGCAAAAGCCCGGTCTCCGCCTGGGTCAGGCGGACGGCGGTCGCCCCCCGCCGCAGCTCGCCCCGCCGGGGCTCGAAGCGGAAGGGGCCGAACTGGATGAGGGCGACCGCGGCGGTCGGCGCCGTCGCCCCGCGGCGCAGGATGGTGCGCATGCGCAAGAGCAGCTCGCGCGGCTCGAACGGCTTGGCCAGGTAGTCGTCGGCACCGCTCTCCAGGCCGGCGATGCGGTTGGCGGCCTCGCCCATCGCGGTCAGCAGCAGGATCGGCATCTCGCTGCCGCTGCGCAGCGAGCGCGTCAGCTCCAGCCCGTTCTCGCCCGGCATCATCACGTCCAGCACCAGCAGGTCGAAATGCATGGCGGCCAGGCGCGCGCGCGCCTCGGCGGCATCGCCGGCCACCGTCACGCGGAAGCCGTTCTCGGCCAGATAGCGCCGCAGCAGGTCGCGCAGCCGCTGGTCGTCGTCGACCACCAGGACATGGGGCTGGTCGTCGGTGTCGGGCGCGGCCGCCGCCGCCGGGTCGGCGCCGGTCATGCGCCGGGTTCGCCGGGCCGGGCGAAGCGCGCGCGGTCATGCTCGTCGACGATGCCCAGCATCACCCGCCGGAAGCCCTCCACCGCATCGGCGCCGGCGCCGCGGAAGGCGCGCGCGATCCGGTCGCGCTGGTTCTGCGACAATTGCCGCTCCAGCTCCACCCCCTTGTCGGTCAGGTTCAGCAGGCGCTGCCGCCGGTCGCGCTCGCCCGCGCGCTGGCGGATGAACTCCTCCTCGATCAGCTGCCCCAGCACCCGCGACAGGCTCTGCTTGGTGATGCGCAGGATGCCGAGCAGGCCCGACACGGTCATGCCGGGATGGCGGCCGACGAAATAGATGACGCGGTGGTGCGCCCGCCCGAAGCCGTAGCCGGCCAGGATCTCGTCGGGCCCGGCGGTGAAGTCGCGATAGGCGAAATAGAGCAGCTCGATCCCCTGGCGCAATTCCTCCTCGCGCAGAAACAGCAGCCTTGCTGGCGTTTTTATGTCAGCCATATTGACCAATCTCGGAACAGAATGTTACGCTCAGCATGGTCAGAACGACATATTCTGAGCATGAGGAGCCCCCCGATGGCGATGATCCCGTTTGACGAGCGCGATGGTGTCCTGTGGATGGATGGCGCGATGGTGCCGTGGCGCGACGCCAAGATTCATGTCCTGACCCATGGTCTGCACTATGCCGGCGCGGTGTTCGAGGGCGAACGCGTCTATGGCGGCAACATCTTCGAGAGCGAGGCGCACACCCGCCGCCTGCGCCGCTCGGCCGAGATCCTGGGCTACGAGATCCCCTATTCTGTGGCCGAGATCGAGGACGCCAAGCGCGCCGTGGTGGCGGCACTCGGCATCGCCGACGGCTATGTCCGGCCGGTCGCCTGGCGCGGCAGCGAGATGATGGGGGTGGGCGCGCCCGATGCCCGCATCCACCTGGCGATCGCCGCCTGGGACTGGCCGTCCTATTTCTCGCCCGAGGCGCGGGCCCGCGGCATCAAGCTGACGATCTCGCCCTGGCGCCGCCCGGCCCCGAACATGGCGCCGGTCGAGAGCAAGGCATCCGGCCTCTACATGATCTGCACCATGAGCCGGCACGCCGCCGAGAAGCAGGGCTTCCACGACGCCCTGATGCTCGACTATCGCGGCTTCCTGGCCGAGGGCACGGGGGCGAACCTGTTCCTGGCGATCGACGGCCGGCTGCATACGCCCACGGCGGACTGTTTCCTCGACGGCATCACCCGGCGCACGGTGATGCGCCTGGCGCGCGAGCGGCAGATCGAAGTGGTCGAGCGTCATGTCCTGCCCGACGAACTGGCGTGTGCAAGCGAGGTCTTCCTGACCGGCAGTGCGGCCGAGGTGACCCCGGTCGGGCAGATCGACGACCTCACCTTCACTCCCGGTGCCATGTGCCAGGCGCTTTACGACGATTATATGGCACTGGTGCGCGGCACGCCCAGGCCCGCCCTGTCTTAGACCATCACGGCCGGTGGACGGGTTCAAATAGTGTTGCGGATTCAATCCGGGTCGGGGTGGACGTCCACCCCGATCCCGGCCAGCAGGACGGGTTGCTGCGACTGGTCGATCTTCAGGCGCGCGAAGCTCGCCAGTTCCGACAGGGCTAGCCCCTCGATGTCGGCGCCGCGCAGGTCGGCGCCGTCCATCCGGGTGTCGATCAGGATCGCCTGCACCAGGTCGCAATGGCGCAGGTCGGCATCGGTCAGGTCGGCGGAGTTCAGGTCCGCCTCGCGCAGCCGGCTGCCGCTGAAGTCGGCGCCGGGCAGGCGCGCCTCCGACAGGTCGGCCAGCTCCAGGTTGCATTCCCGGAAGCTGGCCCGCGTCAGCACCACCTTGCGCGCGAAGGCGCGGGCGAACTCCACCTTCACGAAGGCGGCCCCCCGCAGGTTGCAGCGCGCTATCTCGATCCCGAACATGTCGACGCGGTCGAACCGGCAGAAGGACAGGTCGCAGCCCGTGAAGCGCGCCTCGCGCAGGTCGCCGAACGCGAAGGTGCAGCCCTCTGCCGGGGCGTCGGGGTCGATGAAGCTGCAATCCTCGAACGCCGCCTCGCGCAGGTCGGCGTGGGAAAAGCGGGCGCGGTGGAAGTGGCAGCGATCGAAGCGGGCGCCGGTCAGGTTGGCGTCGACGAACGCCGCGCCGGGGAAGGTGCAGTCGACGAACCGCGCCGCCTCGGCCGCCAGCCCGCGCCAGTCGATGTCGGCGAAATGGTGGCCGACCAGCGGGCTGCCGGCCGCCAGGGCCGCGCGTATGCCGGCGGTGTCCAAGGCCAGCGCTACTTCTTCACCGACAGCTTGTCCGTCAGCGCCAGGATCAGGCCCGAGCAGACGAACAGCAGGTGCATGCCGACCATCCAGCCCATCTCGCGATCGGTGATCTTGTCGACGTTCATGAACGACTTCAGCAGCGATATCGACGAGATGGCGACGATGGATGCGATCAGCTTCAGCTTCAACCCGCCCGAATCGAGCTTGCCCATCCATTCCGGCCGGTCGGGATGGTTGTGGACGTCGATCTTGGAGACGAAGTTCTCGTAGCCGCTGAAGATGACCATCAGCACCAGGTTGCCGACCAGCACGAGGTCGACCAGGGTCAGCAGCGCCAGGATGACGTCGCTCTGGCTGGCCGACAGGGTCTGCGGCAGGAAGACGAACAGCTCCTGCAGGAACTTGATGAGCAGGATGACGAGCCCGACGATCAGGCCGAGATAGAAGGGCGCCAGCAGCCAGCGGCTGTGGAAGATCCAGCTCTCGACCCGGCGCTCGATCCGGGTGCGCATGTGGTCGGCGGAATCGGGTGGAATGGTCATCGGGGCTTTCTGGAAAGGAAGGGGGGCGTCTACCAGCGCTCGGCGGCGCGGTCGTCCTCGGTCTTGGCCGCGACCCAGCGGTCGCCCTCCGGGGTCTCCTCGCGCTTCCAGAATGGCGCCTTGGTCTTCAGCCAGTCCATCAGGAAGCGGCAGGCATCGAAGGCGGCGTCGCGATGGGCGGACGCCGTCACCACCAGGACGATACGGTCGCCCGGCTCCAGCCGGCCGAAGCGGTGGATGATGCGGATGGCATCGAGCGGCCAGCGGTCTGCGGCTTCGGCCGCGATCGCCGCCAGCGCCTTCTCGGTCATGCCCGGATAGTGCTCCAGCGTCATGGCGCGGACCGGCTGGCCGCCCGCCATGTCGCGCACCAGGCCGACGAAGGAGGCGATGCCGCCGATGCCGGTCTGCCCGGACGACAGGCCGGCGATCTCCGCGCCGACGTCGAAGTCGGCGGCCTGCACGGAAATGGCGGCCGGGATCATCCGCCGGTTACCGGCGGGAAGAGCGCGATCTCGTCGCCCGGGCCGATCGCGCTGTCGAGGCGCGCGAACTCCTGGTTCACGGCGACGCGGATCGGCGTCACGTCGACGAAGGCGTCGGCATAGCCGGGCCCGCGCCCGCGCAGCCACGTGATCAGCCCGTCCACCGTGTCGACCCCGGCCGGCGGCGTCACCGTCTCCTCGGCCAGGCCGATGCGCTGCTTGATCCAGGCGAAGTAGAGCAGTTTCATCGCGTCCACTCGTTAGCGTGCAGGGGTGCGGGTAGGGGAGTTGCCCGATCAGATGGCTATTCGTGGCCGGATTGCCAGTCGGCCGGCGCTATCGCATCAGCTCGCTGAAAGGCAGGAAGTCGACCAGGGTTCCGGCGACCAGCTCGGTCGCGTCCTCGTCCAGCGCCACCAGCCCGTCCGATTCCACCATCGAGGACAGGATCCCGACGCCGTCGCGCGGGAACTTGCGCACCAGCGGCAGGCCGTCCGGCCCATCCTCCAGTCGTGCCCGCAGATACTCGCGCCGGCCGGCCTTCTTGCGCCAGTCGAAGCCCAGGCGCACCGGAAAGGCGCGTGGCGGCTCGGGTGCCGCCCCCATGCGGGCCAGCAGGATCGGCCGGGCGACGGCCATGAAGGCGACCATGACGGATACCGGGTTGCCGGGCAGGCCGACGAAGATCGCCTCGCCGATGCGGCCCAGGGCCACCGGCCGGCCCGGCCGGATCGCCAGGCGCCAGAAATCGAGCCGCCCCGCGGCCGCGACGGCGGCGCGGACATGGTCTTCCTCGCCCACCGACATGCCGCCGCTGGTGACGATCAGGTCGTGGGCGCCGGCGGCCCCGGCCAGCGCCGGGGCGATCGCATCCAGCCGGTCGGGCAGGATGCCGAGATCGTCGACGACGACGCCCATGCCGGCCAGCAGCGCCGCCAGGATATAGCGGTTGCTGTCATAGACCGCCCCCGGCGGCAGCGGGCCGCCCGGCGGGCGGATTTCGTCGCCAGTGGAGAAGAGGGCGGCCGACAGGCGGCGCCGCACGTCCAGCCGGTCGGCACCCACCGCGGCTGCCATGCCGACATCCTGCGGCCGCAGCCGGCGCCCGGCCCGCAGCGCCACGGCGCCGGCCGGCACGTCCTCGCCCGCCAGCCGCCGGTTGGCCCCGGGCCGGATGCCGCCGGCCAGGCGGACATGGTCGCCATCGACGATGCAGTCCTCCTGCATCATCACCGTGTCGACACCCACCGGCAGCATGGCGCCGGTGAAGATACGGATCGCTTCCCCCGGCCGTTGCGCGCGGCCCAGCGGGTGGCCCGCCGCCACCCGTCCGCCGACGGCCAGGCGCGTCTCGCCCTCACCGACCAGGTCGGCGTGGCGGATGGCATAGCCGTCGACCGCCGAGCTGTCGTGTGGCGGCACCGCGTGGGGGGCAGGCAGGTCGGCCGCCAGGACGCGGCCGAAGGCGGCGGCCAGGGGCACCGCCTCGATGTCGGATACGGGCTCGATCCGCGCGGCGATCAGGCGCGCCGCCTCGGCCACCGTCATCGGCGCCTCGCCGGTGGCAAAGCAGTCGTCGGAAAGCTGGGTCATCCCGCCAGGGCCGGGGCAGGCGCCGGGGGCTGATGGGAAAGCGCGTCCAGGTGGGCCAGGATGAAGTCGGCGATCCGCGCCGTGTCGCCCAGCGGCAGCAGCGGGCGGCCGACTGGCAGATGATCGACCGGCAAATGGGCGGAATCGCTGGCAATGGCGACGATCATCGGGTCATCGACGGCCAGCAGCGGCTTGCCCAGCGCCGGGCGATGGATTTCCAGCTTGGGCAGGGCGGCCCGCTTGAAGCCTTCCACCAGCACCAGGTCGACCGGGCTCATGCGGCCCAGCAGCTCGGCCAGCGGCGGCTCCTCGGCGCCGCGCAACTCGTGCATCAGGGCCCAGCGCAGGCCGGAGCTGATCAGCACCTCGGTGGCGCCGGCCTGACGGTGGGTGTGGCTATCCTTGCCCGGCTGGTCGAGGTCGAAGGCATGGTGCGCGTGCTTGACGGTCGAGACCGACAGGCCGCGGCCGCGCAGCTCGGGGATGAGGCGGGCCAGCAGCGTCGTCTTGCCGCTGCCGCTCCAGCCGGCAAGACCGAAGACCTTCATGACGGGGCTGTGCCGCGGGCGGTCAGCGGGCGCGGCCCGATGCCGGCTGGCGCTCTTCCGGCTTCTCGGGCGGCTGGGCGCCCGGCTGCAGATGGCGCAGGCCGGTATGCAGATAGTCGTAGCCGGTGACGAGCGTAAGCGCGGCCGCCCCCCACAGGCCGATGGTGCCGATCGCCACCACCGGCAGGAAGGCCGGCCCGGCCTCGCCCACCAGCAGGAAGCCGATCGCGGTCATCTGGATGCCGGTCTTCCACTTGGCCAGCCGGCTGACGGGCACGCCGACCCGCAGCCCCGCCAGGTACTCGCGCAGGCCCGACACCAGGATCTCCCGGCACAGGATGACCACCGCCGCCAGCACCGTCGCCCCGTCGACCCGCTGGAAGGCGACCAGCATGAAGAGGGCCGCCGCCACCAGCAGCTTGTCCGCGATCGGGTCCAGGCACCGGCCCAGTTCCGAATGCTGGTTCTGGCGGCGCGCGACATGGCCGTCCAGCCAGTCGGTGAGCGCGGCCGCGGTGAACAGGACGCAGGCGGCATAGCTCGCCCACGGCCCCTCGAAATAGAACGTGGCGACCAGGACCGGGATCACCGCGATCCGGGAGAGGGTCAGCAGATTGGGCAGGTTGGTCCACATCCCGTCGTGCGCCTCAGGGGCCGTTTCCGTGGAAGAAGTCGTATACCAGCCGGGCCACGGCCTTGTTGATCCCGGGAACCGATTCCAGGTCGGCCAGTCCGGCCCGGGCGACGGCCCGGGCAGAGCCGAAATGGTGCAGCAGCGCCCGTTTGCGCCGCGGGCCGATGCCCGGAACCTCGTCCAGCGGCGATTGTCCCAGGGCCTTGGTCCGCTTGGCCCGATGGGTGCCGATGGCGAAGCGGTGGGCCTCGTCGCGCAGGCGCTGGAGAAAATACAGGACCGGGTCGCGCTGTTCCAGGCTGATCGGTGGCCGATCGGCGGTGAAGAAGCGTTCGCGGCCGGCATCGCGGTCCGGACCCTTGGCAATCGCCACCAGCGGCACGTCGCCGACACCGAGATCGGCCAGCACCGCCTGGGCCGCGCTGAGCTGCCCGGCACCGCCGTCGATCAGCACCAGGTCGGGCCAGGCGCTGTTGCGCTCGGTGCCCTCGCCGGCCTCGGCCTCGGCCGCCCGCTCCTCCAGCGCGCGCACGAAGCGGCGGGTGAAGACCTCGCGCATCATCGCGAAATCGTCGCCCGCCGCCTTCGGGTCGCGGATGGTGAACTTGCGATAGGCGCCCTTCACGAACCCTTCCGGCCCGGCCACCACCATGGCGCCGACGGCGTGTGCGCCCTGGATATGGCTGTTGTCGTAGATCTCGATGCGCTCCGGCAGGCCGGGCAGGGCGAAGACGCGGGCCACCCCCTCCAGCAACTGGCGCTGGGTGGCGCTCTCGGCCAGGCGGCGGCCATGGGCCTCCCGCGCGTTCGTCAGGGCGTGTTCCACCAGCTTGCGGCGGTCGCCGCGCTGCGGCGTGAACAGCTCCACCTTGCGCTCGGCCCGGACCGACAGGGCCTCGCCCAGCAGATCCTGCTCGGGCACGGCATGGCTCAGCAGGATCAGGGCCGGCGGCGTCTTGTTGTCATAGAACTGGCCGACGAAGGCGCCCAGCACGTCCTCGACGCCGAGCTGCCGGTCGTGGCTCGGGAAATAGGGGTGGTTGCCCAGGTTCTGCCCGCCGCGGAAGAAGAACACCTGGATGCAGGTCTGGCCGCCGGCCTGATGGGCGGCGATCACGTCGGCCTCGTCGATGCCGGCGACGTTGATGTCCTGGTGGGCCTGGATCTGGGTCAGCGCGCGGATGCGGTCGCGGTAGAGGGCGGCACTCTCGAAGTCGAGCGCGTCGCTGGCCGCCTGCATGCGCTCCACCAGCCCGGCCTGCACCGCGCGGCTGCGGCCCGACAGGAAGGCCTCGGCATCGGCCACCTGGGCGGCATAGTCGGCCGCCGTCACCCGGCCGACGCAGGGCGCGGTGCAGCGCTTGATCTGGTGCTGCAGGCACGGCCGCGTGCGCTGGGCGAAGACCGTGTCGGCGCAGTTGCGTACCAGGAAGGCGCGCTGCAGCGCGATGATGGTGCGGTTGACCGAGCCGGCCGACGCGAAGGGGCCGAAATAGCGCCCGGGTCGCGACCGCGAGCCGCGATGCTTGGCGATCTGGGGGAACGGATGGTCGCCGGTCAGGATGATGTCGGGAAAGGACTTGTCGTCGCGCAGCAGCACGTTGAAGCGCGGCCGCAGGCGCTTGATCAGGTTGCTCTCGAGCAGCAGCGCCTCGACCTCGGTATGGGTCGTGACGATCTCGACCGTCACCGTCTCCGACACCATCCGCCGCAGGCGCACCGAAAGCTGGTCGACATGGGTGTAGGACACGACGCGGCGCTTCAGGCTGCGCGCCTTGCCGACGTAGAGGACGTCGCCCTTGGCATCGAGCATTCGGTAGACGCCGGGGGAGAACGGCATGGTCCGCAGCGCGGCGCGGATCACCTCTGCCCCGGCGGCAATCCGCCCGACCGGCGATTCCGCAGTCGGTTCCGGCACTTCCACGAGGTCTTCGATGTCGCCGCTCATGGTGCCCCGGTGCGACTGAACGGACGGTCAGTACGCATATCGCCCTTTTCCACCAAACCTGTGGATAACCGTGTGGGGAACGCCGGGGCGAATGGTGCCGACGGCTGATTTTGCGAGCCCTGGCGACGGTCTGCCCAGTTTCTAGGCAAAATTGCTAAGTTATTGATTTTGCTTGTTGAACAAAAGAGGGTCGGTCGCACAACCTGGGGGACGGCGACAATTGGTGCCAATGAGCACTTGACTCGCCCGCGCCGCCGCGGATTTCCGGGGGCTGTGCACAAAAGCCCAGGCGTTCCGCCAACTTTCGGGCGGATATGGCGGTTTGCGTGACGATCCTGGGGAACGGCCGGCCTCATTCTTCCATCTCGCTGCGGCCGGCGGGGGACCATTGCAGGTGTTGGCCGCCATCCAGCGCGATCATCTGGCCGGTCATCGAGGGCGCGGACAGGATGAAGCGGGCCGCCGCGCAGATCTCCTCCGGGCTGGTGCCGCGGCCGAGCGGCACGCTGGCGCATTGCCGCTGGAACTGCTCCGCGCTCTGGCGCGGGCTGGGCAGGGTAGGGCCGGGGCCGATGCCGTTCACGCGGATGCGCGGCGCGAGCGCGAGCGCCAGGGTGCGCGTCAGCGTCCACAGCGCGCTCTTGCTGACGGTGTAGGACACGAAATGCGGGGTCAGGCTCCACACCCGTTCGTCGAGCAGGTTGATGACCGCGCCGTCGGCGCCGTCCGGCAGTCCGCGGGCCAGGTCCTGGGCCAGGACGAAGGGCGCGCGGAGGTTCGTCTCCATATGGGCGTCCCAGGAGGCCCGGGTGGCCGTCAGGGCCTCGTCGCGCTCGAAGAGGGACGCATTGTTGACGAGGCAGCCGAGCGGCCCCAGGACGGCCGCAGCCCGCGCCACGAGCGTCGCCACCTCGTCCTCGCGCGCCAGGTCGGCCGCCAGGGCGACGGCGCGGCCGCCGCCGGCGACGATCTCGGCCGCCAGTTCCTCGGCCTCGGCGCCGGAGCGGTGGTAGTGGACCGCCACCGCCCAGCCGTCGGCCGCCAGGTCGAGGCAAAGGGCCCGGCCGATGCGCTTGCCGCCGCCCGTGACCAGGGCCGCCCGCGGCATGGGTGCTGCCGCCGCCATGCTACTTCCCCCGCCGGGCGCGCCCGCGCTGCGGCCGACCCTGCGGCCGGGGGGCGCCGGGCCGGGTCGGCCGGCCCTCGCCCGCGCCGCCGGAGCCGTGCGCATGGGGGGCGGGCGCCACCCCGATGTCCAGCGCCTCCAGCCGGCGGATCTCGTCGCGCAGCCGGGCGGCGGCCTCGAAGTCGAGGTCGGCCGCGGCTTCGCGCATGCGCTTCTCCATGTCGGCCACCACCATCTGGAGATTGTGGCCGACGAGCGGCTTGTCCTCGGCCAGGCCGGTCGAGACCGTCACATGGTCGCGCTCGTAGACGCTGTCCATGATGTCGGCGATGCCGCGGCGGATGCTTTCGGGCGTGATGCCGTGCTCCAGGTTGTAGGCCCGCTGCTTCTCGCGCCGCCGGTTGGTCTCGCTGATCGCGTATTCCATCGAGGCGGTGATGCGATCGGCATAAAGGATGGCGCGGCCCTCGACATGGCGGGCGGCGCGCCCGATCGTCTGCACCAGCGAGGTGCGCGAGCGCAGGTAGCCCTCCTTGTCTGCGTCCAGGATGGCGACCAGTGCGCATTCCGGGATGTCGAGCCCCTCGCGCAGCAGGTTGATGCCGATCAGCACGTCGAAGGCGCCCAGGCGCAGGTCGCGGATGATCTCGATGCGCTCCAGCGTCTCGACGTCGGAATGGACGTAGCGGCAGCGGATGCCGGCCTCGTGCATGTATTCGGTCAGCGCCTCGGCCATCTTCTTGGTCAGCGTCGTCACCAGCACGCGCTGGCCCTTGGCGGCACAGGTGCGGCATTCCGCCAGCAGGTCGTCGACCTGGTGCTCGGTCGGGCGGATGATGGTCTCGGGGTCGATCAGCCCGGTCGGCCGCACCACCTGCTCGGCGAAGACGCCGCCGGTGCGCTCCATCTCCCAGCCGCCGGGGGTGGCCGACACGAAGACGCTCTGCGGGCGCATCGCCTCCCATTCCTCGAACTTCAGGGGCCGGTTGTCGATGCAGGACGGCAGGCGGAAGCCGTACTCCGACAGGATCGACTTGCGCGCATAGTCGCCGCGATACATGCCGCCGATCTGCGGCACCGTCACATGGCTCTCGTCCAGGATCAGCAGCGCGTCCTTGGGCAGGTACTCGAACAGCGTCGGCGGCGGCTCGCCCGGCGCGCGCCCGGTCAGGTAGCGGGAGTAGTTCTCGATCCCGGCGCAACTGCCCGTCGCCTGGATCATCTCCATGTCGAAGGTCGTGCGCTGCTCCAGCCGCTGCGCCTCCAGCAGCTTGCCGGCGGCATAGAGCTCGTCCAGGCGGATCTTCAGCTCGCGCTTGATCTGCTCGACCGCCTGGATCAGCGTCGGCTTGGGCGTCACATAATGGCTGTTGGCGTAAACCTTGATCGACTGGAGGCCGGCCACCTTGTCGCCGGTCAGCGGGTCGACCTCGTGGATCGATTCGATCTCGTCGCCGAACATCGTCACCCGCCAGGCCCGGTCCTCGTAGTGGGCGGGAAACAGCTCGACGGTGTCGCCGCGCACCCGGAAGGTGCCGCGCACGAAGCCCAGGTCGTTGCGCCGGTACTGCAGTTCGACCAGGCGCGCCAGTAGCTGGGTGCGGTTGATGGTCTGGCCCGCATTGAGGGTCAGCGTCATCGTCTGGTAGGTCTCGGGCGAGCCGATGCCGTAGATGCACGAAACCGAGGCGACGATGATCACGTCGCGGCGCTCGAACAAGGCGCGGGTGGCGGAATGGCGCATCCGGTCGATCTGCTCGTTGATCGACGATTCCTTCTCGACATAGGTGTCGGTGCGCGGGACGTAGGCCTCCGGCTGGTAATAGTCGTAGTAGGAGACGAAATACTCCACCGCATTGTCGGGGAAGAACGACTTCATCTCGCCGTAAAGTTGGGCCGCCAGCGTCTTGTTGGGCGCCAGCACCAGGGCCGGCCGCTGGATCTCCTGGATGACGTGGGCCATCGTGAAGGTCTTGCCCGACCCGGTGACGCCCAGCAGCACCTGGTCGCGCTCGCCCTGGCCGATGCCGGCCAGCAGCGTGGCGATGGCGGCGGGCTGGTCGCCGGCGGGCTGGAACTCCGACTGGATGCGGAACGGCATCGGCGCGTCGGCGACCGGGCGTTCGAGATGATCGATCAGCATGGGGCAGTATATGCGGCCGCCACCCCCGGATGGCTAGCCGGGGGTGGGTGGGGAAAAGCGGATGGGCGGCCGGCCGGGCGTGCCGGCCGCCCATCCGCGTCGCCTTCTATGCGAACGCGAAGTGGTCCGGCCCCAGCGCCGACCGGGTGATCCCGGCGAACAGGACCGTGTTGCCGTCGCCGAGATCGAGCAGGGCGCCGCCCGGCGTGTCGACGAGCCGGGCGATCAGGTCCTCGATGCTGTCGATGCCCGGCAGGCCATCGGCAATGACGATGCGGTCGAGGTCGGCATCGAAATCCTCGATGCGGTCCTGGCCCGAACTTGCCCCGAAGTAGAAGCGATCGGCACCATTCCCGCCGGTCAGCGTGTCGTCGCCACGATCCCCGGCCAGGAAGTCGTCGCCGTCCCCGCCCGCGAGCCGGTCGTCGTCCTGCCCGCCATGCAGCGTGTCCTCGCCGTCGCCGCCGTCGATCGTGTCGCGGCCGCGGTTGCCGTTCAGCCAGTCGCGGCCGGCATCGCCGCCGAGCCGGTCCGCACCCTGGCCGCCATAGAGGGTGTCGTCGCCCTCGCCGCCGGCCAGCGTGTCGTCGCCGCGATTGCCGAACAGTAGATCAAGGCCATTGTCGCCGAACAGGCGGTCGCCCTGGTCCATGCCGAAGAGGGTGTCGTCGCCGGCGCCGCCGCGCAGCGAGTCGGCCGCCGTGCCGCCCACCGCCCAGTCGTCGGTGAAGCCATAGCCGTAGATCTGGCTGCCATAGCCGCCGAAGCCCTGGCCGGGCAGGGGCTCTTCCTCTTCCACCGGCGGGGCGGTGGCGGTGGTGGTGGAGGCGGGGCGGTGGCACGGGGTTGGAGCCCGTGCTGTCGCCGCGGAAGCGCACGAGCACGCCGTCCTGGCTGTCGATGGTCGTGTACTCGGCCACCAGCGAGCCACCCTCGGCCACCTTGGCGGACAGCAGCGGTGCCCCCTTGCCGATATCCAGCGGGATCGCGACGCTGAGGTCGGCGAACGCGCGGCCGTCGAGGAAGTCGGCCAGCTCTTCGCTGCCCCCCGCGACGAAGATGCGGTCGCCGCCGTCGAGATCCTTCACGAGATCGTCGGCGAGGTCGGCGGCGGTGCCCCAGATGGTGTCCTCGCCGCGGCCGCCGGCGATCGTCTCGGCGTCGCTGCTGGCCACCAGCAGGTCGTTGCCGTTGCCGGCGTCGAAGACGTCGTCGCGGGCCTCGCCGCCGTTCAGGGTGACCCGGTCGTTGCCGGCCAGAGCCTTCGAGACGTTGCCGAAATCGTCGAAGCCGACGGTATCGAGGTCGATCGTGTCGGCGCCATCGGTGAAGAGCGGGGGCTTCAGCGTGAAGATGGTCTGGCCGCCGCTCGTCTCCCGCCGCCAGCCCAGCCCGTCCGCGCCCGTGACCGACAGATCGCCCGTGCCGTTGCCATCGAGATCGAGCAGGTCGCCATCGGCCACGAACAGCCCACGGCTGTCGCTGCCGAAGATCGTGTCCAGGACGATCCGGTCGACCTCCAGCCCGCCCGTGTCGAAATCGAGGACCGTGTCGCCGGACAGGTCGGCCAGCGACCCGACGACGCTGTCCTCGCCTGCACCAAGCCCCAGCCGGTCCTTGCCGCCGCCGCCGATCAGCCGGTCGGCGCCGTTGCCGCCATAGAGCAGGTCGGCGTCCGCGCCGCCATCGAGCGTGTCGGCGCCGGCATCGCCGGACAGGGTGTCGGCGCCGTTGCCGCCGAAGATCGACTCGAGGTCGTCGCTGCCGGAGATATGGTCGTTGCCGTCGCCGCCGGTGAAGCTGTCGTCGCCGGCCTGGCTGCCCGACAGGGTGACCCAGTCGTCGCCGCCCAGCGCGTCGGTGACCTGGACGACGTTGCCGAAGTCGTAGGAATCCAGGTCGACGCTGTCCGCCTGCTTGGTGAACAGCGTCAGCGCGAGCTTGAAATGCGTGTGGCCGGAGAGCGTGTCGGTCTCGCGCAGCCAGGTGGTGCCGTCGCTGCCCGTCACCGACACGTCGCCCACGCTGTCCGCGTCGAGGTCGAGCAGGCCGCCCGTGGCCGTGAACAGGCCGCGGGTATCGGCGCCGAAGATCGTGTCGAGATCGATCCGGTCGGTCGTGGCCCCGGTCGTGTCGAAGTCCGCGATGGTGTCGCCGGTCAGGTCCGGCAGGCTGCCGAAGAAGGTGTCGTTGCCGGTGCTGCCGCTGAGGGAGTCGTTGCCCTGGCCGCCCTCGATCAGGTCGTCGCCGCCATTGCCCAGCAGGGTGTCGTCGCCGTCATCGCCCCACAGCGTGTCGTGGCCGCTTTCGGCGTCGATCCGGTCGTTGCCGTTGCCGCCATGGAGGACGTCATTGTCGCCGCCGCCGAGGAATCGGTCGTCGCCGTCGTCGCCCCAGACCGTGTCGTTGCCCGCGCCTGCGGTGATGCTGTCGGCGCCGGCCCCGCCATAGATGAGGTCGTCGCCGCCCTGGCTGGTGACCCGGTCGTCCTCGGTGCCACCCCAGATCGTGTCGTTGCCGCCGAAGCCGACGAGCTGGTCGTTGCCGTTGCCGCCATAGAGGAGGGACGTGCCGTCGTCGCCGCTGTCGCCGCCGCCATTGAGGACGTCGTCGCCGTCCTCGCCGAACAGCGTGTCGTTGCCGAAGCCGCCGAAGATCGCCTCGCTGTCGTCGCTGCCGAAGATGTGGTCGTCGCCATTGCCGCCGGTGAAGTTGTCGTCCTGGCTCTGGCCGCCCGACAGGGTGACGCTGTCGTTGCCGCCCAGCGCGTCCGTGACGTTGATGAAGGTGGAGATGTCAACCAGGCTGAGGTCGACGGAGTCCGCGTTCTCGGTGAACGGCTCGATGGCGGTCACCGGCGCGAGCCCGGCTGGAGCCGACCGGACGAGGAACAAGGATCCCGCACCCGATCATGGATGCTGGTCCCGCAAGAATATGTCATCTGCCGCCTTTCTGTGCCGGGCGGCAGGATAAGCTGTCCTAATTGCGGACGAGCAGGGAAATCCGCCGTGCCGGCGAAATTCACCCCTCGCCGGACGCCTCCGGCAGGATCTGGCCGCCATCGACCACCAGGGTCTGGCCGGTGATCCAGGCGGCCTCGTCGGACGCGAAGAACAGCGCGGCGTTGGCGACGTCGGCGACGCTGCCCAGCCGGCCCATCGGGATCGCGGCTTCCATCCGCCGCAGATAGTCCGGGCCATTGCCGATCAGGCCCTCGGTCAGGATGTTGCCGGGCATCACGGCATTGATCGTGATGCCGTCGGCCGCCAGCTCGATCGCCGCCGTGCGCACGAATCCAAGCTGGCCCGCCTTGCTGGCCCCGTAATGCGCCCAGCCGGGATAGCCCGTCACCGGGCCGGTGATCGACGAGGTGACGACGATACGCCCGCGTCCGGCCCGGCGCATCGCAGGCAGGCAGGCATCGACTGCCAGGAACGTGCCGCGCAGGTTGGTGGCGATCACCTGGTCGAAGTCGCCCGGCGTCATCTGCCCCAGCCGGGCGGACGGGAAGATGCCGGCATTGGCGCACAATATGTCGATGCCGCCGAAATGCGCCTCGGCCGCGGCCGTCATGGCCTTTGTCGCGGCCTCGTCGGCAACGTCGACCGCGAGGCCCAAGGCGGTGCCGCCGGCCGCCACGATCTCGGCCGCCGTGGCCTCGGCGGCAGTTCTGTCGCGGGCGGCGACCAGGACGCGGCAGCCGGCCGCGGCGAAGCGCATGGCCATGCCCCGGCCGATGCCGCGGCTGCCGCCGGTGACGATGACGCTGCGGCCGGCGAGGGGTGCGAACATGGGATCGGCCTCCGATGGCTCAGGAGAATTGCCCGAGCAGCCGCTCGGCCATGGCGAGTGTGCCGTGGGTGTAGCCGGCGCCGAGCTGGGCTGCGATGGGCACCTCGTGGTGGGAGGCCAGCCAGCCGACCAGCAGGATCCGGCGCATCATCAGGAAGACCGGGATCTCGGCCACGTCCGCGTCGGCCAGCGGCAGGACGGTGCGATAGCCGGCGACCCAGGCGTCGGCCATCGCCGGCACCAGCGGGTCGTCCTCCATGAAGCTGACGGCGGCGGCGAAGTCGTAGACGAGCCACGAGAAGCCGCAATCGTCGAAGTCGATCACCGTCAGCCGCTGGTCGTCGACCAGCAGGTTGGCCAGCCGCAGGTCGGCGTGGACGAGGCCGTAGCGCCCGGGCGCGCGGCCGAAGCGCCGCGTCCGCCGGTCGATCAGCGCCAACGCACGCTCCAGCAGGGCGGCCCCGGATGCGTCCAGGCCGAAGCCCGCGCGCCAGCTTCCCCAGATCGGCCGGGCGCCGAACATCGCCTCGAAGTCCCAGTGCTGGCGGTGGAAGCCGTCCGGCAGGGGCCAGGCGCGGACATGGGCGTGCATGCGCGCCGTCACCGCGCCCAGCGTCCGGAACCAGGCGACGAGGTCGTCGGCATGCCCGGGCTCCTTGCCGGGGGCGAAGTCGAAGGCGACGGCGTGGCGGGCCGGGTCGGTGGCCGATCCCGGCAGCAGGCGCACCGCGCCGCCGTCGGGGCCGGCCACCGGCGCTGGTGTCTCGACCGCGCCACCGGCCCGCAGCGCGCGGATCCAGGCCAGCTCCGATTCGATCTCGGCGGCTGTGCGATAGCCGATGCGGTGGACGCGCAGCACCAGCCGGCGACCGTCGGCCGGGTCGTCGAGGCGATAGGTCGCGTTCTCCGACAGGTTCAGCAGGGTGACGGCGGTGGCCGGCGACAGGCCCCATTGCGGCAGCGCCGCGCGCACCCGCACCTCGATATCGGCCAGCACGTCGGGTCGGTATTCCATCTGCCCTCGCTCCCATCCGGGAGGGATCATCGCGGGCCGGGGTGCCGGCGGTAAAGAGCCGTCAGATGCGTGCCAGCACGAAGGCGACGCGTTCGGCGACCGGCGCCAGCGGCAAGGGCGCCAGGTTGTAGCCATGGTCGACGTAGGTCCGGCACAGCGCGGCCCAGGTCCGCTCCGCCTCTTGGGGCGTCGGCCGGCGCTCGGCGTCGGTCGTGTAGATGGCGGGCCAGGGCGGGGCCACGAAGACGGTCGGCTGGTAGCGCAGATGGCGGGCGGCGCGGTCCATCGCCGCCGGCACGGCCAGGCCGGTCAGGCGCAGGTAGCCGATCGTGTCGGGGATGCCGCGGTCGAAGATGCAAGGCCGCCCGCGCCGCCGCGCCGCACGGTATTGCGCGCGATCATGGGCCATCATGCGCGCGGCGAAGGCTGCGGGATCGCGCCAGGGCAGGGCGTCCCCGCCGCTGGCCAGTTCCTGGCGGATGATCGCCCGGCCGCCCTCCGGTGCGGTGGCCAGCCCGGCCGTGGACAGCGCCTCCACAAGGGTCGTCTTGCCCGCTCCCGGCCCGCCGGTGACGATGAAGAAAGAGGGCGGTGGCATCGTCGATCGCCTCTTGACGGCCGCGGCTTCGGAACCCAAATTCCCGTCGTTATCTAGAATGCCTCTAAGGTGCATTCACCCATTCCCCAGTGATGGAGTTTCATGCCGTGCTTACCGTTGGCGACAAGTTTCCCTCCTTCGACCTCAAGGCCGTCGTTTCCGGCGACATCAAGACCGGCTTCACGCAGCTGACCGACCAGAGCGATGCCGGCAAGTGGAAGGTCTTCTTCTTCTGGCCGAAGGACTTCACCTTCGTGTGCCCGACCGAGATCGTCGCCTTCGGCGCGATCGAGAAGGCGTTCAACGAGCGCGACACCGTGCTGGTCGGCGGCAGCATCGACACCGAGTTCGTGCACCTGGCCTGGCGCCAGAGCCGCGAGGACCTGGGTAAGCTGACCTTCCCCTGGGTCGCCGACGTGAAGCGCGAGCTGTGCCAGGCGCTCGGCATCCTCGACAAGAACGAGGGCGTGGCGCTGCGCGCGACCTTCATCGTCGACCCGCAGGGCATCATCCGCTTCGCCTCGGTGAACGACCTCAGCGTCGGCCGCAACCCGGACGAGGTGCTGCGCGTGCTGGACGCCCTGCAGACGGACGAACTCTGCCCCTGCAACTGGCAGCAGGGCGAGGCGGTCCTGAAGGCGGCCTAAGCCACAATCCAGGCGCCGGGGGCGGGCGGTCGGCAGACCTGCCGTCCGCTCCCGGCCTCTCCAACCTCCGGCATAAGGACCAGCATCCATGTCCATCGAATCGATCCGGGACGCGCTGCCGGCGTTCGCGCGCGACCTGAAGCTGAACCTCACCACCGTGCTGGCCACGCCCGAGCTGACGCCGGCGCAGCGCTGGGGTGCGGCCCTGTCGGCCGCCGTCGCCGCGCGCAACCCGGAACTGGTGGCCGCCGTCGAGTCCGACGCCGCCCAGCACCTGGACGCCGCCGGGCGCGATGCCGCGCGGGCGGCCGCCGCCATCATGGCGATGAACAACGTCTATTACCGCTTCACCCACTTGGTGGAGGATGCGGACTATGGCCGCATGCCGGCCCGCCTGCGGATGAACGTGATCGGCAATCCGGGCGTGCCGCATCTCGATTTCGAGCTGTGGTCGATGGGGGTGTCGGCGATCAACGGCTGCGGCATGTGCATGGCGTCCCACGCCCGCGCGGTGACCGAGAAGGGTGGCAGCAAGGAGGCTGTCCAGGCGGTGGTGCGCATCGCCGCCGTGGTCAATGCCGTGGCGGTGGCGCTCGAAGAGGCGCGCCGGACCGAGGCGCTTCCGGCCGCAGCCTGAGCCGCAGCGGTCCGGAGGCTAGTGAATCTGCCCGTGCTCGACGCGATCCGCCAGGCGGCGGATCTCGTCGACGCTCGTGTTCCAGCGATCCAGCACCAGGAGCAGCATCGGATCCCGAAGCAGCTCCTCGAGCCTCGGCTCGCCGCGCAGCCAGAGCTGGCTCCGCGCCGCGTCGGGGCGTGCCTTGTCGTTGGTGGTCTCTCGACAATGTTCCATGGGCGCCACCCTGCCTTTCCAACACGGCAGAAATGGGGCGCGCGGGTGAATTTGTGAAGTAGATCGGGCGGTTGCCGCCAAATGTTCATGGCCCATAAGGGTGCCATCTGGCACCAAACCGGCGGCATTGTTGCGTCGCCCTGTCTTCGGCCCTAGTTTGCGCCGCGTTTTTCCCCGCCCTTACATGCCATCGACCGACGGAGCCATCGCGCCATGGGCCTCATCGCCGAACGCCTTTCCCGCATCAAGCCCTCGCCGACCATCGCGGTCACCACCAAGGCGCAGGAGCTGAAGGCCGCCGGCCGGGACGTCATCGGCCTCGGCGCCGGCGAGCCGGACTTCGACACGCCGCCCAACATCGCCGCCGCCGGCATCAAGGCGATCGAGCAGGGCGACACGCGCTATACCGCCGTCGACGGCACGCTGGCCCTGAAGAAGGCGATCTGCGCCAAGTTGAAGCGCGAGAACGGGCTCGACTACAAGCCCTCGCAGGTGACGGTCAGCAGCGGCGGCAAGCAGGTCATCTACAACGCCCTGATGGCGACGCTGGATCCGGGCGACGAGGTCATCATCCCGGCCCCCTACTGGGTGTCCTATCCCGACATGGTGCTGCTGGCCGAGGGCAAGCCCGTCTTCGTGCCCTGCCCCCAGAACAACGGCTTCCGCATGCGGGCCGAGGATTTCGAGGCGGCGATCACGCCGAAGACGAAGTGGGTGATCCTGAACTCGCCGTCGAACCCGACCGGTGCTGCCTACAGCCATGACGACCTGAAGGCGCTGACCGACGTCCTCATGCGCCACCCGCACGTGCATGTCCTGACCGACGACATGTACGAGCACCTGATGTACGACGATTTCCAGTTCGTCACCCCGGCCCAGGTCGAGCCGCGGCTCTACGACCGCACGCTGACCATGAACGGCGTCTCCAAGGCCTATTGCATGACCGGCTGGCGCATCGGCTATGCGGCCGGCCCGGAAAAGCTGATCAAGGCGATGGCGGTCATCCAGTCGCAGAGCACGTCCAACCCGTCCTCGATCAGCCAGGCCGCCGCCGTCGAGGCGCTGAACGGCCCGCAGGACTTCATCCCGCGCAACAACGCCGTCTTCCAGGAGCGCCGCGACCTCGTGGTCGAGCTGCTGAACAAGGCGCCCGGCATCTTCTGCCCGCGGCCCGAGGGCGCCTTCTACGTCTACCCGTCCTGTGCCGGCACGATCGGCAAGACGACCAAGTCCGGCAAGCGGATCGAGAACGACACCGACTTTACCACCGCCCTGCTGGAGGAGGAGGGCGTCGCCGTCGTCCAGGGTGAGGCCTTCGGCCTGTCGCCCCACTTCCGCATCTCCTACGCAACCGCGACCGAGACGCTGCGCGACGCCTGCCAGCGCATCATCCGCTTCTGCGAAGGGCTGCGCTGAACTGAGCGGCAGAACGGGCGGGCGACCGGATCGGTCGCCCGCGGCGCCGCGGGCTCCAACCGCGATGGGGCTTGCCGTGGCCTGGCAGGAGGCGCCAGGCTCATCGCGGCCGATCTGGAGGGGCCGGTGCATGATTGCAGGGGCGCCGGCCAAGAAAATCATCATCATCGCCGGCCCCAACGGCGCCGGCAAAACCACGTTCGCCCGCTCGTTCCTGCCGGCGGAGGCGCAACTTCTGCGGTTCATCAATGCCGACCTGATCGCCGCCGGACTGGCCCCCTTCGCGCCGGAAACTGCCGCGATCAAGGCCGGGCGCCTCATGCTGGAGGAGATCGAACTATGTGCCGGGCGCGGTGACAGCTTTGCCTTCGAGACCACGCTATCCGGCGCCGGCTACCTGCGCCAAATTCCCCGGTGGCGGGCACAGGGGTATCGGGTCAGCCTGTTCTTTCTGACGCTGCCCAGTGTGGAAACCGCCATCGCGCGGGTGGCAGAGCGGGTGCGTCAGGGTGGGCACAATATTCCGGAGTCTGTCATCCAGCGGCGCTTTGTGGCCGGGTGGCATAACTTTGAACGAGTCTACCGTGCTGCCGTTGATGACTGGGCAGTGTACGACAATACTGGTGTCAGGCCCGCACTGTTGGAATGGGGAGAGAATCCATGAAGCCGGAAGACCTTTCAATGGCGCGGAACCCCGACCTGCGCGGCTCGCTCGCCGCGATGCTGCGCGCGGCGGAACTTGCTCGGCAAACTGCCTTGCAGACTGACACGGCCATCGTGGTGGTACGGGACGGCAAGCCCGTGCGCATCACGGCGGAGGAATTGCGCAGGGGACAGAACCAGACGTGAACCGCACGGATCGCCTCACCGGAAACGAAGAGATTCGTCAGCAAACCGCTCGCTGGCCTATCGGCTAGGTGTGCGCGGTGCCCGGCCCGGCGTCCGCCACCAGCCGCGCCAGCACCTGGGCGTCGTCGGGCGCCCGCAACTTTTCAGTATTGTCGAAATAGACGAAGACGTCGCTCGGCATGGCCTCGCCACCGGGCGGGCCGGCGAACGCGCCGTCTTCCATCGCGATCCCGGCCGCCCAGGCGGTCACTCGGGCAGCCCAGCGGGCCAGCTCGTCCGGACCATAGCCGCTGCGATAGAGTTCGCGCGAACCATGCAGGCGGCAGTAGGCGAAGTCCGCCGTCCGGTCCATCAGCCGCGGCCAGTCGACCGTGTCGGCGCAGACCAGCGCCACGCGGTGGCGGCGCAGCAGGGCGATGAAGGCCGGGGCGCGATAGCTGTCGTGACGGATCTCCAGGGCGTGGCGCAACGGTCGGTCGGCGTCGGTCTCGATCCAGGTGCTGCCGTTCATGCGCGGCTCGTGGCGGGCGGCGAATGCTGCGGCGTTGGCGGTGGTGTGGGGCAGCAGGGCCAGGAAGGTCTCTAGCCGATGGGGCTCGAAGGGCAGGCTGGGCGGCAGCTGCCACAGGATCGGCCCCAGCTTCGGACCCAGCCGCAGCACGCCCGATGCCAGGAAGTTGGCGAGCGGCCCGGCCGGCTCGGCCAAGCGCTGGTCATGCGTGATGAAGCGCGGTCCCTTTACGGCAAAAACGAAATCGTCCGGCGTCTCGGCGGCCCAGCGGGCGAAGGTGGTGGGCTTCTGCAGGCCGTAGAAGGTGCCGTTCACCTCGATGCTGCGGAAGATCGAGGCGGCGTGCGCCAGCTCGAGCCGCTGCGGCAGGCCAGCCGGATAGAACTGTCCGCGCCAGGGCGGATAGGTCCAGCCCGATACGCCGATCCTGACCTCGCCCGCCCGTTGCATCGCCCGCAGCCACCTCCTCCAGCGATCGGCAACCGGCCGGCATGGGGCCGGGTTCCGGCCCGGCCGGCGCATTTTCCTGTTGCCCCGCCCTTCCGGCAGGTCTCATCCTTTGCCCGGGAGGAGCCGTCGGGCCATCCCGCCCGGCGGCCCTAGACCTCCTGAAGGAGGCTGGACGATGGGCGAAAGGAAGGTGGCCGCGCCCCGCTGCGCGGCCCTGGTCGGACCATATCTGTCTGGTAAGACGAGCCTGCTCGAGGCCCTGCTGCATGCGACCGACGCGACGCAGCGGCGCGGCACGGTGAAGGACGGGACGACGGTCGGCGACAGCTCGGCCGAGGCGCGCGCCCGCCAGATGTCGACGGAGCTGACCGTCGCGCACACCACGTATCTTGGAGACCCTTGGATATTCATCGATTGCCCCGGCTCGATCGAGCTGGCGACCGAGGCGACGGGCGCCCTGCTGGCGGCCGATGCCGCCGTCGTCGTCTGCGAGCCCGACATCGACAAGGCGGTGATGCTGGGGCCGCTGTTCAAGTTCCTCGACGACAACGCCATCCCGCACATGCTGTTCATCAACAAGATGGACAATGCCACGGTGCGCGTGCGCGACCTGATGGAGGCCTTGCAGCAGGTGTCGCAGCGCCCGCTCGTCCTGCGCCAGGTGCCGATCCGCGCGCCCGAGGCCGAGTCGACGGTGACCGGCTATGTCGACCTCGTCAGCGAGCGCGCCTATGCCTACAAGCCGGGCCAGGCGTCCGAGCTGATCGCCATGCCCGAGACGGCGCGTGAGCGCGAGGCCGACGAGCGGCAGAAGCTGCTGGAACGGCTGGCCGATTTCGACGATGCGCTGCTGGAGCAGTTGCTGTCCGATGCCATGCCGGCCAAGGAGGAGGTCTATGCCCAGCTCGCCCGCGACCTGGAGCAGGACCTGCTGGTGCCGGTGTTCCTGGGTGCGGCCGAGCGCGACCATGGCGTCCGCCGCCTGCTGAAGGCACTGCGCCACGAGGTGCCGCAGCCGGCCCAGACGGCCGAGCGCAAGGGCATCGCCGCCACCGGCGAGCCGCTGGCCCAGGTGTTCAAGACGGTGCATGCCGCCCATACCGGCAAGCTGTCGCTGGCCCGCATCTGGCGCGGCCAGGTGACCGAGGGGCTGGTGCTGAACGACGTGCGCGTGGGCGGTGTCGTCCGCCTGGTCGGCCAGCAGCAGCAGAAGGTGCCGGCCGCCGTCCAGGGTGACGTCGTCGGGCTGGCGCGGATGGAGGCGATCGCCACCGGCGCGGTGCTGAGCCCGTCCGGCCGCGGCGAGCCGGGGCTGGCGTGGCCGGCGCCGCCGCCGCCGGTCTATGCCCTGGCGCTCCATGCCGAGAAGCGGGCCGACGAGGTCAAGCTGACGGGCGCGCTGGCCCGCCTGGCGGAGGAGGACCCGGCGCTCTCGGCCGCCTTCCGCGAGGAGACGCACGAGCTGGTCCTGTCCGGCCAGGGCGACATCCATCTGCAGATCGCGGTCGACCGGCTGCGCAACCGCTACAACGTGCCGGTCGCCACCCGCCCGCCGCAGGTCGCCTTCAAGGAGACGATCCGCCGGCCGCATTCCCTGCACACCCGCTTCAAGCGGCAGTCGGGCGGGCACGGGCAGTTCGCCGACATCCATATCGACATCAAGCCGCTGCCGCGCGGCTCGGGCTTCGTCTTCGGCGACAGCATCGTCGGCGGCGTCGTGCCCAAGCAGTACATCCCCGCGGTCGAGGAGGGGGTGCGCGAGTATCTGAAGCAGGGGCCGCTGGGGTTCCCGGTGGTCGACCTGTCGGTGACCCTGACCAGCGGCCAGTTCCACGCCGTCGACAGCTCGGACATGGCCTTCAAGACCGCCGGCCGCCAGGCCATGGTCGAGGGGCTGCCGCAGTGCGAGCCCGTCCTGCTGGAGCCGATCCTGCAGGTCGAGATGACGGCGCCCAGCGCCTACACCGCGCGCGTGCAGCGGCTGGCGAGCGGCCGGCGCGGGCAGTTGCTGGGCTATGACGCGCGCGAGGGCTGGCCCGGATGGGACGTGGTGACCGCCTACATGCCGGCGTCGGAAATCCACGACCTGATCGTGGAATTGCGCTCGCTGTCGCACGGCGTCGGCAGCTATACCGCCCGCTTCGACCATCTCCAGGAACTGACCGGGCGGGCGGCCGACAAGATCGTCGAAAGCCGGGCCGCCGCGGCGCAATAGGGGGAAGTGCGGGCATGAGTGGAACGGAAGCGCGGGCGGCGGCCCGCCTGCTGGCGGCGAGGGCGGGCACGCGGATCGAGGCCCTGCCGGCGGACGAGCGGCCGGCTGACCTGGCGGGCGCACTTGCCATCCAGCGGGCGGTGGTCGCCCAAGGCGGACAGGCCACCCGCGGCTGGAAGGTCGGCTGCACCAGCCCGGGGGCCGAGAAGATGCTGTCCTACGACCGGCCCTTCTATGGCCGGCTGGTCGAGGGGCGGTTCCACCAGAGCCCGGCCGTGCTGGCCGATGCCGGCTTCTCGATGCGGGTGATGGAGGCCGAGTACGCCTTCCGCCTCGGCCGCGACCTGCCGCCGTCGGCCACGCCTTATACGGCCGAGTCGGTGGCCGACGCGGTGGCCTCGGTTCACCCGGCTATCGAGATCGTCGACAGCGCGTTCAGCGCGTGGCTGGCGGTCGGCGTCGAGAGCCTGATCGCCGACAATGGTGCCCACGGGGCCTTCATCCTGGGCGCCGGCGTCGAGGACTGGCGCGGCCTGGACCTGGTCAATGGCTTGGTGACGGTCGTGATTGCCGGCGGCGCCACGGTCGAGGGCAAGGGCGCCAACGTGCTGGGCCACCCCTTGCGCTCGCTCGCCTGGCTCGCCAACGAGGTCGCGTCGACGGGCGGCCTGAAGGCGGGCGAGATCGTCACCACCGGCAGCACCATCGCGCCGCAGCCGATGGCGGCGGGCTCCAGCGTGACGGCCAGCTTCGCCGGCCTGGGCGAGGTGTCGGCCAAGTTTCGCTGACTCCGGCCGCTAGCCCTGGGCAGCGGGAAGGGACGCGAGCCCCTTCCCGCCGTTCAAGCGCAGTTGATTGTTCCGTGATGGCGCGGCGGGGCTAGTCTGGCATCCTGGGTTGAAACAGGGAGAGTGCCGATGCTGATCAAGCGCCCGCGTGGCTGGGAACTCCGCGAATCCGCGGCCACGCCCGAGAGCACCTACCTCAACCGCCGCCAGCTTCTGACGGCGGCCGGCTTCGGTGCCGCGGCCATCGCCGGCGCGCCCTATGCGCTGGACGCCATCGGCTCCGCCTTCGCCCAGGCGCCGGAGGCCGACCCCACGGCCGGCATGTACCCGGTGAAGCAGAACATGCGCTATCGGCTCGACCGGCCGATCACGCCCGAGAAGGACGCCACCACCTACAACAATTTCTACGAGTTCGGCTCGCACAAGGGCATCTCGTCGGCGGCCCAGGCGCTCAAGCTGCGGCCCTGGACGGTGCGCTTCGAGGGCATGGTCGAGAAGCCGATGACGGTCGACTTCGACGACCTGGTGAAGCAGATGCCGCTGGAGGAGCGCCTCTACCGCTTCCGCTGCGTCGAGGCCTGGTCGATGGCGGTGCCGTGGTCGGGCTTCCCGATGAAGGCGATGATCGATTTCGCCCGGCCGCTGTCGTCGGCCAAGTACGTCGTCATGCAGACCTTCATGGACCCCAAGATCGCGTCCGGCCAGCGCCAGAGCTGGTATCCCTGGCCCTATACCGACGGGCTGACGATGGAGGAGGCGACCAACGAGCTGTCCTTCATCGCGACGGGTCTCTATGGCAAGCCGCTGCCCAAGCAGAACGGCGCGCCGATGCGCTTCGTCACGCCCTGGAAGTATGGCTTCAAGCAGGTGAAGTCGATCGTGCGGGTGGAGTTCACCGACAAGCGCCCGGTCGGCTACTGGGAGAAGCTGCAGGCGTCCGAATACGGCTTCTGGGCCAACGTGAACCCGGCGGTGTCGCACCCGCGCTGGAGCCAGGCGACCGAGCGCGTGCTGGGCAGCGACGAGCGCGTGCCGACGCTGCTCTTCAACGGCTATGGCGAGTACGTCGCCGATCTCTACAAGGGGCTGGAGAAGGAGCGGCTCTACGCCTGAGCCGCCCCTGCCGAGCGCCCGCTGCCGGCCCGCCTCAGTAGAGGCGGGTGCGGTAGCTTTCCTCGATCCGCTTGTCGGCTTCCTCGCCGGTGCCGACGCGGGTCTGGTCGGCGATGATGCGGCCCAGCGTCGGGAAGCTGGCGCGCTCGACCTTAGTGGACGGATCCCAGAGGTTGCTGCGCTTCAGCGCCTTGCCGCAATGGAAGAAGACCTCGTCCACCTCCACCAGCATGGCCGCGCGCGGCGCCCGGCCCTGCACGGTCAGCGGCTCCAGGACCGCCGCGTCGGTGGTCAGGCGAGCGCGGCCGTTGATGCGCAGCGTCTCGTCGATGCCGGGCACGAAGAACAGCAGGCCGACGCCCGGATGCACGACCAGGTTCTTGAAGCTGTCGACGCGGTTGTTGCCGACCCGATCGGGGATCAGCAGCGTGCGCTCGTCCAGCACGACGACGAAGCCGGGCGCATCGCCGCGCGGGGAGGCGTCGGCCGAGCCGTCATCGCCTGCCGTCGCCAGCACGTGGAACGGCGACATGGCGATGAAATTGCGTGAATGCGGGTCGATGTAGTCCAGCACCTTCTTCTCGGCCAGGCCGGAAACGGGGCCGTAGTGCTGCCGCAGCTCGTCCTGGTCGGCGATGGTGGGCTGGATGTCGACGCTGTCCATGGCGTGGGCTTTCCTGGCGGTATCGGGGCAGGGGTGGGGGCCACGATACCGGCCAATCCGCCGACATGCCAGAAGGCTCGCGGCGTGCGCTGACGCCCGGCATGGTGACTTCGGCGGCCTGAGGGGCGATATTGCAGGATTAGGCCTTCCACCCTGGTGTACGAGCCATGACCGAGTTTCCGTCCAAGACCTACGCCGACTGGGAGAAGCTGGCCCGCAAGGAGCTGCGCGACCGGCCGCTCGAGGATCTCGTGCGGATGACGCCCGAGGGCATTCCCGTGAAGCCGCTCTACACGGCGGCCGACCTGGAGGGCCTGCCGGGGCTGAACTCGCTGCCGGGCTTCGCGCCCTACCTGCGCGGGCCGCGGGCCACCATGTTCGCCGGTCGCCCCTGGACGATCCGGCAATATGCCGGCTTCTCGACGGCCGAGGAATCGAACGCCTTCTACAAGGCGGCGCTGCGCAGCGGCCAGATGGGGCTGTCGGTCGCCTTCGACCTCGCCACCCATCGCGGCTACGACAGCGACCATCCGCGGGTCGAGGGCGATGTCGGCAAGGCCGGGGTGGCGATCGACAGCGTCGAGGACATGCGCATCCTCTTCGACCAGATCCCGCTCGACCGCATGAGCGTGTCGATGACGATGAACGGCGCCGTGCTGCCGGTCCTGGCCATGTACGTGGTCGCGGCCGAGGAGCAGGGGGTGCGCCAGGATCAGCTCTCCGGGACCATCCAGAACGACATTCTGAAGGAGTTCATGGTCCGCAACACCTATATCTACCCGCCCGGCCCCAGCATGCGCATCGTGGCCGACATCATCGAGCACACCGCGCATTTCATGCCCAAGTTCAACTCGATCTCGATTTCCGGCTACCACATGCAGGAGGCTGGCGGCACCGCCGTCCAGGAACTGGCCTTCACGCTGGCCGACGGGCTGGAATATGTCCGCGCCGCGCTCTCCAAGGGGCTCGACATCGACGCCTTCGCGCCGCGCCTCTCCTTCTTCTTCGGCATCGGCATGAACTTCTTCATGGAGATCGCCAAGCTGCGCGCCGCCCGCCTGCTGTGGGCCGAACTGATCCAGCCCTTCGGCCCCAAGAACCCGACCTCGCTGGCGCTGCGCACCCACTGCCAGACCTCGGGCGTCAGCCTGACCGAGCAGGACCCCTACAACAACGTCGTGCGCACCGCGGTCGAGGCGATGGCGGCCGTCCTGGGCGGGACGCAGTCGCTGCACACCAATTCCTTCGACGAGGCGCTGGCCCTGCCGACGCCCTTCTCGGCCCGCATCGCCCGCAACACCCAGCTCATCCTCGCCGAGGAAACCGGCATCCCGCACGTCATCGACCCGCTGGCCGGCAGCTACTATGTCGAGAACCTGACGGCCACGCTGGCGGCCGAGGCGCGGAAGCTGATCGCCGAGGTCGAGGAACTGGGCGGCATGACCCGCGCGGTCGAAAGCGGCATGCCCAAGCTGCGCATCGAGGAGGCGGCCGCCCGCCGCCAGGCCGCGATCGACAGCGGCACCGAGGTGATCGTCGGCGTCAACAAGTACCGGCCCGAGACGGTGGAGACGGTCGACGTGCTGTCGATCGACAACACCAAGGTCCGCCTGTCGCAGATCGCCCGCCTCAACACCGTGAAGAACCGCCGCGATGCCGCGGCCTGCGAGGCGGCGCTGGCCGCCTTGTCGGGTGCCGCCGAGCGCGGCGACGGCAACCTGTTGACCCTGGCGATCGAGGCCGCGCGCGCGCGGGCCACGGTGGGCGAGATCTCCGATGCGCTGGAACGCGTCTTCACCCGCCACCGCGCCACCGTGCAGAGCGTCAGCGGCGTCTATGGCGGGGCGCTGGCCGAGGATGCAGGCTTCCGCCGCATCCAGGGCGAGGTCGAGGCGTTCGCCCGCCAGGAGGGCCGCCGGCCGCGCATGCTGGTGGTGAAGATGGGCCAGGACGGGCACGACCGCGGCGCCAAGGTGATCGCCACCGCGTTCGCCGACATCGGCTTCGACGTCGATATCGGGCCGCTGTTCCAGACCCCGGAGGAGGCCGCCCGCCAGGCGATCGAGAACGACGTCCATGTCGTCGGCGTCTCGACCCAGGCAGCCGGCCACCTGACCCTGGTGCCGCAGATCGTGGCGGCGCTCCGGGAAATGGGCGGCGAAGACATCGTCGTGGTCTGCGGCGGCGTCATCCCACCGCAGCACTACCCGGCGCTGACCGAGGCCGGCGTGTCCGCCATCTATGGCCCGGGCACCAACATCCCGGTCGCCGCCAGCGAGATCCTGGGGCTGCTCGACCGCAAGCGGAAGGCGGCGGCCTGACGCAAGCGGCGGCGGCAATGGGACCGCTCGTCTCCACGGACTGGCTGGCCGGGCATCTGGACGATCCGTCGATCCGGATATTCGATTGCACGCTGCTGACCCGGCCGGCGCCGGACGGGTCCGATCTCATCTCGGAGAGCGGTCGCGACGCCTGGCTGGCGGGGCATCTGCCGCGCGCCGCGCATGTCGACGTGCAGGCGATCTCCGATCCGGACCAGCCGTTCCGCTATGCGCTGCCGTCCCCGGACCGCTTTTCCGAGGCGGCCGGCGCGCTCGGCATCGGCCAGGGCATCCGTCCGGTGCTCTATTGCCGGAACCATCACCTGTGGGCGGCCCGTGTCTGGAACACGCTGCGCCATTACGGCTGTGCCGATGCGCTGGTGCTGGATGGCGGCTGGGCGAAATGGACGGGCGAGGGGAGGCCGGTCGAGGCAGGGGCATTCTGCCATCCCCCGGCACGGTTCGCAGCGTCGGTCCGGCCCGGCATATTCGTCGACGCCGACGCCGTGGCGGCCGGGATCGACGATCCGCGGACCGTGCTGGTGAATGCCCTGTCGCCCCAGCAGCATGCCGGCCGCGGCGGGGTGCATTATGGGCGGGCGGGGCGGATTCCCGGCAGCGTCAACCTGCCGGCCCGCGCGCTGACCGAGGCGGGGACCACGGCCTATCTGCCGCCGGACCGTCTGCGGAGCCTATTCGCCGAGGCGGGCGTGTCGGCCGGCGACCGCGTCATCGTCTACTGCGGCGGCGGGGTCGCGGCCTCCAGCAGCGCACTGGCGCTGGCTGCGATCGGCCAAGAGGCCGCCGTCTATGCCCGCTCCCTGCAGGAATGGGCCCGCGATCCGGCCAGGCCGCTCGTGCGCGACGGGGACTGATCGGCGTCCGGGGGCAGGTTCATCGCCGGGCCGCGCGAAAGGGCACCGCCCCCTGTGCCGGGGGCGGTGCCGAAGGATTATTGAAGGTCAGCCGCCCGGCTGTGTCGCGGGCGCCGGCGCGCTGGCCACCGGGACCGGGGTCATGGGGGCGGCTGCGGTCCGCGCCTTGGTGTACTCGCAGGCGACGGCGGCGGTCGCAGCCATGACGCCGGCTGCGGCCACGAGGGAGAGCAGTACGCGCATGTCGTATCCTCCTTGGTCGATGGGCACGTCGAGGCTGCACCGGCCGGCGGAGGACGGTCAATCGGTGCTCGCGGGATCGTGAATGGCTGGCCGCGACGGAGCGGGCCGGCTCAGCGCGGGCCGGCCGGCATCCGGGGGGCGGCCTGCGCGCGCCAGGCCCAGTCGGCGGCCCAGGCGCCCATGACGCCGAAGGTCACGACATAGACGCGGCTGGCGGCCTGCGCCGAGGCCGAGGCGAAGGTCGTGGCGGCCGAGGCCGCCGCCTGGCCGGCGCCGGCATAGTAAGGCAGGGTCCCGGCCCAGCCGGACAGCAGGTTGCCGGCGGCGATGCCGCCCAGCGCGCCCGCCGCCAGCACGGCGGCCCGGCCATAGTCGCTGGCGTGGCCCGTCACCCAGTCATAGGCGGCGGTCGCGCCCAGCGCGCCTGCCACCACCGACAAGCCGGCCACCAGCCGGCTGCCGAGCGCGATGTCGTACGGCACGGCGGCCAGCAGCCCGCCCGCCAGCGGCACGGTGGCGATCGGCGCCGACAGCACGTTGAAGGCGACGACGCCGGCGATGGCGCCGATGCCGGCCACCAGCAGGTCGGGGTCGACCGGCAGCCAGGCGGTGACGGCGGCCAGGGCGGCGTCCACCTCTTCCGGCCACTGGCCATGGGCCCAGCGCGCGGCCAGCCCGCCGGCGACGGCGCTGCCCACGGCATAGACCCGGCTCATCGCCACCGACATCTCGGCCGCGACCACCGCGCCCGCGCCGTAGGCGAAGCCGCCCGGCAGCGCCTGGAGCCCGAGCGCCAGCAGGTTGAAGCCGACGACGCCGGCGATGGCACCCAGGCCCGCCACCAGCGGCAGGTTCGGATCGGCTGCCGTCGGCGCAGGGGCGGGGGCTGGCGCCGATGCCGGGGCAGGAGTGGCGAGCAGCGAGGGCGGCACCTCGGCCAGCACCGTCGTCGGCAGCCACAGCATCAGCATGAATATCGCGGCGATCCGTCTGGCCATGTTCCCCGCCAACCCCTCTTCGGCCCAGGATAGCGGGCGGCGGGGTGCGTCCGAAAGCCCCATCGGCGGGCCAAATGCGTCGGGGCGCGGGCCAACCCCTGTCCGGGGCGCGGGAAGCAGTCTATCTAGGCCGCCCATGCCTGCCATCCGCCCATGCCCGTCCTCTTCCTGATCGTCTTCGTCGATCTCGTCGGCTTCGGCATCGTCATCCCGCTTCTGCCCTACTACGCCCTGCATTTCCAGGCCGGGCCGGAAGTGGTGACGATGGTGATGGCGAGCTATTCGCTGGCGCAGCTCGTCACGGCACCGCTGTGGGGCCGCCTCAGCGACCGCATCGGCCGCCGGCCCGTGCTGCTGATGAGCCTCGCGGGGTCGGTCGCCTCCTACCTGGCACTGGCCTGGGCGCCCTCGCTGCTGGTCCTCTTCCTTGCCCGCATCGCCGCCGGTGCCATGGCCGGCAACATCGCCGCCGCCCAGGCCTATGTCGCCGACGTGACCACGCCCGAGCGCCGCGCCCAGGGCATGGGGCTGATCGGTGCTGCCTTCGGCCTGGGCTTCATCCTGGGCCCGGCGATCGGCGGGGTGCTGGCGGGGCACGACCCACACGACGTGGACTTCACGATGCCGGCCCTGACGGCGGCCGGCCTGTCGGCGGCGGCCTTCGTCGGCACGCTGCTGGTCCTGCGCGAAAGCCTCGACCGCTCGCGGCCGCCGGCCCCGCGCATCTCGCGCCTGGTGGCGATCCGCCAGGTGCTGGGCCGGCCCGGCATCGCGCGCTTCATCCTGGTGGGCTTTGCCACCATCTCCGTCTTCGCCGGGATGGAGACGACCTTCGCGCTCTGGTCGTCCAGTACCTTCGGCTGGGGGCCGGCGCAGAACGGCTATCTCTTCGCCTTCGTTGGCATCCTGGGGGCCCTGCTCCAGGGGGTAGCGATCGGCCGCCTTACGCGCCGCTTCGGCGAGCTGCGCCTGCTTGCGGCCGGGCTGGTGCTGATCGGCGCCGGCCTGGCGGGCCTGGGCTTCACCACGACCGTGCCGATGCTGTTCGCGACCGCCTCGCTGCTGGGGCTGGGCTTCGGGCTGGCCAATCCCAGCCTGGCCAGCCTCGTCTCGCGCAGCGCCGACCCGGCCGACCAGGGCATGGTGCTGGGTGTTCACCAGTCCGCCGGCAGCCTGGCACGCGTGGTGGGGCCGCTAGTCGCGGGCGTGGCCTTCGCCCATCTGGGGCCGCCGTCGCCTTTCCTGCTGGGGGCCGCCATCATCCTGCCGGTGGCGGTCTTCGCCGCCCGGATGGCCCGGCGATGAGGGAGCGCCGCCCGGTCAGCGACCCGCCCAAAGGGCCGCGCCGCACGGCCTTCGCCACCCTGGTGGCGCTGCTGCCCTATCTCTGGCCGCGCGGCGAGACCGAGCTGCGGCTGCGCGTGGCGGCCGCGATGGCCTGCCTGGTGGCGGCCAAGCTGGTCAACGTCACCGTCCCCATCTTCTACAAGAGCGCCATCGACGCGCTGACGCCCTCCGGCCCGGGCGCCGTCGTCGCCCTGCCGGTCGCCCTCATCGTCGGCTACGGCCTGGTGCGGGTGCTGGCCCAGGGCTTCGGCGAGCTGCGCGACACGATCTTCGCCAAGGTGGCGGTGCGCGCCGTGCGCCGCATTGCGCTCGAGACCTTCCAGCACCTGCACCGGCTCAGCCTGAAGTTCCACTTGGAGCGACGGACGGGCGGCCTCAGCCGGGCGATCGAGCGCGGCATGGAGGGCACCAGCTTCCTCCTCAGCCTGCTGCTCTTCAGCATCTTTCCGACGCTGCTCGAGATCGCGCTCGTCACCGGCATCCTCTGGGGCCTCTACAGCATCGACTTCGCCCTGGTGACGCTGGCGACCATCGTCGTCTACGTCATCTTCACCACGGTCGTCAGCGAATGGCGGGTGAAGTTCCGGCGCGAGAAGAACGAGCGCGACAGCGAGGCCAACGGCCGGGCGATCGACAGCCTGCTGAACTACGAGACGGTGAAGTATTTCGGCAACGAGGCGATGGAGGCACGGCGCTACGACGGCGCCCTGGCGCTCTACGAGCGCGCCTCCCTGCGCACCCAGACCTCGCTGTCGGCCCTCAACGTCGGGCAGGGGGCGATCATCGCCGTCGGCCTGACGCTGATCATGCTGCTGGCCGGCAGCCGGGTGGCGAGCGGCGAGATGACCATCGGCGACTTCGTGCTGGTGAACACCTACCTGCTGCAGCTCTACGTGCCGCTGAACGCGCTGGGCTTCGTCTATCGCAACCTGCGCCAGTCGCTGATCGACCTGGAGCAGCTCTTCCAGCTGCTCGACGTGGCCGAGGACGTGCGCGACCCGCCGGGAGCGGTGCCCCTGCCGCTGGGGCCGGGCCGGGTGCGCTTTGCCGACGTCTCCTTCGCCTATGACCCGCGGCGGCCGATCCTGCGCGACATCTCGTTCGAGGCGGCTCCCGGTGCCCGCGTCGCCATCGTCGGCCCCAGCGGCGCCGGCAAGTCGACCGTGGCCCGGCTGCTGTTCCGCTTCTACGACGCGGGCGAGGGGCGCATCGAGATCGACGGCGCCGACATGCGCACCGTCACCCAGGCCAGCGTGCGCGCGGCCATCGGCGTGGTGCCGCAGGACACGGTGCTGTTCAACGACACCATCTTCTACAACATCGCCTATGGCCGGCCCGACGCCAGCCGGGCCGAGGTGGAGGAGGCGGCCCGCCTGGCCCGGCTGCACGACTTCATCCAGCGCCTGCCGGACGGCTACGAGACCCAGGTCGGCGAGCGCGGGCTGAAGCTGTCGGGCGGCGAGAAGCAGCGGGTCGCGATCGCCCGCGTCATCCTGAAGGCGCCGCGCATCCTGCTCTTCGACGAGGCGACGTCGGCGCTCGACAGCAATACCGAGCAGGAGATCCAGGCCTCGCTGGACCAGGTCGCGGCCGGCCGCACCACCATCGTCATCGCCCACCGCCTGTCGACGGTGATCGACGCCGACCTGATCCTGGTGCTGGACGGCGGCCGCATCGTCGAGCGCGGGCGGCATGGCGAGCTGGTGGCACTGGACGGTCTCTATGCCGAGATGTGGCGCCGCCAGTCGGAGGCCGCCCGCCTGGCCGACCAGCTTGCGCGGGTTGGGTCGGCCGAGGCCGGTGCCTGAACCCCGGCTGCTTGCTCTATGATGGTGCCGTCTTGAGCCAGGAGAGGCGATCATTGGCGGATAGCGGACGGGTGGAGGCACTGGCCCGGGGGGTGCGGGCGGGGGAACGGCGTGCCCTGGCGCGCGCGATCACGCTGGTCGAGTCGTCGCGCGACGAGGACCGGCCGGACGCCGAGGCCCTCCTGGCGGCCTTGCTGCCGGATTCCGGCCGGTCGATCCGGCTCGGCATTTCCGGTGTGCCCGGCGTCGGCAAGTCGACCTTCATCGAGGCGTTCGGCCTGCATGTCATCGGCCGCGGCCACCGGGTGGCGGTGCTGGCGGTCGACCCGTCCTCCAAGGTCAGCGGCGGCTCCATCCTGGGCGACAAGACCCGGATGGAGATGCTGTCGCGCCACCCGCACGCCTTCATCCGCCCGTCGCCCGCCGGCCGCACCCTGGGCGGCGTCGCCCGCCGCACGCGCGAGGCGATGCTGCTGGTGGAGGCCGCCGGCTTCGACGTCGTCATCGTCGAGACGGTCGGCGTCGGCCAGTCGGAGACGACCGTGGCCGAGATGGTCGACCTGTTCCTGCTGCTGCTGCTGCCGGGGGGCGGCGACGAGCTGCAGGGGCTGAAAAAGGGCATCGTCGAGATCGCCGACCTGCTGTTGGTCAACAAGGCCGATGGCGACCTGGCGCCGGCCGCCAAGCGAACCGCGGCCGACTATCGCGGCGCGGTCCGGATGCTGCGCCCGTCCAATCCGCCCTGGAAGCCCGAGGTGGAGCCGGTGTCGGCCGTCACCGGCGAGGGGCTGGCGGCGGCCTGGGGCACGGTCGAGCGCTATCGGACCCTGATGGACGGGGCGGGCGCGCTCGCCCGCCGGCGCGGCGCCCAGGCGCGCTCGGCCTTGTGGACCGAGATCGAGTCGGGCCTGCTGGCGGCCTTTCGCCAGGATCCCGCCATCGCCGACCGCATCGCCGAGACCGAGCGGCTGGTGACGGGCGGGCGACAGACGCCGGCGGCGGCCGGGCGTGATCTGGTCGGCCGCTTCCTGGGCCGGAAGTCCGCCGGGTGAGCCTCGCCCGCCTGCCAGACGAGGCGAAGGCCGGCTTGCTCCTGGCCGCGGCGGCCGTCCTGGCGATGCTGGCAGCCAATCTCCCTGGCCTGTCCGGTCTCTATGCCGGCCTGCTGGATACGCCGGTCGCCGTGCAGGTGGGGGCGTTGGCGATCGCCAAGCCCCTGCTGCTGTGGATCAATGATGGCCTGATGGCGGTCTTCTTCCTGTTCGTCGGGATGGAACTGAAGCGCGAGGCGGTCCACGGCGCGCTGCGCGACACGCGCGTGGCCGCCCTGCCGATCACGGGCGCCGTCGGCGGCGTCGTGGTGCCGACCCTGGTCTATGTCGCCATCGCCTGGGGCGACTCCGAGGTGCTGCGCGGCTGGGCCATCTCGTCGGCGACCGACATCGCGTTCGCGGTCGGCGTCGCCGCCCTGCTGGGGCGACACTTCCCGCCGGCCCTGCGCATCTTCCTGCTGACGCTGGCGATCGTCGACGACCTGGTGGCGATCATCGTCATCGCCCTCTTCTACACCGGCGACCTCTCGACCACGGCGCTGGTGGTGGCCGCCCTGGCCCTGGCCGCGCTGGCCGGCATGAACCGGCTGGGGGTGGTGCGAGTCGCAGCCTACGTCGTGGTCGGCACGATCCTGTGGGTGGCGGTGCTGAAATCGGGCGTGCATGCCACCCTGGCCGGGGTGGCGCTGGGGCTGGCGGTGCCGCTGACCGACCGCGATGGTCGGCCGGGGCCGGCGCACGCCATGGAGCATGGGCTGGCGCCCTGGGTGAATTTCGCGATCCTGCCGGTCTTCGCGTTCGCCAATGCCGGCATCGGGCTGGCGGGCATGTCGCCCGCGACCTTGCTGGCGCCGCTGCCGCTGGCGATCGCCATGGGCCTCTTCCTTGGCAAGCAGGCCGGCGTGATGCTGGCGGCCTTCCTGGCGATCCGCTGCGGGCTGGCCCGCATGCCGCCCGGCGTGTCCTGGGCCCAGCTCTATGGTGCCGCCCTGTTGACCGGGATCGGCTTCACCATGAGCCTCTTCATCGGCAGCCTGGCCTTCTCCTCCCCGGCCATGCTGGACCAGATGCGGCTGGGCGTGGTGGCCGGGTCGTTGCTGTCGGGCGTTGGAGCGGTCGTCTGGCTGCGCTGGACCGGCGCTGCCGGCAAGCGCTGATGATGCGAACCTTGACGAGCGGGGGCCGGTCGCGTAGAAGCCCCCACTTCCGCGGGCCGGCCTGGTGTCGGCACGCCCACGCTTATATGCCCCGAAGGATGCGAGTTCGATGGCCCGTCGCTGCCCCATGACCGGCAAGGCCGTGCAGTCCGGTCACCATGTCAGCCACGCGAACAACAAGACCAAGCGGCGGTTCCTGCCCAACATGCAGGTCACCTCGCTGATGTCTGACGTGCTCGGCACGACCGTTCGCATGCGCGTGACGACCCATGGCCTGCGCACGATCGAGCACAATGGCGGCATCGACGCCTTCCTGCTCGGCACGAGCGACGCCAAGCTGCCGGTCGAGGCCGTCCGCCTGAAGCGCCGCATCGAGAAGTGCCAGGAGAAGCGCTCGGCCGCCACGGCTGCCGCCGCCTGATATCCTCGCTTCCGGCAAGCCCGGAACGACCAACGGCCCGCCTTTCGGCGGGCCGTTCGCGTTTCGGGGACTGGTTGGCGGCGCTCAGTCCTTCTTTTCCTTGTAGATGTTGCCGGCGAAGTCGATGTGGACCTCGACCTTCTCGCCAAAGCGGTTGCGCGCCTCGACCTCGTAGTGGCGGGCCTTGCGGTCGACGTCGTCGAGGTCGCGATAGCCGGCCTGGCGCAGGATCTCCAGCAGCTCGGCCCGCGGCTTCTCCTCGGCCGGGCTGACATGGCGCGGGCCGCGATCGCCCGGCCCGCCCGGGCCACGGCCATCCGGGCCACGCCCCTCTGGACCGCCGGGACCGCCGGGGCCGCGCTTGCCGGCCCAGGGCGGCGGGCCGCCGGCGGGGCGGACCTCGATCGTGGTGCCGTCGGCGCGCGTGATGGTGAAGGCCTCGAAGCTGCCGCCTTCCGGCCGGCCGGTGATGGTCAGCGTCTCGCCCGCCTTGATGTCGAGCTTGCGGTGCCAGTCCGGGCCGCTTTCGACCAGCACCTTGCCGCTGCCGTCCTGCAGCACGAACTTGTTGCCGAAGACGTCGGTCACCGTGCCGGCGATGCTGATGCCGGCCGGCGACAGCACGTCGCGGATCGGCGTCTGGGCCAGGGTGGCGGTGCCGGCGCCGATGCCGACGGCGGCGGCCAGCGCCAGCAGGGAAGTGCGCGAGAGGGCCATGGTGGGTCTCCTTGTCCTGGGCGCCGGCTGGGATCGCGGGTTTCGGGCGGCGCCCCGTTGCGATGGAGAGAGAAGTAGCGATTCGCCCCTGAACCCGATCCAAACCATCCGTTCAGCTTCGGTTCAACCGGTTACCGCCATGCTGGCCCCACGATGATCGCCCGCCGTCACCTCCTGTCCCTCCTGGCGCCTGCGCTGGCGGCCACCCTGGCCGCGGCGCCGGCACTGCTGGCGGACGACGCGCCGCGCCGCGGCCTGCTGCCGGTGTCGGCGATCCTGGCCCGCGTCGATCCTGGCCCGCGTCGAAGCCCGCTTCGACGGCACCGTGCTGGATGCCGACGTGCGCGCCGGCCGCGACGGCCGCGTCGTCTACGAGGTGCGGTTCCTGGCGCGCCGCGGCAACCTGCTGCAGATTCGCCTCGATGCCGCGACCGGCGCCTTCCTCGACATCGACGGCCACGGCTTCATCGAAGCCATCAAGCCCGGCGCGCGCTGAGCCATGCGCATCCTGGTGGTCGAGGACGACATCCGCCTGGCGACGGCCTTGGCCGAGACGCTGCGCCAGGCCGGCTATGCCGTCGACCATGCTGGCGACGGGGATGCCGCTTCGGCGATCGGTGAGACGGAACCCTATGACGCCGCCGTCCTCGATCTCGGCCTGCCCAAGCGCGACGGCATCGCCGTCCTGACCGACTGGCGGCGGGCCGGGCGGACGATGCCGGTGCTGATCCTGACCGCGCGCGACGCCTGGGCCGACAAGGTGGAGGGTTTCCGCGCCGGTGCCGACGACTACCTGACCAAGCCCTTCCGGCTGGAGGAGGTGGTCTTGCGCTTGCGGGCCCTGATCCGGCGGGCCAACGGCCATGCCGACACGGTGGTGCGCTGCGGCGCGCTGGCGCTGGACACGCTGCTGGGGGTGTTCACGCTGGATGGCGCTGCCCTGTCGCTGACCGCCTTCGAGTGGCGGATCCTGGCCTACCTCATCCACCGCAAGGAACAGACCGTCTCGCGCTCGGAACTGAGCGAGCATGTCTACGAGGACCATGTCGAGCGCGACTACAATTCGCTGGAGGTGATGATCGGCCGGCTGCGGCGAAAGGTCGGGCGCGACCGCATCGCCACCGTGCGCGGTCTGGGCTACCGGCTGACGCCGGAAGGCGAGGGGACGGGTGCGGGCAGCGGCATCGCTTAGGCTGCGCCTGCTGGCCGGGGCCGCCCTGTGGATCGGGCTGGCGCTGCTGGCCGCCTGGTTCGCCGTCGGCGGACTGCTGCGCGAAACGCTGGAACGCTCGTTCGACACCCGGCTGGAGGCCGTCATGCTGTCGCTGCTGGCCACGATCGAGGTCGGCGACGACGGCGTGGTCGGGCTCGACCGGCCGCTGGCCGACCCGGCCTTCGACCGGGTGCTGTCGGGCTGGTACTGGCAGGTGACGGACGGCGGCACCGTACGCCTGCGCTCGCGCTCGCTCTGGACCGAGAGCCTGCCCGTGGCCGCCGCCGGCACCACGGGCGCCCAGGCACAGTCGGCGCCGGACGGACCGGACGGCCGCCGGCTGCGCCTGCTGGCGCGGACCGTGACCGTCCCCGGCTCCGACCGGCCGCTGACGCTGGCGGTCGCCGGGCCGCAGGCGGCGATCGACGTGGAGGCGGCCGGCATCGCGCGGACGCTGGCGATCGCGCTGGCCGTGCTGGGGGCGGGCTTGGCGCTGGCCGTGCTGCTGCAGACCAGCATCGGCCTGGCGCCATTCCGCCGGCTGGGCTGCCAGTTGGCCGACATCCGCGGCGGCCGCCGCGACAGCCTGGACGACGACACCTTCGCCGAGGTGGCCCCCCTGGTGCGCGAGGTGAACGCGCTGCTGCGCCACGACCAGGCCGTGGTCGCCCGTGCGCGCACCCATGCCGGCAACCTGGCCCATGCCCTGAAGACGCCGCTGTCGGTCCTGTCGCTGGAGGCCGAGCGCGCCGGGTCGGCCGAGATGGCGGCCGCCTGCCGGCAGATGGAACGGATGATCCGCCACCATCTGGGCCGTGCGCGGGCGGCGGCCTCGCACGGGGTGCTGGGCGCCCGGGTGGAGGTGGCGCCGGTGCTGGCCGGCCTGCTGGGCGTGCTGGAGCGCGTCCATGCCGAGCGCGGCGTGGTCGTTGCGTCCTCGGTCGCGGAGGGGGCGGCATTTGCCGGCGAGCGCCAGGACCTGGAGGAGATGCTGGGCAACCTGCTGGACAACGCCTTCAAGTGGGCAGCCGGGGGCATCGCGATCGACGTGCACCAGGCGCGCGGACGCCTGCTGGTGGGGATTGCCGACGACGGTCCGGGACTGACGCCGGCTGAGGCGGCGCGCGCGACCGAGCCCGGCATCCGGCTGGACGAGGCGACGGAGGGCGACGGGTTCGGCCTGGCCATCGCCGGCGACCTGGCCGGCCTCTATGGCGGCAGCCTTGTGCTGGACCGGGCAGAGGCGGGGGGGCTGCGGGCGCGCCTGGACCTGCCGGCGGCACCATGATCGCCGCCGAAGAATTGAAAGCGTTTACATTTCATTGACAGTTTCATGATGCGGAGTCACCCTTTCCCGCACCTGCCGTCCGGACATTTGCCACCATGCTTCGACCGACCCGGGACGGCCCATTCGACCTGAATATCGTCGAAGCCCCGGAGACCATCCGATGACCGCGACCCCGTCGCCGATCGCTTCCCGCGCCTCCTGGAAGGGCTCGACCCTCGATTGGCAGGCAGACGCGCTGCACGTCTTCGCCCCGGCCGAGATCGAGGAGATCGACGCCGCCCTCCAGCACCTGCAGCGCCTGGGCGACCTCGACCTGCCCGAGATCACGCCCGAGACCTTTCCCCTGCCGACCGTCGGCCGGTATTTCGAGCGGCTGCGCGACGAGCTGCGCTTCGGGCGCGGCTTCGTGCTGCTGCGCGGCCTGCCGCGCGAGCGCTACACGACCGACGAGATGGCGCGCATCTATTTCGGCTTCGGCGTCCATCTGGGGGCGCCCGGCCCGCAGAGTTGGCAGGGCGAGCTGCTGGGCAACGTCATCGACGTCAGCGACATCGAGGCCGACCCGCGCGGCTACCACAAGGGCGGGCGCCAGAACTTCCACACCGATTCCGCCGACGTCGTGGCGCTGCTCTGCCTGCGCAAGGCCAAGGGCGGCGGCATCAGCCGCATCGCCAGCTCGGTTGGCATCCACGATGCCATCTGCGAGCGCCGGCCGGACATCGCGCGCCGCCTTTACGCGGGCTATCGCTACCGCCGCATGGAGCTGGACGCCCGCTTCGGTGAGGGCGTGCAGGTCAGCCCCGAGCCGGTGCCGATCTACGTCAACCGCGACGGCGAGCTGTCGTCCTACTACATGCTGAACTACGCCAAGACGGCGGCCGAGCATGGCTTCTCGACCCTGTCGGACTTCGACCTGGAGGCGCTGGAGGAAATCCAGCGGCTGGCCAACTCGGAGGAATTCTACCTCGACATGAGCATCGGGGAAGGCGACATCCAGTTCCTCAACAACCGCATCATGCTGCACAGCCGCAGCGACTATGAGGATTATCCGGAAGTGGCCCGCCGCCGGCACATGCTGCGCCTGTGGCTGCAGATGCCGAGTTGGCCCGCCATGCCGGCGGCCCAGGTGCTGCACACGGCGGGCGATCGCACGCTCTGGCGCCGCCAGCGCCGGGCGCGCATGGAATTCCCGACCGCCTACCTGGAAGACATGGCACAGTATCTGCGGGAAGGTCGGAAGCTGGTTGCGGCCGCCTGAACGGGCGGCCCTTCCGATCAAGCGACAACGGCCACCGGCGGGGGCGCCTGCCGGTGGCCGGCGATTCGAGACATAAGAACAGGGAGACAAGAAATATGACGCATTTCGCATCCGCCGCCTCCGCGGCGGTGGTGGCCTTGGCATTGGTGGCGGGCGTCGCCGCGCCGGCCGCCGCCCAGAAGGTGTTGAACGCGGCGATGGGGGCGGCCGACCTCGGCTCGCTCGATCCGCACCGCACGGCATCGACCCAGGACAAGGCGATCATCGGCTGGATGTTCAACGGTCTCGTCCGCTTCAAGCCGGGCAGCCTCAACCCGGCCGACATCGAGCCCGATCTGGCCGAACGTTGGGAAAGCTCGGCCGACAAGAAGACCTGGAAGTTCTTCCTCCGCAAGGGCGTGAAGTTCCACGGCGCCTATGGCGAGGTGACGGCCGAGGATGTCGTCTTCTCGATCCAGCGCGCGTCCAATCCCCAGACCTCTGCCTTCTCGTCGGATTTCCGGGCGATCGAGTCCGTGGCCGCGCTCGATCCCTACACGGTCGAGGTGAAGTTCAAGGAGAACGTGCCGAGCGTGCTCGGCATCTTCACCAACTTCCAGGGCGGCAACATCGTCAGCAAGAAGGCCGTCGAGGCGCTGGGCGAGGAGTTCCGGTCCAAGGCCGTCGGCACCGGTCCGTTCGCCTATTCCGAATACCAGCGCAACCAGGCCGTCACGCTTGTGGCCCACGCCGACTATTTCCGCGGCAAGCCGAAGCTCGACAAGGTCGTCTACCGCTACATCCCGTCCGATGCCAGCCGCGACCTGGCCTATACCAACGGCGAGGTCGACCTGATCTACGGCCGGGCCGACCAGCGCTGGGTCGAGCGCATGAAGAGCCAGCCGAAGACGGTCCTGCAGATCTTCGGGCCAGGCGAGTTGGGCCATCTTCATCTCAACATGACCAAGAAGCCGCTCGACGACGTGCGCGTCCGCCAGGCGATCGCCCATGCCGTCGACCGCGACCAGCTGGTCAAGTTCCGGGGCGCCAGCGTCTTCCGCCCCGCCGTGTCGGTGGTGCCGGAAGGTTATCTCGGCACCGACGCGAACGCGCCGCTGCCGAAGCATGACTTGGCCAAGGCCAAGGCCCTGCTGGCCGAGGCCGGCCACAAGGACGGCATCACGATCAAGGCGGTCCAGACCTCGCAGCCCAGCATGCTGACGGTGATGGAAGTCGTGCAGGCGCAGCTGAAGCGAGCCGGCATCAACCTCGTCTTCGACGTGGTCGACCATCCGACCTTCCACGCCCAGATCCGCAAGGACGTGAGCGATCTGGTCTACTACTCGTCGGCGCGCTTCCCGATCGCCGACCAGCACCTGACGCAGTATTTCCATTCGCGCAGCATCGTCGGCACGCCGACGGCCGTGACGAACTTCTCGCACTGCAAGGTGGCCGATGCCGAGATCGATGCAGCGCGCATCGAGACGGACCCGGCCAAGCAGCTGGAGCTGTGGAAGACCGCCCAGCTGAAGGTGATCGAGGCGGCCTGCGCCGTGGCGCTGGTGGCCAACACGCAGGTCTGGGCGCATCGCGACAATTTCGACCTCGGCTACGAGCTGAAGGGCTCACTCAGCCTGGGGCCGATGCTGACCGAGAACTCGACCTTCAAGTGACCGGAAGCGACGCAACTGGCATAGCGAAGTGACGGACATGGTGGGCTTCATCCACCCACCGCACGCGGCGACCCCGAAGATCGGCAGGGCTTCATGATCGGTTTCATCCTGAAGCGCCTGCTGGTCGCCCTGCCGACCTTGTTGGCGGTGCTCACCATCGTCTTCCTGTTCGTCCGGGTCGCCCCGGGCGATCCGGCGATGGTGATTCTGGGCGATAGCGCCTCGCAGGAAGCGCTGGAGGCGTTGCGCCAGCAGCTTGGCCTGAACAAGTCGCTGCTGGCGCAGTATGTCGACTTCATGCTGATGGTGCTTTCGGGCGACCTCGGCAAATCGATGTTGTCGGGCCGGCCCATCCTCGACGAGGTGGCCGAGGTCCTGCCCTACACGATCGAGCTGACGGTGGCCTCACTGGTGATCGGCGTGGTCGTCGGCGTGCCGCTCGGCATCGTGTCGGCCCGCCGCCGCAACGGCTGGGCGGACTATGCCGCGCGCATGATCTCGCTGATCGGCCTCAGCTTCCCCGCCTTCGTGTCGGCGGTGCTGCTGCTGCTGGTCTTCGCGATCCAGCTCCGCTGGTTCCCGGTGATCAGCTCGGCCGCGATGGCAGACCCGGTCGAACGGCTGCGCAGCCTGGCGTTGCCGGCCTTCAATCTCGGCCTGATCATGCTGGCCTACATCACCCGCGTGACGCGCTCGAGCATGCTGGGGGTGATGTCGGAGGACTATATCCGCACCGCGCGTGCCAAGGGCGTGCCCGGCCGGATGGTCGTCTGGCGCCACGCGCTGCGAAACGCCCTCATCCCCGTCGTCACCGTGGTGGGGCTCTATCTGGGCGTGCTGATCGGCAATTCGGTCCTGTCGGAAATCGTCTTCAACCGACCGGGCCTGGGAAAGCTCATCGTGGGCGCGCTCAACCAGCGCGACTACACGATGCTGCAGGGACTCATGGTCATCTATGCCTTCATCATCGTCCTCTGCAACCTGCTGACGGACATGACCTACGGGTTCATCGATCCGCGAGTGAAACGCCAATGACCGCCGTCCACATGACGACGAGGCGACCCGGTGCGCTGGCCCTGTTCTGGGGCCGTGCCCGGCGCAACAAAGCGACGGCGATCGGGGCGACGCTGGTCCTGATCATGGTCGCCAGCGCCATCCTGGCTCCCTGGATTTCGCCGCACGACCCGCTGGAACAGGACATCATCGCGCGGCTGGAGCCGCCGTCGGAGACCTACTGGCTGGGCACCGACCCCTATGGCCGCGACATCCTCTCGCGCATCCTCTGGGGCGGGCGGGTGTCGCTGTTCGTCAGCACCTCGGCCGTCCTGATTGCCATGGTCGTCGGCAGCGCCATCGGCATCATCTCGGGCTATGTCGGCGGCCGCTTCGACCGCGTCACCATGGCCGGGATGGACGTTCTGCTGTCCTTCCCAAGCCTGATCATGGGTCTGCTGGTCGTGGCAATGCTGGGGCCCAGCGTCGTCAACCTGATCCTGGCCATCGGCCTGACGGCGGTCGCCCCGTTCGCCCGCATTGCCCGCGCGCCGACGCTGGTGATCAAGGAGCGCGAGTTCGTCGAGGCCGGCCGCGCCATGGGCTTCTCGCACGGCCGCATCATGGGCATCCACATCCTCCCCAACGTGGCGTCGGAGGTGATGGTCATGGGCTCGCTGTGGCTGGCGACGGCCATCCGGACCGAGGCCTCGCTCAGCTTCATCGGCCTTGGCGTGCGCCCGCCGACGCCGACCTGGGGCAGCATGATCCGCGAGGGCTTCGAGAACATCCTGGACGCGCCCTGGCTCTCCATCTTCCCGTCCATCGCCATCCTGATCGTCATGCTGGGCCTCAACCTGCTGGGCGACGGCCTGCGCGATGCCACCGACCCGCGGCTGCGCCATGAGTGAGGCCCCCGTCCTTGAAGTCTCTGGCCTGACGACGGAGTTCCGCATCCACGGCCAGTGGCACGCCGCCATCCGCGGCGTGTCCTTCAAGCTGGCGCGCGGCGAGACCCTGGCGATCGTCGGCGAATCCGGCTGCGGCAAGAGCATCACCGCGCTCTCCGTCATGGGGCTGGTGCCGCCCGGCGCCGGCCGCATCGCCGGCGGCCGCATCCTGCTGGAAGGCCGCGACCTGGTGCCGCTCTCGGAGCCGGAGATGGAGAAGGTGCGCGGCAACCGCGTGTCGATGATCTTCCAGGAGCCGATGACCTCGCTCAACCCGGTGCTGACTGTGGGATTCCAGGTGGCCGAGAGCCTGCACTACCATCGCGGCCTGGGCCGGGCGGAGGCGCGCAAGACGGCACTCGCCCTCTTCGAGCAGGTGAAGATCCCCTCGGCCGCGCGCCGCTTCGACGATTATCCGCACCAGTTCTCGGGCGGGATGCGCCAGCGTGTGATGATCGCCATGGCGCTCGCCTGCAACCCCGCCGTTCTGCTGGCGGACGAGCCGACGACGGCGCTCGACGTCACCATCCAGGCCCAGGTGCTGGCGCTGCTGGCCGAGGTGCGCGAGAGCTACGGCATGGCCATGGTCTTCATCACCCACAATCTGGGCGTCGTCGCCTCGATCGCCGACCGGGTGATGGTGATGTATGCGGGCGAGGTGGTGGAGACGGCCCCCATCGACGCCGTCTTCGCCCGCCCGACCCACCCCTATACCGAGGCGCTGCTGCGCTCTATCCCGCGCGTCGACCGCAACACGATGGAGCTGCAGGCGATCGGCGGCCAGGTGCCGGCGATCAGCGCCATGCCGTCCGGCTGCCGCTTCGCCGACCGCTGCGCCCTGGTCGAGCCGCGCTGCCGCGCCGCCGACCCGCCGCTTACCCTGCTGCCGGACGATCCCACCCACCAGGTGCGCTGCTGGGTGCGTGGCGGCACCGTCGCCGCGGAGGCCGTGCAATGACGGCGACCCTGCTGGAGGTCACAGACCTCCACAAGACCTTCACCGTGCGCCGGGGCTTCCCCAGGACCGAGACGGTCCATGTGAAGGCGCTGGCCGGCATCAGCTTCTCGATCAGCGAGGGCGAGGCGTTCGGCCTGGTCGGCGAATCCGGTTGCGGCAAGTCGACGGCGGGGCGCGCCCTGCTGCGCCTGATCGAGCCGGACGGCGGCGAGGTGCTCTATCGCGGCGAGAACTTCCTGACGGCACCCGGCCAGCGGCTGCGGCAACTGCGCCAGAAGCTGCAGATCGTCTTCCAGGATCCTTTCGCCTCGCTCAACCCGCGGCGCACCGTCGGCCAGACCCTGGCCGAGCCGATGCAGGTCCACAAGCTGGGTAGCCGCGAGGCGATCGAGGCCCGGGTGGCGGCCGTGCTGGACGAGGTCGGCCTGCCGCGCACGGCGATCGAGAAGTATCCCCACGAGTTCTCGGGCGGCCAGCGCCAGCGTATCGGCATCGCCCGCGCACTCGTCCTGGAGCCGGAGCTGATCGTCGCCGACGAGCCGGTATCGGCGCTCGACGTCTCGATCCAGGCGCAGATCCTGCTGCTGCTGGACGGGCTGAAGGTCCGCCGCGGCCTCAGCTTCCTCTTCATCTCGCACGACCTGGGCGTCGTCCGGCACTTCTGCAAACGCGTGGCGGTCATGTATCTCGGCCGCATCGTCGAGGATGGGCCGACCGAGCAGATCTTCGACGAGCCGCTGCATCCCTACACCCGGGCACTCCGCGATGCCTCGCCGGTGCCGGACCCGCGCGCCAAGGTGACGATGGCCCGGCTGGAAGGGGAGGTGGCTTCGGCCATCAACCCGCCCACGGGCTGCCACTTCCATCCGCGCTGCCCGCACGCCATGGATCGCTGCCGGGTCGAGTATCCCAAGCTGCGGGCCGTGGCGCCCGGCCGCCGCGTCGCCTGCCACCTGCATGACCAGGCAGCGTAGCCGAATCTAGAGATCCAGTTCGCCCCAGCCGCGCCGGCGGCCGGCGGCGATCATGGTGTTGCGCAGCAGACAGGCGATGGTCATGGGCCCGACGCCGCCCGGCACCGGGGTGATGGCGCCGGCGACCGGAACCGCCTCGTCATAGGCGACGTCGCCCACCAGCCGCGTCTTGCCCTGGCCGGCATCGATGCGATTGACGCCGACGTCGATCACCGTTGCGCCCGGCCGGATCCAGTCGCCGCGGATCATCGCCGGCCGGCCGACGGCGGCAACCAGGATGTCCGCCTGGCGAGCCAGCGCCGGCAGGTCGCGGCTGCGGGAATGGGCGACGGTGACGGTGCAGTCGGCCGCCAGCAGCAGGGCAGCCATCGGCTTGCCCACGATCGACGAGCGGCCCACGACCAGCGCGTTCAGGCCCGCCAGCCGCTCCCGCACCCCGGCCAGCAGCAGCATGCAGCCCTGGGGCGTGCAGGGCACCAGCCCGCCGCCATCGGTCCACAGGCGGCCGGTGTTCACCGGGTGGAAGCCGTCCACGTCCTTGGCGGGGTCGATCGCCTCGATCACCGCCTTGGCCGAGATCTGCTGTGGTAGCGGCAGTTGCACCAGGATGCCGTCGATGGCCGGATCGGCGTTGAGCGTGGCCACCAGGGCCAGCACGTCGGCCTGGCTGGCCGATACCGGCAGGCGATGCTCGACCGACACCAGGCCGGCAGCCCTGGTCGCGATCCCCTTGTTGCGGACATAGACCTGGCTCGCCGGATCCTCGCCCACCAGCACGACCGCCAGGCCCGGGGCCGCGCCATGCAGTGCCAGCAGGCGGGCGGCCTCGCCGCCGATACGCAGGCGCAGGCGCTCGGCCTCGGCCTTGCCGTCGATCCGCGTCGCTTGCCGTGTGGCTTCCTTGGTCGGGGCCTCAGTCATCGCGCTCCAACGCCTCCATGATCCGTCTGGCCAGGGCCGCCGGCTCGCCCGCGATGCGCAGCAGCTTGCGCCGCCCGGTGGCACCCTGCATGACCGTGATACTGCTCCTGGGCAGGCGCCAGCGCTTGGCCAGGAGCCCGACCAGGGCCGCGTTCGCCTTGCCGTTCTCCGGCGCGGCCGTCACCTGCGCGCGCAGCACGGGCAGGCCGGCTTCGTCGGCCGCCACGCCCAGCAGCCGGTCGGCGCTGGCCCCGGGCGTCAGCCGCACGGCCAGCCGGACGCAGCCGTCGCCGATCGTGAAGGGCCAGCCAGCCGCCGGCGGTGCCGGGTCAGCGGGGGCCGGGTCAGCGGGGGAAGTATTCAACGAGCAGGTTGCGCAGGAACTGCAGCAGCAGGATGAGGACGATCGGCGACAGGTCGATGCCGCCCATGCGCGGCAGGATGCGCCGGATGGGCCGCAGCGCCGGCTCGGTCAGTCGGTACAGCAGCTCGGCGATCACCTCGACCGCGCGGTTGCGCGTGTTGACGATCCCGAACGCGAAGAGCCAGCTCATGATCGCAGCCGCGATCAGGATCACCATGTAGATGTCGATTACCGACGTGAGCAGGTGCAGCAGCGAATTCATCGGGCGGCTTATGTTCCAAAGGGTGGGGGGACACTAGCGCCGGTGCGGCCGTGCGACAAGGTGCCCGGGGCGACGGCAAATCCGCATCTCCCGACCGGTTCGCCTTGACTTCGGCGCCGCTGATTCCCATTATCCCGGCCGCTTCGGTCGTGATCGGCCGGGCGACGATGTGGGGCGGTAGCTCAGCTGGGAGAGCGTCGCGTTCGCAATGCGAAGGTCGGGAGTTCGATCCTCCTCCGCTCCACCATCATCCTTTCGCTATCGGCAGAAACAAACACGGCGCGGTTTACCGCGCCGTGTTCGTTTGTGGGCCTGGTCGGTGTCTTGGCGGAAAGGCTAGGCGGCTGCGTCGTCGGTCTTGCGATAGGCAAGCTGGCAGTGGGCGGTGCAGTAGGGCCGCCCGGGGGAGGCCGCCGCGCCGCAGAAATGGAACCCCGGCTCGTTCGGGTGGCCGATCGGCCAGTGACAGTGCCGGTCGCTCAGTGTCAGCGCCGAGCTGTAGTCGATCGGGCCGGACCGGAAGGCCTTGGGCGGCGGGGGTACCGGCGCCTTGGCGACCACGGTCGGCGGCGGCGGCGGGGCCGCGCGTACGGTCTCGACGGGGGCCACGCGCATGGCGGCCGCGGCCACCGGGCGTGCCGCCGGCCGGCTGCGCTGGCGCCGTTCGCCCATCTGGCGCTGGATCGGCGAAGGGCGGCTGGGTAGATGCAGACGATGCGCCTTGCCGATCACCGCATTGCGAGTGATGCCGCCAAGACGCTCTGCGATCTGACTAGCCGAAAACCCTTCGGACCAGAGCCGCTTCAGTTCGGCGATGCGCTCCTCGGTCCAATCCATGGAATCCCCCACATTTGGTGGGCCACGACCTCGCGGCCGCACACATCTTGATAGGAAGCATGCACCCCGTCAAACGATTAGTGGTCCAGTATGGATCCACCCACAAGATCGGGTGGCACCGGCACCGCCAAACGCCTGCGATCGCGCATTCCAGAAAGCCGCCGAACCATGGCAAAGTGATGGCAGCCACAGGGAAAAGCCATGTCGGACAACGATATCCCCAGCGTCATTGAGACCGCATCCGAAGACCGCGAAGGGGCGGCCATCCGCGCCGAGTTCTGGCTCGACGCCGATGTCACCTTCCTCAATCACGGATCGTACGGCGCGGTTCCACGTCGCGTCAGTGCCGCCGCCGAAATCTGGCGCCAGCGCATGGAGCGCCAGCCCGTACTGTTCTTCCAGGAGACCTTGGCCCCCGGCCTGCGCGATGCCGCGGGGGTGCTGGCGCCGTTCCTGGGCGTCCAGGCGGACGACCTCGTCTTCGTCGAGAACGCGACCAGCGGCGCCAACGCCGTGCTGCGCTCGCTGCGGCTGGCGCCGGGCGACACCATCGTCGGCACCGACCATGGCTATGGCGCGGTGCGCAACACGGCCCGCCACGTCGCGGCCATGGCGGGTGCGGCCCTGGTCGAGGCCAAGTTGCCCTTTCCAGGCACCGACCCGGCCGACGTCGTCCGCGCCATAGACGCGGCCATCGATGGCCGCACCCGGCTGGTGGTGGTCGACCACGTCACCTCGCCCACTGCGCTCGTGCTGCCGGTGGAGGATATCGCCCGGCTGTGCCGCCGGCGCGGCGTGCCGCTGCTGGTCGACGGCGCCCATGCGCCGGGCATGCTCGATCTCGACATCGCCGCCGTCGGTGCCGACTGGTATGTCGGCAACCCGCACAAGTGGCTGTTCGCGGCGCGTGGCTGTGCTGCCCTATGGGCGTCGCCATCGGCCAGGGGCGACCTGCACCCGCCCGTCGTTTCGCACGGCTATGGGGCGGGCTACCTGGCCGAATTCGACTGGACGGGCACGCGCGACTGCTCGCCCTATCTGGCCGTCGATGCGGCGCTCGCTTTCTACCGCTCGCTCGGACCGGCGCGCCTTCGGGCTCGTAACAAGGCGCTGGCGGCCGAGGGGGCGCGGATCGTGGCCGGGGCCTGGCAGACCGAGGTGCTGACGCCGCCCGCCATGGCGGGGTCGATGGCGCTGGTGGCGCTGCCCTTTGCCGTGGAGCCGACGCGGGAGGCCGCCCGCGCCTTGCGCACGCAGATCTGGCACGAGCATCGGATCGAAGTGCCCGTCATGGCCTTCGGCGGTAGCTGCCACATCCGCATCTCGGCGCAGATATACAACGAGCCGGCGGACTACCACCGGCTCGCGGAAATCTTCAGGCGGTAGAGGAGGGGGTGCGCCGGGTGGTGTCGCCACCCGGCCGGTAGCCGCTTACCAGTAGCGGACGGGGCCCGTGTCGATGTGCAGGAAGTTGCCGCTGCCATAGGTGCCGACGCCGCCCAGGCGCATGCCCTTGGCCATCTTGCTGAGCTGCGACACGCGATAGCCGGGAACGCGGATGTCCACGGCCTTGCCCTGCAGGTGGTAGCTGTTCTCGGCCACGCCGTAGCCGGCCTCGCGCAGCATCTCGTTGGTGTGCGGCGAGCGGTAGGCCGACACGATCTCCAGCGGCTTCTGGGCGCCGATGCGCATCTGGATCGCGTGCATCAGCTCGATCAGCTTGGGATCGATCTTGTGGGTCTGGTTGGCGCGATGGTCGCGCATCATGCGGTTGATGGCCCGCATCGTTTCCGGAACGTAGCGCCCGTCCTGCCAGAACGGCGCCCTGATCCGCTCTCCGGTATGGACGTTGTAGAGATTGAGCAGCTTGGCCCGGCGACCCAGTCCCGGCGCCCGCATCGACGCCTGCGTCAGTTCCGGCTTTCGGCCGGGCAACTGGTCGGCAAGCGACGGCTTGCGCATGGGCAGGGGGGCGGCGAGCGCCCCCGGAACCAGCGATGCAACGGCGGTGAACGCGGCGAAGGCGCCGAGAAAACCGCGACGGCTGACGGAATGCCCGTCCTGCTCGACCTCGGTACGGTCGTCCATGTCCCCCTCGATCCCCAATACCCACGACCCCAATCTTGTCTCGTTGCGCCTCCGGTCCCCACCGGTCGGCTGGCCGAAGCCCGCCTAGCGGCGCAACGGGTAGCCTCGTTCACGAAGCTTCATGGAATGTGACCCATCGAAAATCCTGAAACAACAATAAAATCACGGACTTGCTGTTGTAAATCCGTCTGCCACACTGTGGCTTTGTTGCATCGCACCCGGGGCGATCGCACGACAGGGGCAAGCCGCCGCGCCTGATTTCCGCCACGACTCGCCTATATACGGGGACTATTCGCCCCGGAGTGCCGAAGTTGCCAGACATCTATTTCCCGAGCACCACCCGCCGCGCCGTCCTGGCCGGTGTCGCCGCGAGCGTGGCAATGGCGCTGGCACCGTGGCCGCTGGCGGCGCAGGGCGCGCAGCCCGCCCGTCCGCGCGGGCCGGTGGCGGCCGTGCCGCCGCGCAACGACGTGGTGGGCGAGCTGCTGGTCTATTCGGCGCGCTACGAAGACACGCTGATGGATATCGCGCGTACCTACAACCTGGGATATGCCGAACTCGTCGCGGCCAATCCCGGCGTCGACCCGTGGCTGCCGGGGCTGGGCACGCGCATCCTGCTGCCGACGGCCCATGTGCTGCCCGATGCGCCGCGCCAGGGCATCGTCGTCAACCTGTCCGACCAGCGCATCTACTGGTACCCGCCGTCCGGGCCGGTGCTCACCTTCGCGGTCGGCATCGGGCAGGAGGGGCTGGGCACGCCCAACGGCTCCACCACGATCGTGCGCAAGAAGGAAAAGCCAACCTGGACCCCCACGCCCGAGAAGCGGCGCGAGGATCCGACCCTGCCCACGGTGGTGCCGCCCGGGCCGGACAACCCGATGGGCGAGCATGCGCTCTATCTCGGCTGGCCGCTCTACGCGATCCACGGGACGAACGAGCCCGATGCCATCGGCCGGCGCGTCACGCGCGGCTGCATCCGGCTTTACCCGGAAGGGATCGAGCATCTCTATCGCCTGGCGCCGGTCGGCACACGGGTGACGGTGGTCGATCAGGAAGCCAAGATGGGCTGGATCGGTGACGATCTGTTCGTCGACCTGCATCCCTCGCGCACGGACGTGGACGAGCTGGAGACCGAGGGGAAGTTCAATCCCAAGCCGATTCCCGGCCTGCGGGATCGGGTGGCGAAGTTCGCCGGCCCGGCGGCCGGGCGGATCGACTGGGCGACCGTGGAAGAGGCCGAGCGCCGCCGCGATGGCATCCCGGTCCGCATCACCCGTTCGGCCGAGGCGCCCGTGGGGGCACTCCCGATCGAACGGATGACCCGGTCGTCCCTCTAGGAAAAGGCCTCTTCTGGATCGAAGAGGCCTTCGCTCCAGAAGACTACTTGCGCATCCCGCGACGGAAGGCGCGATCGAACTTCTCGTTGGCGGCGCGGGCGTCGGCCTGGGCGGCCTGGGCAGCCTGCAGCGCCTGCTGCGAGGTCGCCTGGGCGGCGCGGGCGGCCGTCAGGGCCTGAGCCGAATTGTCGGAAGCCCGGCGGGCCTCGACCAGGGCGGCTTCGGAGTTGCTGGCGGTCTTCTGCAGCAGCGCCTTGTCGTCCGAGCCCATGCTTTCGCAAGCGCCGAGCAGCGCGATCGGGGCCAGGACGACGGCGAGCTTGCCGAAGCGGCGGATAATGGTGGACATCACACAGAACTCCTTGAACGATCGGTCACGACGAGACCCGGCCGGGGCAGGACCGGTCGCTCGTCTTGGCGGAACTTAGCGAAAGCCACGGCCCGCCACCAGATTCGGCAAGGGCCGGTGTCCGAAGTGCCGCACCTGTGGCGATTGCGTCACGAGAAAAGGCGAATTTGTGGCGGCCGCGTGGCAACGCGGTGTCCGCCGCCCATCGGTCGCTCGTCAACGCCGCAGGATCGAACCCAGCACGCCGCGCACGATCTGCCGGCCGAGGCTGCTGCCGACGCTGCGCGCCATGCTCTTGAAGAAGGCTTCCTCCGGGGACTCGCGGGTTCTGGCCGGTGCCGGCCGCGACGACGGCGCCCGCCCGGCGGGGCGACCGGCCGGTCGTTCGTACGGGTCGGCGCGCGGCGCGGGCTCGCTCCATGGGCCGCGCCGGGTGGGATTGGGGGCGGGCGGGTCGCGGCTATCGCGGTCGTCGGGGGCGGCTGCTCATGCTGGGCCGCCAGCCGCTCGTAGGCCGACTCGCGGTCGATGGTCCGGTCGTAGCGGTCGCCGACCGGGCTGGCGGCGATCGTCTGGGCCCGTTCGGCCGGCGTGATCGGCCCCAGGCGCGAGTCGGGCGGGCGGATCAGGGCGCGCTCGACGATCCCCGGCCGGCCCTTTTCGTCCAGCAGCGAGACCAGGGCTTCGCCCACCCCCATCTCGGTGATGACGGCGGCCGTGTCCAGGCGCGGGTTGGTGCGGAACGTCTCGGCGGCGGCCCGCACCGCGCGCTGGTCGCGCGGACTGAAGGCGCGAAGCGCATGCTGCACCCGGTTGCCAAGCTGGGCCAGCACGGATTCTGGGATGTCGAGCGGGTTCTGGGTCACGAAATAGACCCCGACGCCCTTGGAGCGGATCAGCCGCACCACCTGCTCGACCTTGTCGACCAGGGCCTTCGGCGCGTCCTCGAAGAGGAGATGCGCCTCGTCGAAGAAGAAGACCAGCCGCGGCCGGTCGGGGTCGCCCACCTCCGGCAACTGCTCGAACAGCTCCGACAGCAGCCACAGCAGGAAGGTGCCGTAGAGCTGCGGCTGCTGCATCAGCCGGTCGGCGGCCAGGATGCTGATCTGCCCGGCGCCCGCGGCATCCAGTGCCAGCAGGTCGGCGATGTCCAGCATCGGCTCGCCGAAAAAACGGTCGGCGCCCTGCGTCTCCAGCGCCAGCAGCGCGCGCTGGATGGCGCCGACCGAGGCCGACGACACGCTGCCATAGCGCAGGGTGAGCGCGCGGGCGTTCTCGGCCACGAAGACCAGCATCGCGCGCAGGTCCTTCAGGTCAAGCAGCAGCAGGCCCTCGTCGTCGGCCAGCTTGAAGGCGAGGTTGAGGACGCCGGTCTGGATGTCGTTCAGCCCGAGCAGGCGCGCCAGCAGCAGCGGCCCGAGGTCGGAGATGGTGGCCCGCACCGGGTGGCCGTTCTTGCCCTCCAGGTCCCAGAACACGACCGGAAAGGCCCGGTGGTCGAGCTGGATGCCGAGTGCGGCTGCCCGGTCGTCGAGCTTGGGCTTGGGCTCGCCCGCCCGCGACATCCCGGCCAGGTCGCCCTTCACGTCGGCCATGAAGACCGGCACGCCGATGCGCGAGAAGCCCTCGGCCAGGATCTGCAAGGTCACGGTCTTGCCGGTGCCGGTGGCACCCGCGATCAGCCCGTGGCGATTGGCCAGGCGCGGCAGCAGCTCCAGCGGGATCGTGCCCTTGCCAACGAATATGCCCGTCATCCCGCCGTCTCCCACTCACGCTTGCCGATTGAGCTAGGGGGACCGCCGGGGCTGCGTCAAGCCGCGCCGTGGATGTCCTCGCAGTTCGGGCTTGCCTGCGGCGCCCGGCAGCGCCACCTAGCGCCATGATGTCCGCACGCATGCATGCCCGCTGCCTTTCCGCCGCCCTGCTGGCCCTGTTCGCGGCCGGGGCCCTCGTTCCCGCCGCCGCCCAGCAGAAGGACGCCCAGCAGAAGAACGGGCGCCCGGCTGCCGCCAGCGCCAAGGCAAAGCCCAAGCCGGCCGCGGCGCAGAAGGGCAAGCCGGCCAAGGCGCCCGCCGCCGCCGCGGGTGCGGCTGCTGCCGGGGCCGGGGCCGGGGCCGCTGCCGCGGGTGCGTCGGCCGCCGCCTTCGACGACTGGCGGCTGGGCTGCGAGAAGCGGCCCGGGGTGGCCAAGGAAACCTGCTTCGTCGAGCAGCGGCTCAGCCACAAGGACCAGCCGGACCGGCTGGTGCTGGCGGTCGCCGTCGGCTATTTCGCAGCGGACGGCAAGCCGGCGATGATCATGAAACTGCCGCCGACCGCGATCAAGGATGCCGGCATCATCATCCAGGTCGACCAGCGCCCGCTGCGCGAGGTCGGCATTCGGAGCTGCGGCGCGGACAACTGCTCGGTACTGGCCCTGCTGGACGACGACATGCTGGGCGAGCTGCGCGGCGGCAAGGAGGCGGTGATCGCCTATTCCCGCCAGGACACGGACGGCATCACGCGGATCCCGATGTCGCTGCGCGGCCTGACCAAGGGACTGGCCGCGCTGCGAAACCGGCAGGGATGAAGCTCAGGCGCCTTTGAAGGCGGGCTTGCGCTTTTCCATGAAGGCGGTGCGGCCTTCCTTGTAGTCGTCGCTGGCGAAGCAGGCCTTGACCACCCGGTCGCACAGTTCCAGGTCGACATGGCCCGGCACCTTGCCGGCGATCTCCTCGACCTCGCGCTTGACGGCCAGGATGGTCATGGGCGCGTTGGCGGCGATCGTCTCGCAATATTCGCGGACATAGCTCTCGAGCTGGTCGGCCGGCACGACGCGGTTGACCAGGCCCATCTTCTCGGCTTCGGCCGCGGTGAAGGCGCGCGCGGTGAAGAAGATTTCCTTGGCGAAGGCCGGGCCCACGATCGACACCAGCTTGTTGATGCCGCTGACGCGGTAGCCCAGGCCTAGCTTGGCGGCCGGGATGGCGAAGCGGCTGTCGTCGGAGCAGATGCGGATGTCGGTGTTGAGCGTGATCGCGACGCCGCCGCCCACGCACCAGCCGCGGATCATGGCGATGGTCGGCTTGCCGACATGGCGCAGCCGGTCGCTGCTGTTCTCGACGAAGCGCTCGTAGGCGGCGACCTGCTCGGGCGTGTTGCGGGCCTGCTCGAACTGAGAGATGTCGGCACCCGACACGAAGGCCTTGTCGCCCGCCCCCTTCAGGACGATGACGCGGACCTGCGGGTTGGCCTCGAACTCGTCCAGGATCTTGGGCAGCGCCTCCCACATGTCGGTCGAGACGGCATTGCGCCGCTCCGGCTTGTTGAAGGTGATCCAGCCGATCGATCCGTCGATCTCGGCGATCATGTGCTTGGTCAGTTCGGGCAGGCGCTGGACGTCGTCGGGCATGGGAAACCTCTTCGGGCGATCGGCCCGGGCTGGAGGGGCTTCTGACAGGGTTGCGGCTGCCCGTATAGCACGGGCCGGCGGGGATTTCATGGCCGCGCGGGGAGCGTCCTGGGGCGTTGTCGCCGGCTTTATGCGAAGCTGGAGGCAGTGGCGGATATCGCACCCTGACGGACCAGCCGGCGCCAGCCGCCGGGTGAGATCCCATACGCTTTCTTGAACTGCCGGGTCATGTGGCTCTGGTCGGCAAAGCCCGCCGCGGCCGCCGCTTCGGCCAGCGGGGCGCCGCAGACCATTTCCCGCCGCACGACATCCAACTGGCGCATGGTGCGATAGCGATGCGGGCTGGTGCCCAGGTGCCGGCGAAACTGGCGCGCCATCGTGAACCGGTCGATGCCGGTGGCCGTTTCCAGGACCTCGGCCGTAACCGCATCCTCGAACTGTTCAGGGAGCATCTAGCGGGCGCGCTCGACGGCGGCCGCGCAGGCTGCCGTCGAACGCTGCTGCCGGGTTGCCGGATCGAGCGCCGCCAGTGCGTCTGCGAGGCCCACGACGATCTGCGGCACCTCCAGCGGCGCGGGCGGGCCGCACGGATCGGCGAAGGCGGCGGCGAGCGCCGCCATCAGGCGCCGGTCCGTCGTGACCGCGTCCCGCACGAACGGCAGCGCGCGCGCAGCACCACCGAGCCCAGCCTGGACCAGGCTTGGCGCGAGATAGAGCATCCGGTAGCGAAATCCTTCGGCGGTACCGGCCGCCCCGTCATGAAGTTCGTCCGGGTGGATGACGATGGCCCGACCGGGCAGGCTGACGGCGGGGGCGCCGCGATAGCGGAACGCCTGCACGCCATCGAGCGTCAGGCCCAGCGCATAGGTGTCGTGCCGGTGTGGCGCATAGGCATGGCCGGCGAAGAAGGCCTCGATCCGCTCAATGCCGGGAGCCGGCGGCGACGGGCGCAGCCAATCGCCGACGCGCTGGTTGCACGATCGTTCAATACGCTGGTCGGCCAACTCGATCACCATCCGGCCCATGCGCTACGAAACCAGGATCGCCGTCGTCATCCGCGACGAGCTCGAAACGTGGCAGAAGCTGAACGTCGCCAGCTTCCTGTCGGGCGGCCTCGTCGGCCAGCACCCGGAACTGCCAGGGGAACCCTATCTCGATGCCACCGGACAGCGCTACGGACCGCTGGTCCGCCGGCCGATCCTGGTCTTCGTGGCGACCGGGTCCGAACTGGCGCGCTGCCTCCGCCGCAGCCTCGATCGCGGCCTGCTGCCGTCGATCTATACGCGGGATCTCTTCTCGACAAGCCATGACGCGGCCAACCGCGCCGCCGTCGCTGCGGTGGTGACCGCCGACCTGGACCTAGTCGGACTGGCAATCCACGGCGATCGCAAGGTGGTGGACAAGGCGATCGACGGGCTGAAGCTGCATCCCTGAGTGAGCCCCCGGCACCGCTTGGCGCCGGGGCCTCGCTGCCTCAGACCGCGTTCTTCTCTCGCAATGCCGCGATGGCGGCATCGTCGTAGCCGATGCCCTTCAGGATGGCGTCGGTGTCGACGCCCTGTTCGGGCGAGGCCGAGCGCATCGTGCAGGGGGTGCGGGACAGCTCGACGGCCTGGCCCACGACCTTCTGTGGGCCGAGGACCGGATGGTGGACGGGCTGGGCCATCTTCAGGTGCTGGACCTGCGGGTCGGCGAAGACCTCGTCCATCTTGTAGATCGGGCCACTCGGCACGCCCGCCTGGTTCAGCAGGTCGATCCAGTGCTGGCTGGGCTGGGTCAGCGTGATCGCCTCGATCAGCGCGTTCAGCGCCTTGCGGTTCTTGGAACGGGCCGAACTGGTCGAATAGTCGGGGTCCGTGGCCAACTCGGGCGCGCCGATCGCCTTGCAGAAGCGCTTGTAGATGTCGCCGCCGGTGGCCGCGATGTTGATGTGGCCGTCGCTGGTCTTGAAGACGCCGGTCGGGATCGAGGTCGGGTGGTCGTTGCCGGCCTGGCCCGGCACCTCCCCCGCCATGAGCCAGCGCGCCGCCTGGAAATCCAGCATCGAGATCTGCGCCTGGAGCAGGGACGACTGCACCCACTGCCCCTGGCCCGAGACCTCGCGCTCCAGCAGCGCCACCAGGATGCCCATGGCGCAGAAGATGCCGGCCGTCAGGTCGGCGATCGGGATGCCGACGCGCATCGGGCCCGCACCCGGCTGGCCGGTGATCGACATCAGCCCGCCCATGCCCTGGGCGATCTGGTCGAAGCCCGGCCGCTCGCGATAGGGGCCGTCCTGGCCGAAGCCCGAGATGGAGCCCAGGATGATCCTGGGATTGATCGCCCGCAGCGTCTCGTAGTCGACGCCCAGGCGGAACTTCACGTCCGGGCGGTAGTTCTCGACCACCACGTCGGCCGTCTCGACCAGCTTCTTGAAGATCGCCAGGCCTTCCGGCGTCTTCAGGTTGAGGGTCATCGAGCTCTTGTTGCGGTGCAGGTTCTGGAAGTCGAAGCCATGCCGGGCGCCGCCCAGTGCCTCGCCCTGCTCGATCGCCGGGGGCGACTCGATCTTGATCACCTGGGCGCCCCAGTCGGCCAGTTGGCGCACGCAGGTGGGGCCGGCGCGCACGCGGGTCAGGTCGAGAACCTTGAAGCGGGCAAGCGGCATGGCGTCTGGAGCGGTCATGGAGCCTCGATCGATTGCGATGGCTGAATGGATGGGATGGCGACAGACTAGCCGACCGCCGCCCCGATGCGGGAGGGTTAATCGCTGCCGCCGCGCCGCAGCATGAAGTCGCGCCCGACGATGCGATAGCCGACGGCGACGATGGCGATGGTGGCGGCGAGCAGCAGCCAGCCGAGGGCTGCCAGGCGCTCGAAATTGCCCTCTTCGGACAGGTCGAACAGCATCACCGCCATGGTCCGCGTGTCGGGCCCGTAGAGGAAGATGGCGGCTGACAGCTCGCGCGTCGCCGGGATGAAGACCAGCAGCCAGGCGCCGACCAGCCCGCTCTTCAGCAGGGGCACGACCACCCGCGTCACCGCCGTCAGCCGGCTGCCGCCCAGGATGCGCACGGCATCCTCCATCTCGGGGTTGATCGAGCGGATGGAGGCGGACGCATTGGCGAACGCGATCGGCAGGAAACGGGTGGTGAAAGCCAGGATCAGGATCCAGGCCGTGCCGTACAGGGACAGCGGTGGCGGCGCATAGGCGGCATAGAAGCCGATCGCCAGCACGATGCCCGGGATGACGAAGGGGGCCATGCAGAGGAAGGACAGCACGCCGCCGAACGGCACCAGCCGGCGCTGCACGATATAGGCGATGGCCAGCGCCAGGCTGATGGCGATGCAGGCGGTGGCGCCGGCATAGAGGAAGCTGTTGACGACGGATTGCCGCGCCGTCGCGTGCTGGAACAGCAGGAAGTGGAAGTTGCCGAGCGTCAGGTTGTCGAAGCTGAAGCCGCGCCCCCAAGCCTTGGCGAAAGCCGCCTGGCCCAGGATCAGGTAGGGCAGGATGACGGCCAGGGTCAGCACCAGCAGGGCATAGGCGAAAAGCAGCCAGCGCCAGCGGCCGAGTTGCATCGGCCGGCGCTCGCCACCCTTGCCGGTCAGCGCCACGAAGCCGCGGCGGCGGATGATCCGCTGCTGCACCCAGAAGAGCGCGATGGTGACCAGCAGCAGCGGCATGGCGAAGGCGGCCGCCACCTCGACCCGGGCGGGGTGCGAGAAGAACTGCCAGAGCTGGGTGGTGACGACGTTGAAGCGCGCCGGCAGGGCGATGAGCGCCGGCGAGCCGAACAGCGCGATCGCCTCCAGGAAGGTGATGATCAGCCCGCCCAGGATCGCCGGCAGCACCAGCGGCAGGGTGATGCGGAAGGTGGTGTGCGACTTGCCGGCACCCAGGATGCTGGCCGCGTCCTCCATCTCCGACGAGACGAGGTCCAGCGCCGCGCTGACGAAGATGAAGAGATAGGGGAAGGAATAGAGCGCGATGATGAGGGTGAGGCCCGGGAAGCTGTAGATGTCGAAGAGCGGGTCCTCTGCCCCGGTCAGGCCACGCCAGATCCGATTGATCCAGCCGGCATTGGGGCCGGCCAGCAGGATCCAGCCGATCGCCCCCAGATAGGGCGGCGTAATGAAGGTGCCCAGCACCAGCAGCCGCACCAGCCCCTTGCCCGGCATGTCGGTGCGCGACACCCCCCAGGCGAGCGGCACCGCCAGCACCAGGCAGAGGACGGAGACGGCCGCGCCCAGCAGGACCGAGTTCCACAGGGCCTGGACATAGCGCGGCCGGCCGTAGGCGGCCGCGTAGTTGGCCAGCGTGAAGACGCCGGTGTCCTTCTCCGCGAAGCTGGTCAGCACCAGCCGCAGCAGCGGGTTCACGACCAGGAAGACCAGGACGGCAGCCAGCAGCAGCCAGACCAGGATGGTCGGGTCGAAGTGGCGCAGGCGCGTGGCCCAGGAGGGGCGGCCGGGCCCGGCCGCCAGGGTGCCGCTGTCCGCCATCGGCGGTGGCCTCGGAAGCGGGCGTCAGGCGGCGGGCATCATCCGCCGAACAGGTCGCGCCACTTCTCGATCAGCTTGGGCACGCCGTTCGATACCTCGTCGTCGGTTGGCCGGATGACCTTGATTTCGCTGAAGGTCTTGGCGCCGGGCAGGGGCTTCACCTCCGGCCGCAGGCTTTCCTGGCGGTTCTTCACCGCCACCTCGGCATGCTCCACGTCCATCAGGAACTCCAGGAACAGCTTGGCGGCGGCGGGCTTGCTGGAATTCTTCATCACCGACGAGGGCGAGATCATCAGCAGCGCGCCATCGGTCGGATAGATGACGCCGACCGGGTTGCCGCGGTCGGCACTCTCCAGGGTCGTCGCGGTCGGCCCGAACGAGACGATGCGCTCGCCGGCATTCAGCATGGTCACGGTATCGTTGATGGAGCGGCCGATCTGCGGCCGGTTCTTCTCCAGCTTCTCGAAGAACTGCCAGCCATAGCGCTTTTCCATGGCGACCGCCCAGGTGCCGACATAGCCCGAGAAGCCGGGATGGCCGGTGGCGATCTTGTTGCGCCATTTGGGCTCCAGCAGATCGGTCCAGTTCTTCGGCAGCTCCTCAGGCTTCAACTTGTCGGTGCGGTAGCCGATGACGATCAGCCCGGCCGCGGTCGGGTAGTAGAGGCCGTCCGGATCGAATTTCTGGAAGGGCTCGGCCACCTTGGCCGCGTTCTCGGGCGTGTACTGCATCAGCAGGCCCTTCTTCTTCAGCTCCAGATAGTGACCGATGTCGGTCGAGCTGAAGACGTCGCACTTGGCGACCCCGGCGCTGATGTCCTGGTTCAGCCGCTGGTAGGCGACCTGGGCAGTCGTGCGGACGACGTTGACCTTGATGCCGGGATACTTCTTCTCGAAGGCGCGGCCGGTCTCCTCGGCCTGCTGGGTCGTGTAGTGGGCGACGTACCAGGTGAGCTCAGCGTCCTTCTTGGCGGACTCGTAGAGCTTGGCGAGGTCGGCCCGTGCCGGTGCGGTGCCGAAGCCGGCGATCGCGACCAGGGCCAGCGCGAACATTCCACTGCGCATCGTCATCCCGTCATCCTCCCGGTTCGGCGTCCCTCGACTTCGGCGCCCCTTCGACCAACGCCGGATGGTTCCGACCCGATCCAAGAAAACAGTATGGGGCGGGCGAGTGTGTTGCCAAGTTGATTGGTGCTGCGTTGATGGCAGGCTGGGGGGATTGGCCTCCAGGTCATGGAGCACGGATGCCGATCGTCGAGCGGGACCCCTGGCGCCTTCAGTACTTCACCGACGTCCCCTGCCCGGACGACATCGTCATCCCGACCGACGATGGCGATGCGTGGCGGCTCTTTCCCGCCCATCGCCACGTCTACGACAAGCTGCATGTCGCGCTGTCCCAAGGCCTCGACTGTGCGCCGCACGGCATCGAGCCTTCGGCCTGGCCGGTCTTCAGCAAGCCGATCGTGAACCTGCGCGGCATGGGCACGGGCAGCCGGGTCATGCGCTCGCCGGCCGACTACGCGCGCCACCAGCAGCCCGGCCACATGTGGATGACGCGGCTGTCGGGCGAGCACGTCTCGACCGACGTGGCGGTGGCGGGCGGCCGCGCCCGATGGTGGCGCCACACGGTCGGCCATGCGCGCGCCGGCGGCACCTTCGACCGCTGGACGATCGAGGCGGGGCGCCGCCCGGAACTGGAAGCCTATTGCGGCGCCTGGCTCGCCCGCCACCTGGCGGACTACAGCGGCATCGTCAACTTCGAGACGATCGGCGGCCGCATCATCGAGGCGCACCTGCGCTTCAGCGACCAGTGGCCGGACCTCTATGGCCCGGGCTGGGTTGCCGCCCTGGTCGAACTCTATGCCGAGCGGCGGTGGCGCTTTGCCGACGACGACCGCCGCGACGGGCACAGCGTCGTCCTCTTCGCCCCGCACGGCCGTCGCTACACGGCACCACCAGCCACCCTCCAGGCGGAGATCCGCGCCATGCCCGGCGTCTCCTCGCTGCAGATCACCTTCGATCCGGCCCGCGCGCCGGCACTGCATGCCATGCCGCCCGGAGGCTTCCGCCTGGCGATCGTCAATTGCTGGAGCCTGGCGGCGGGTCGCGCAGCGCGCCGGCGGCTGGCGGCGGCCTTCGGACTGTTGCCGCCAAAGCAGCCCGGCTGAAGAGGGGCAATCCGGCCCAACAAGCCGATTTACGCTCTTTGGGCTTTATGATATTGGGCCGAAATCCGGGCGGGAATACTTCCCGCCGGAGTGGTTTGCCCGCTATTGGCCCGCTGCTGGAAGGAGAGCCGCCCGCCGTGCAAGTCCTCGTCCGCGACAATAATGTCGACCAGGCGCTGCGTGTCCTGAAGAAGAAGATGCAGCGCGAAGGCGTCTTCCGCGAAATGAAGATGCGCCGCAACTTCGAGAAGCCGTCCGAGCGCCGGGCCCGCGAGCAGGCCGAGGCGGTGCGGCGCTATCGCAAGGTGCTGCGCAAGCGGATGGAGCGCGAGGGCTACTGAGTCCGGCCAGCCTGTCGCTGGGCATCGCCTCGGTCGAGACGATGCCCGTCTGGCGTCCCGGTCTATCCGGCGTCCTGCTCTATTTGACGCCCTGGCCTATTTGAACTCTACCTTGATGATCTCGTAGGACTTGGCGCCGCGCGGGGTCGTCACCTCGACGGACTCGCCCTTGCTCTTGCCGATCAGCGCGCGCGCCAGCGGCGAGGTCACCGACAGGCGCTGCGACTTGATGTCGGCCTCGTCCTCGCCGACGATCTGGTAGCTCGTCGTCTCGTCCGTGTCCTCGTCGGCCAGGGTCACCGTGGCGCCGAACTTCACGACGTCGCCCGACAGCTTGGAGACGTCGATCACCTCGGCGCGGGCGATCTTGTCCTCCAGTTCGGCCAGCCGACCCTCGATGAAGCTCTGGCGCTCCCGCGCGGCGTGATACTCGGCGTTTTCCGAGAGATCACCATGCTCGCGTGCCTCGGCGATGGCGCGGATGACCTCCGGCCGGTCGACCGACTTCAGGCGCTTCACTTCTTCGACGATATTGGCGTAGCTGCCGGCCGTCATCGGGACTTTGCTCATGCCTGCCGTTCCGTAGGAAATTTCACGGATTACGTGTGCCGTCCCTGATGAAAGGGGGGCACAAGAAACGGGGCCGCCCGGCCGTTTCCGGCCGGGCGTCCTAGAAAGAACCCTGAAGGTATGCTTGCAGCGGCGCGACTTCAAGTGCGCCCGCTTCGAGCGCCACGATGGCCGCGACGGCGGCGCGCGCGCCCGCCATGGTGGTGTAATAGGGCACCCCCGTGGTGACGGCCGTGCGCCGCAGGCTGAAGCTGTCGGCGATCGCCTGGGCACCGTCCGTCGTGTTGATGACGAGCTGGACCTCGCCCGACAGCATGGCGTCGACGATGTGGGGCCGGCCCTCCAGCACCTTGTTCACGCTCTCGACCGCGATGCCCTCGCTCTGCAGCAGGGCGGCGGTGCCACGGGTGGCGATGATGCGGAAGCCCAGTTCGACCAGGCGGCGCACCGGCGCCACCAGGGCCGGCTTGTCGCGGTCGCGCACCGACACGAAGACCGTGCCGGACAGGGGCAGGTTCGTGCCGCTGCCGAGCTGCGACTTGGCGAAGGCGCGGCCGAAATCCATGTCGAGGCCCATGACCTCGCCGGTGGACTTCATCTCGGGCCCCAGCAGGGTGTCGACGCCGGGGAAGCGGGCGAAGGGGAACACCGCCTCCTTCACCGCGACATGGGCATAGTGGGTGGGGGCGGGCTTCAGGCTGGCCAGGCTTTCGCCGGCCATGACGCGGGCGGCGATCTTGGCGATGGCGACGCCCGTCGCCTTGGCGACGAAGGGCACCGTGCGGCTGGCGCGCGGATTGACCTCCAGCACGAAGACATCGCGGCCCTGGACGGCGAACTGCACGTTCATCAGCCCGACGACGCCCAGCGCCTTGGCCATGGCGGCGGTCTGGCGGCCGATGTCGTCGACCACGTCGGCGGGCAGGGAGTAGGGCGGCAGTGAGCAGGCGGAGTCGCCCGAATGGATGCCCGCTTCCTCGATATGCTCCATGATGCCGGCGATGAAGACGGTGTCGCGGTCGGCCACCGCGTCGACATCCACCTCGATCGCGTCGTTGAGGTAGGAGTCGATGAGGACGGGGCTCGTGCCCGACACCCGCACCGCATTGCCCATGTAGCGCTGGAGCTGCGTCACGTCGTGGACGATCTCCATCGCCCGCCCGCCCAGCACGTAGGACGGGCGGATGACGACGGGGTAGCCGATGCGCTCGGCCACCGCGATCGCCTCGGCCTCGGAGGTGGCGGTGCCGTTCTCGGGCTGGCGCAGGCCCAGCTCCTGCAACAGCACCTGGAAGCGCTTGCGGTCCTCGGCCAGGTCGATGGCGTCGGGCGAGGTGCCGAGGATCGGGATGCTGGCCGCTTCCAGGGCGGCCGCCAGCTTCAGCGGCGTCTGGCCGCCGAACTGCACGATCACGCCCATGACCTCGCCGCGGCTTTGTTCGACGCGCACCAGTTCGGTCACGTCCTCGGCCGTCAGCGGCTCGAAATAGAGCCGGTCGGACGTGTCGTAGTCGGTCGAGACGGTCTCGGGGTTGCAGTTGACCATGATCGTCTCGATGCCGGCCTCGCGGAGCGCGTAGGCGGCATGGACGCAGCAATAGTCGAATTCGATGCCCTGGCCGATGCGGTTCGGGCCACCCCCCAGGATCACCACCTTGCGCCGCTCGGTCGGCTCGGACTCGCACTCGGCCGGGGTGAAGCCGTCGCCCTCGTAGGTCGAGTACATGTAGGGCGTGGCGGACGGGAACTCGGCCGCGCAGGTGTCGATGCGCTTGAAGACCGGCTGCACCCCCAGCGCCCGCCGGCGCTCGGCCACGGAGGCCTCGTCGGTGCCGGCCAGCACGCCGAGCCGGGTGTCGGAGAAGCCCATGCGCTTCAGCCTGGCGATGCCCTGCGCGTCGTCGGGCAGGCCGTCGGCCTGGACGGCGTGCTCGGCCTGGACGATCGAGAGGATGCGCTCCAGGAACCAGGGATCGATCTTGCAGGCGGCGTGGACGTCGGCCACCGGCAGTCCGCGGCGCAGGGCCTCGGCCACCACCAGGATGCGGTCGGGCGTCGGCCGGCCTAGTGCGGCGCGCAGCACGTCGCGGTCGCCAGCGCCTCCGGTCAAACCGGGGATGACGATGGGGTCGAAGCCGGACAGGCCGGTCTCCAGCGACCGCAGCGCCTTCTGCATCGATTCCTCGAACGAGCGGCCGATCGCCATGGCCTCGCCGACCGACTTCATCGACGTGGTGAGCAGGGGCTCGGTGCCGGGGAACTTCTCGAAGGTGAAGCGGGGGATCTTGGTCACGACATAGTCGATGGTCGGCTCGAACGAGGCCGGCGTCACCTTGGTGATGTCGTTGTCGAGCTCGTCCAGCGTGTAGCCGACCGCCAGCTTGGCCGCGATCTTGGCGATCGGGAAGCCGGTCGCCTTGGACGCCAGCGCCGAGGAGCGCGACACGCGCGGGTTCATCTCGATGATGACCAGGCGGCCGTCGGCCGGGTTGACCGCGAACTGCACGTTGGAGCCGCCGGTGTCGACGCCGATCTCGCGCAGGACCGCGATCGAGGCGTCCCGCATGCGCTGGTATTCCTTGTCGGTCAGCGTCAGGGCCGGGGCCACCGTGATGCTGTCGCCGGTATGGATGCCCATCGGGTCGATGTTCTCGATGGAGCAGATGATGATGCAGTTGTCGGCGCTGTCGCGCACGACCTCCATCTCGAACTCCTTCCAGCCGAGGACGGATTCCTCGATCAGGAGTTCCCCGACGGGGGACGCGCGCAGGCCGCCGCGCACGATCTCGGCGAACTCCTCGCGGTTGTAGGCGATGCCGCCGCCGCTGCCGCCCAGCGTGAAGGACGGGCGGATGATCGCGGGCAGCCCCACTTCCTCCAGCCCGGCGAAGGCTTCGTCCAACGACCGGGCGAGCCGGCTCTTGGGGGATTCGAGGCCGATCTTGTCCATCGCCTGGCGGAAGAGCAGCCGGTCCTCGGCCTTGGCGATCGCCTCGCGCCGGGCGCCGATCAGCTCCACCCCGTACTTCTCGAGCGTGCCGTCGTCGGCCAGGGCGAGTGCCGTGTTCAGCGCGGTCTGCCCGCCCATGGTGGGCAGCAGGGCATCGGGGCGCTCGCGGGCGATGATCTTGGCGACCATGGCCGGCGTGATCGGCTCGATGTAGGTGGCGTCGGCCAGCCCGGGATCGGTCATGATCGTCGCCGGGTTGGAGTTGACCAGGATGATCCGATACCCCTCCTGGCGCAGGGCCTTGCAGGCCTGCGCGCCGGAGTAATCGAACTCGCACGCCTGGCCGATGACGATCGGGCCGGCGCCGATGATGAGGATGGACTGGATGTCGGTGCGCTTGGGCATCTGGATTATCCGCGCTTCTCGTCCATCATGCGGACGAACCGCTGGAAGAGGTATTGGCTGTCCTGCGGCCCGGGGGACGCTTCGGGGTGGTACTGGACCGAGAAGATCGGCCGATCCTTTACCCGGATGCCCTGGTTGGTGCCGTCAAACAGCGACACGTGGCTGACCTCGACGCCCTCGGGCAGGGTTTCGGAGACGACGCAGAAGCCGTGGTTCTGGCTGGTGATCTCGACCCGGCCGCTGTCCAGCGCCTTGACGGGGTGGTTGGCGCCGCGATGGCCGATCTCCATCTTGCGCGTCTCGCCGCCCAGCGCCAGGGCCAGCATCTGGTGGCCAAGGCAGATGCCGAAGATCGGCAGGCCGGTGTCGATCAGCGTCTTCAGGGTCGGCACGGCATAGGCGCCGGTCGCCGCCGGGTCGCCCGGGCCGTTCGACAGGAAGACGCCGTCCGGCTGGTGGCGCATCACGTCCTCGGCCGTCGCCGTCGCCGGCACCACGGTGACGCGGCAGCCCTGGGAGGCGAGCGAGCGCAGGATGTTGCGCTTGGCGCCATAGTCGATGGCGACGACGTGGTGGCGCGGGTTCTCCTGCCGGCCGTAGCCTTCGCCGAATACGTAGCGCGTCTCGTCCCACTGATAGGTCTGGCGGCAGGTGACGTCGATCGCCAGGTCCATGCCCTCCAGGCCGGGCCAGGCGCGCGCTTCCTCGACCAGGGCCGGGATGTCGAAGCGGCCGTCGGGGTCGTGCGCCAGCACGCCGGTCGGCGGCCCCAGGTCGCGGATGCGCCGGGTGACGCGGCGGGTGTCGATGCCGCTGATGCCGGGCAGCTCGTGCTGCTTCAGCCAGGCGTCGAGGTGGCGGGTGGCGCGCCAGTTCGACGGCTCGGTCACGTCGGCGCGCAGCACCAGGCCGCGGGCGGCCGGCACGACCGTCTCGATGTCCTCGGGATTGGTGCCGACATTGCCGATATGCGGGAAGGTGAAGGTGATGATCTGCCCGGCATAGGACGGGTCGGTCAGGATCTCCTGATACCCGGTCATAGAGGTGTTGAAGCAGACCTCGCCCACCGTGCGGCGCGATGCTCCCAACCCTCGGCCCCAGAAGACACTCCCGTCTGCCAGGACCAGGACGGCGGTGGCGCCGGGCGGGGGCAGGGTGCTGGGGACGGGTGGGGCCGTCGGCGGCATCGGGCGGGCTCCTTCAGGCTAGCAGGCGCGCGAATACGGCCCCTTGGATGCAGGTCCAAGGCGCCGGGGTGATCTGGTTCCGCCGGATGGGAGCGTCGGCGATGGCGTGGGAACCGGCCGGTACTTAGAGAAACGGCCCGGCGGCGTCAAGGCGAGGACGATCCGGCGCCCTCTTTCTCTCGGCGAACCGCCGCCTCAAGCGTGTCGTTGATCCGGGTCTGCCAGCCCGGCCCGCCGGCCCGAAATGCATCCACCACCTGGCGCGACAACCGGATATGTACCAGTTCCTTCGGCGAGGCAGAGGGCGGCCGCCCTCGTTTCACCGGCTTGCCGGCCCGATGCTCAACGGCTTCAGCGAAGAACTGGTCCGGCAGTTCCGGTATTTCTTCATATTCTTCTGCCGTGATGACGTGGGCGTCGACCTTCGCCAAGTCGCTACCGATATTTCGCTTGCTCCCGGTCATTGGCCCTCCTCATGGAAATGATATGGCGAGCGTCCGCCCTTTGAGTCCAGACCACGACGACCATTCGCCCACGCAGCATTCCGACGGTGATTGTCCGCTGCTCCCCGTAGTCGAACCGGCCATCTACCCAGTCCAAGGTCGTGCCGGCAAACACCATCCCCGCGTCCGCGAAATCGAGGCCCCGGTCTGCAAGAGCCGCATCGCGTTTGGTCGGGTCAAACGTGATCTTCATCTAATTAATGTACTTACAATAACAACCCCTCCGTCGCAACGCGCCTGAGAACAGGACCTGGTCCGGCGGCCTGCTCACGGCTTCGCGGCGGGGTCATCCGACACATGCTCCGCCACGGCATCGTTCGATGGCGGGCCGCAATGGTCGGCACCCGGCGCCCAGCCGGCTTTGTGGAAGACGCCGTCCTTCTGGTAGAGCACGTCGTCCCAGCCCGACGTGTAGTAGACGCGCACGCGCTGGCCCTCCCAGCGCCAGATGCCGACCTCGCCCTGGCCGAAGTCGGTGGTGGCCGACTGGTCGGGCATCAGCCGGGCGAGGAACGGCTTGCCGTCGGTGTGGAAGAACCGCCACAGGCCGACCGGCTGGAACGGGCCGGCGGCGTGGGCCGCGGCCGGTAGCAGGGCCAGCAGGGTCAGTGCGACGGCGAATGCGCGGATCATGGGCGGTCCATCCTTTTCTGCGACACAAAGTTGACAAGGTCCGACGGGTGCCCGCAACCTTCGGCTTTCCCGCCTGCAAGAAGTCTCCCGGGGGAGGGTCATCATGAATCGAGGAATCGGCCGCATCGCCACGTCGGCCGCGGCGGCACTTGCCGTCCTGGCGCTGGCGGCGGCACCGGTCGCGGCGCAGAAGCGCGGCGGCACGATCGTCTTTGCCCAGGAGGCGCCGCCGCCGACGCTGGACCCCTATTTCTCGACCTCCGTGTCGACCCGCAACGTCGCCATGAACATCTTCGAGACGCTGCTGACGCGCGACGAGAACAACGGCCTGATCAAGGAACTGGCCGAGGACTACACGGTCAGCGCGGACGGCCTGACCTACACCTTCACCTTGCGGAAGGGCGTGAAGTTCCACAACGGCAAGGAGATGACGTCGGCCGACGTCAAGGCGTCGTTCGAGCGCTACAAGCGCATGGCGCTGCCCAAGGTGACGCTGGCCCCGGTCGATGCCTTCGAGACGCCGGACGCCAGCACCTTCGTCATCCGCCTGAAGCAGAAGGTGCCCGTCTTCCTGGAGGAGATCAGCGCCTTCGTCTCGCCGATCGCCATCCTGCCGGCCGAGCAGGGCGACCGCGACGGCGGCAAGATCGATATCATCGGCACCGGCCCGTTCCAGTTCGTGGAATGGATCGCCGACAGCCACCTGAAGCTGAAGAAGTTCGACGGCTACAAGCCGGACGAACGCTACAAGGGCACCGACGGCTTCGCCGGCCGCAAGGAAGTGCTGGTCGACATGGTCGACATCCGCCTGGTGAAGGAGCCGGGCACTCGCGTCGCCGGCCTGGAATCCGGCCAGCTCCACATCGTCGAGGACATCCCGACCGAATCCGCCAAGCGGCTGGCCACGCGCAAGGACATCGTCCTCTACGACCTGAAGAACTGGTGGCTGCACGCCGCCTGGGTCAACCACGCCCGCGTGCCGACCGACAACCTGAAGATCCGCCGCGCCATGCAGATCGCCCTCGACATGGAGGCGATCATGGATATCTCCAGCGACGGCGCCTACGCGCTGCAGGCGGGGCTGCAATATCCTGGCAACCCCTACTACGTCGACAACGGCAAGGAACTCTACAACGTCAACGACCCGAAGAAGGCCCAGGCCCTGCTGAAGGAGGCCGGCTACAAGGGCGAGGAGTTCGTCATCATCACGAACTCCAGCTACCAGAGCATGTACAAGGCGGCCCAGGTGGTGGCCGAGCAGTTGAAGGCGATCGGCATGAAGGTGCGGATCGACGTGTTCGACTGGGCGACCGCGATGGCCCGGCGCAACAACAAGGATGGCTGGAACCTGTGGTTCACCGGCCAGGGCACAGGCCCCTCGGTCGGCCCCTTCACCGCGCTCAAGGACGTGGTCTCGCCGCAGCTCAACCAGTTCGTGGCCGACCCGACGCTGGACAAGCTGTTCGCCGACATGATCGCCGGCGAGACGATGGAGGCGCGCAAGGCGTCCTTTGGCCAGTTCCAGGCACGCGTCTACGACCAGGTGCATTTCCTGAAGTTCGGCGACTTCCAGCGCAAGCAGGCGACGCGCGCCAATGTGAAGGGCTACAGCCCCTATCGCATCCCGCGCTTCTGGAACGTGTCGATCGAGAACTAGGGCACCCCCCGCGCGTAGCATCACGGAAAGGAGGGCATGGCCCCGGCTGACGGCCGGGGCCATGCCGTCGTCGAATGGGTGAGTTCATCCTCCGCCGCCTGCTGGCGGCGATCCCGGTCCTGCTGATCGTCACACTGATCGCGGCCTCGATCATGCAACTCGTGCCGGGCGACCCGGCGGCCGTCATCGCCGGCCAGGGGGCGTCCGATGCCGAGGTGGCCCAGGTCCGCGCCCAGCTCGGGCTCGACCGGTCGTTCCCCGTGCGGCTGGCCGAATGGTATGTCGGGCTGGCCCGCGGCGATCTCGGCCATTCGCTGATGCTGAACCGCAGCGTCGGCCAGGCGATCCTGGAGCGGGTGCCGGTGACGCTGGCGCTGTCGGGCGTGGCGCTGCTGCTGACCGTGCTGATCGGCGTGCCGGCCGGCGTGCTGGCCGCACTGCGCCCGAACAGTTGGGTTGATCAGCTTGTCCTGACGCTGGCGCTGGTCGGGGTGTCGGTGCCGAACTTCTGGCTCAGCCTGATGCTGATCGTGCTGTTCGGCGTCATCGTCGAATGGTTTCCGACCGGCGGCTACGTGCCGTTCGCCGACGATCCGGTGCAGTGGGCGCGCAGCCTGGTGCTGCCGTCGATCTCTCTGGCGCTGTTGCAGATCGGCCTGCTCGCGCGCATCACCCGGGCGACGATGCTGGAGGTGCTGCGCAACGACTATGTCCGCACCGCGCGGGCGAAGGGCCTGCCGCGGCGCATGGTGGTGGGCAAGCATGCGCTGAAGAACGTGATGATCCCGGTCGTCACCGTGATCGGCATCTCCTTCGGCCTGCTGCTGTCGGGCTCGGTCGTGATCGAGACGGTCTATTCCATTCCCGGCATGGGCCGGCTGCTGGCGACCGCCATCTTCAGCCGCGACTATCCGGTGATCCAGGGCGGGCTGCTGGTGACGGCGGCGACGCTGGTGCTCCTCAATCTCGTCGTCGACCTGCTCTATGCCGCGCTCGACCCGCGGGTGACCTATGACCGTCGCTGACGCCGCCGCCCCCGCCGCGCCGGCGGGACCCAGCCTGCTGCGCCGGCTGCTGCGCCATCGCCTGTTCCTGACCGGCTCCATCCTGTTCGGGCTGATGCTGCTGATGGCGGTCTTCGCCGACCTGATCCAGGCCGCCGCGCCCGAGCGCATGCACTACCGCTTCCGCTTCCAGAACCCGAGCTGGCAGTTCCCGCTCGGCACCGACAATTTTGGCCGCGACCTGTGGAGCCGGCTGGTGCACGGCGCCCGCCTGTCGCTAGGCATCGGCTTTGCCGTCGTCGTGATGACGGGTATCGCCGGCACCTTCATCGGCCTGGTCGCGGGCTACTTCCGCCGGCTCGACGAGCCGTTGATGCGGGTGATGGACGCGCTCATGGCCTTTCCGGCGATCCTGCTGGCAATCGCGATTGCCGCCGCCCTGGGGCCGTCGGCCATCAACGCGGTGATCGCGCTGGCCGTCGTCTATACGCCGCGCACGGCCCGCATCGTGCGCTCCACCGTGCTGGTGGTGCGCGAGATGGAGTATGTGCAGGCCGCCCTGGCCTTCGGCGCGCGGCACCGCTGGATCATCCTGCGACACGTTTTGCCCAACAGCTTGGCCCCCTTGATCGTCCAGCTCACCTTCATCTTCGCCTATGCGGTGCTGGCGGAATCGATCCTGAGTTTCCTCGGCGTCGGCCCGCCGCCGCCCACCCCGACCTGGGGCAACATGATCGCCGAGGGCAAGGACTACCTGCGCGAGGCGCCCCTGCTGGCGCTGTTCCCGGGGCTGGCGGTGATGTTGACCGCGCTCGGCCTCAACATCCTGGGCGACGGCCTGCGTGACGTGCTCGACCCCCGGCTGCGGGTGCAGCATGACTGAGCCTTTGCTGTCGGTGGAGGACCTGCGCGTCGCCTTCGGTCGCGGCCCGCGCGAGCAGGTGGCGGTCGACGGCGTCAGCTTCCAGGTCGCGGCCGGGGAGACGCTGGGCATCGTCGGCGAATCCGGCTCGGGCAAGAGCCTGACCGCGCTGGCCCTGTTGCGCCTTGTGCCGAGCCCGCCCGGCCGCATCGCGTCGGGCCGTGTCCGCTTCGAGGGGCGCGACCTGGCGACGATCTCCGAGGGCGAGATGGAACGGGTGCGGGGTGCCCGCATCGGCATGATCTTCCAGGAGCCGATGAGTGCCTTGAACCCGGTCTTCACCGTGGGCGAGCAGGTGGCAGAGGCCCTGCGCGTGCACGAGAAGCTGGGCCGGGCCGAGGCATCGGCGCGCGCGTTGTCCCTGCTGCGCCGGGTCGGCATCGCCGATGCGGAGCGGCGGATGCGGCAATACCCACACGAGCTGTCGGGCGGCATGCGCCAGCGGGTGATGATCGCAGCCGCGCTCGCCTGCCGGCCCAGCCTGCTGATTGCCGACGAGCCGACGACGGCGCTCGACGTCACCATCCAGGCGCAGATCCTGGCCCTTCTGCGTGAATTGCAGCGCGAGATGGGGATGGCGGTCATCCTCATCACCCACGACCTCGGCGTCGTCGCCCAGATGGTCGACCGGGTGGTGGTGATGTATGGCGGCCGCATCGCCGAGGAGGGCACGGTCGAGCAGGTGTTCGGCCGGCCGAGCCACCCCTACACCCGCCTGCTGCTGGAAAGCATCCCCTCGCTCGACCATGATCGCGACCGGCTGCCGACCATCCCCGGCATGGTGCCGACCCTGGCCGAGATGCCGCCCGGCTGCCGCTTCCACCCGCGCTGCCCGCAGGCGATGGCGGTGTGCCGCGAGCGCCAGCCCGATCCCATAACCGTCGAGCCCGGCCACCATGCCGCCTGCTTCGCGCTGCCGGGAGCCCTCGCATGACCGCGGCCGCCACCCCGCTGCTGGAGGTCACCGGCCTCAAGAAGCACTTCCCCATCACCCGCGGCCTCATCCGGCGCCGCCAGGTGGGCGCGGTGCGGGCCGTCGACGGCGTCGACTTCTCCGTGGCCGAAGGCGAGACCCTGGCCCTGGTCGGCGAGTCCGGCTGCGGCAAGACCACGACCGGCCGCATGGTGCTGCGCCTGATCGAGCCCACCGCGGGTTCGGTGCGGTTCGCCGGCCGCGAGCTGACGACGCTGGGCGTGGAGGAACTGCGCCCGCACCGGCGGGAGATGCAGATCATCTTCCAGGACCCCTACGGCTCGCTCGACCCGCGCATGACGGTGGCCCAGCTCCTGGCCGAGCCGCTGGTCATCCATGGCGTCGGCGACCGCCGGTCGCGCCGGGCGCGGGTGGCCGAGCTTCTGGGATTGGTCGGCCTGCCGCAGGCCCATGCCCAGCGCTACCCGCACGAATTCTCGGGCGGGCAGCGGCAGCGGCTGGGTATCGCGCGCGCCCTGGCGCTGCGGCCGCGCCTCATCGTCTGCGACGAGCCGGTGTCGGCGCTGGACGTCTCGATCCAGGCCCAGATCATCAACCTGCTGGAAGACCTGCAGCGCGAGTTCGGGCTGGCCTACCTCTTCATCGCCCACGACCTGGGGGTGGTGAAGCATGTGGCCGACCGGGTGGCGGTCATGTATCTGGGCCGCATCGTCGAGACGGCGAGCAAGGGCCAGCTCTACGCCACCCCGCGCCACCCCTACACCCAGGCATTGCTGGCGGCCGTGCCCGTACCCAACCCGCTCGCCCGCAAGGAGCCGGTGGTGCTGGCGGGCGAGATCCCGAGCCCGGCCAACCCGCCCGCTGGCTGCCATTTCCACACGCGCTGCCCCTTTGCCGTCGACCGCTGCCGCGCCGAGCCGCCGGCCCTGCGGGAGGTGGCCGGTGGCCACCGCGTCGCCTGCCATCTCGTCACCGCCTGATCCCAGAGGACATTCCCATGGCCCGCCCCAGCCGCCTTTCCTCCGAAGTCGATTTCGAGCGCGACGGCAAGCACACCGGCTTCCTGCGCCTGCCCCATTCGGTGCATCGCTCCGCCTATGGCTGGCTGCCCATCCCGATCGCCTGCGTGAAGAACGGCGAGGGGCCGCGGGTGCTGCTGATGGCGGGCAACCATGGCGACGAGTATGAGGGCCAGGTCGCCCTGATGAAGCTGCTGCGCGCGATCCAGCCGGACCAGGTGAAGGGCCGCATCGTCTTCCTGACGGCGGCGAACTTTCCGGCCGCGTTCGCCGGCAGCCGCACCTCGCCGATCGACGACGGCAACCTCAACCGGATGTTCCCGGGGGATGCCGACGGCACGGTGACGCAGCAGATCGCCTACTGGATCGAGAACGTCATGCTGCCGCAGTGCGACTATGTGGTCGACCTGCATTCCGGCGGCAGCTCGCTCATGTACGTGCCGAGCGGGCTGGCCCGCCTCAGCCCGGACGCGGAGCGCAACCGCCGCACGATCGAGCTGCTGCGGGTGTTCGGCGCGCCCTGCGCCTATGTCGGCAGTGCGACCGGCACCGAGGACCGGACGCTGACGGCGGCCGCCGCCCGCCAGGGCGTCATGCATCTGAGCTCGGAACTGGGCGGCGGCGGTCAGGTGACGCCCGCCTGCCTGAAGGTGGCCGAGGAGGGGGTGCGCCGCGTGCTCCACCATATCGGCTCGCTCACGGGCACCGCCCCGCCGCCGGCCGACCCGCCGACCCGCCTGCTCGAGGTGAAGGCCGGCGCCCACTACGTCTATGCGCCCGATGCCGGCCTGTTCGAGCCGCTGGCGGAACTGGGGCAGGAGGTCCAGGCGGGTGACCCGGCCGGCCTCATCCACTTCCAGGACACGCCGTGGCGCGAGCCGACGATGGCCCGCTTCGCGGCTGCTGGCCTGGTGCTGTGCAAGCGCGTGCCCGGTCGCAGCGAACGCGGCGACTGCCTGTTCCACCTCGGCGCCGACCTGGCGATGTAGGCAGACCCGGACGGATGTAGGCAGGGCGGGGCCGGCGCGGTGGCGGGGCAGCGGCCACTGCCGCTGAAGCCGGCGCGGCCGGGCGAGATCCTGGTCGGGGCGGCGATCGGGCTCGGCATGACGGCCCGGGCCGCGGTGCAGGGGGGGGCGGACTTCCTGCTGGTGCTGAACGCCGGGCGGCTCCGGGTGATGGGGGCGGCCTCGAACGCCGCGCTTCTGCCGATCCGCGAGGCCAACCGCTTCACCGACGACTTCGCCCGGCACGAGATCCTGGGCCGGGTCTCCGTGCCGGTCTTGTTCGGCGCGTGCGTCATGGACCCGACGCTCGACATCGACGCCCTGGTCGATCGGATCGCCGAGGCCGGCTATAGCGGCATCGCCAACTTCCCCACTTCGATCCATCTCGACGGCTGGGTGCGCGCCGCGCTGGAGGATGCCGGGCTTGGCCTCGCGCGCGAGGTGGCGCTGCTGACGCGGGCGGGCGAGCGCGGGCTCGCCACCATCGGCTATGCCCGCAGCAAGCCCGAGGTGGAGCGCCTGCTGGATGCCGGCGTCGACATGCTCTGCATCAATTTCGGCTGGAACGCCGGCGGCACCATGGGCATCGGCGGCGCCATGAACCTGGCGGCGGCGACCGACCACGCGCGCCGCATGGTGGCGCTGGCGAAGCGGGCCGATCCCGGCTGCCTGTGCTTCGTCGAGGGCGGCCCGATCGTCCAGCCCAAGGACGCGGTCGCCGTCTGCGATGCGTCGCTGGCCGACGGCTATATCGGCGGCTCGACGCTGGACCGGTTGCCGCTGGAAATGTCGGTGATGCAGGCGACGTCCGCCTTCAAGGCGGCCAGCATCCTGCGCACCGAAGCCGACGATGCCAGCCGCGAACGATCGCGGATCGGCGGCATTGCCGGGCTGATCGGCCAGTCGGATGCGATGGCGGCCCTGGTCGACCAGGTGGCCAAGCTGGCCCGCACGCAGCTTGCCGTCTGCATCACGGGCGAGGCCGGGACGGGCAAGACGACGGTCGCCCGCGCCATCCATGTGGCGAGCCGCAGCGTCGGGCCGTTCATCGTGCTGGATGCGGGCGACGCCGACATCGACGCCAAGCTGTTCGGCCGGGACGGGCCGGGGCTGATGCAGACCCCGGACGCCCACCTGGTGCTGGAGAACATCGAGCGGCTGGCCCCGGACACCATCGCCCGCCTGCTCGACTGGATCGAGCGGGGCATCTTCGACCGCTTCCTGCCGCAGCCGCAGCGCCCGCAGCATGCCCGCCTGATCCTGACGACCGCGCGCGCCGATGCGCGAGCGGGGGGCTTCGCCGGCCGGCTGGCGGCCCATGTGGTGGAGGTGCCGGCCCTGCGCAGCCGGCTGGAGGATGTGCCGCTGCTGGCGCGGGCGATCCTCGCCTCGCAGAAGCGGCGCCGCGACCAGGCCGCCCCCCGCATCTCGGCCGACGGCATGCGCGAGTTCATTCGCCATGGCTGGCCCGGCAACGTGCGCGAACTGGCCGGCGTCCTGGCGCGCGCCACCGCGCTGGCACCCGAGGGCATCATCGACGCGGCGATCGTCGATGCGCTGATCGCCCCCGCCGGCACGCCGCCCGGCACGGATGGGCCGGCCGACGAGCGGGCCTGGATCATGGAGGCGCTGGCCCGCCACCGCTTCCGCCGCAACGAGACCGCCCAGGCGCTCGGCCTGTCGCGCAAGACGCTCTACAACAGGATGAAGCGCCACGGCCTGGTCGGCTGACGGCCCCGGCCGGGGGTCAGTCGCTGGCGATGGGCGTGTGGTGCAGGATGCGCGCACCCGCCCGTCCGGCGGTGGCCGCGATGCGGCCGGCGACCGCGCGGGCAGGGCCGCCGCCTTGCTCGGGATGGATGACGAGGCTGGCCAGGCCGCAGGCGATGGCCGCCTCGGCGGCCTGCACGGAGGTGACGTAGGCCAGGGCCTCGAAGCCGTCTTCGGCCAGTGCCTGCAGGCGCGCGAACTCCGACTGGGCATGGTAGCCGACGGCGGCCAGCCCCTCGGCCGTGGTGCCGTCCAGCAACTGCAGCGTCGGGTAGTTGGCGACGGCCAGGATGCCGGCGCGGCGCAGCGCGGCCGCAAGCTCGCGCGCGTCGAGAAAGGGATCGGCCGCGAACAGGCCGGCCACGACGGGTTCGGGATGCGGGGCGCGCTGCCCGGCCAGGGCCGCCAGCAGACCGCCGTTGATGTCGCAGACGGGCAGAAGCCCCATCAACGCGCGCAGCCGTGGGGGGAACCGATCCAGCGCCGGCACGAAAAGCGGCCGGTCGCCCGCTGCTGACGCCGGTGCCGGCAAGCGGGTGCACAGGGTCAAGGTCAGGTCGGTCATTACCCATTCTTACCCATAACCCGCCCGGCGGCTACTGGACAGGCGGGGCCGATCGATACCTAATCCCGCCCATCGAACACACCGCTGCGACAGATGGCGGATGGATGGGAATGGAGCCGCAAGGTTCCATGCAGGGGAAACGCCAGGGATCATGGAGCTCGCGCTTACGGTCGTGCTGAACGGGCTGACGTTGGCGGCGCTCTATTTCATCGTCGCCTCCGGCTTCTCCTTGATCTTCGGCCTCATGCGGACCGTGAACATGGCGCATGGGGCGCTTTATCTGGTCGCCGGCTATGTCGGATACGCCGTCTTCGAGCCGCTGTACGACCGTGACCTCTGGTACGCCTGGTATGCCGGCCTGCTGGCCGGCGTCGTCTTCGCCGCCGTGGCCGGCCTCGTCATGCAGCAGGTCTTCCTGGGCTGGATGCAGGGGCAGGAGCTGCGCCAGGCGCTGGTGACGATCGGCCTGTCGATCATCGTGGCCGACCAACTCCTGGCGCATTTCGGCGGCAACCCGCGACAGTTCTTCGCGCCAGATGCGATCTTCGGCTCCAGCTGGGTTCCCGGCGTCGGCCGCTACCCGACCTTCCGGCTGGTCCAGATCGGCATCGCGCTGGCCGTCGGCATCGGGCTGTGGCTGCTCCTCAACCGCACCCGGCTTGGCCTGATGATCCGCGCCGGCGTCGACGATCGTCAGATGCTGGCGGCCTGCGGCATCCGGGTGCCGGTGGTGGCGCTGGCCGTCTTCGCGCTGGGTGCCGGGCTGGCCGGGCTGGCGGGCGTCGTCGGCTCCACCGCGCAGCCGCTGGCCCAGGGCATGGATGGGCGCTTTCTGCTGATCTCGCTGGTCGTCGTCATCGTCGGCGGCATGGGGTCGATCGTGGGCACCGCGGTCGGCGCCATCCTGATCGGCCTGGCCGAGCAGGTGGGCCAGGCGCTGTTCCCGACATACTCGGTCGTCCTCACCTTCGTGATCATGGTGGTGGTCCTGGCGCTGCGCCCGCAGGGGCTGATGGGCAGGGCCCTGCCGTGAGCCGCCCGGCGCCTGCCATCATCGGGTCGGTCGCGGCCCTTGCACTTCTGGTGCTGGCGCCGGCGCTGCTGCTGGCCGTCCTGCCCGTGAACCAGGCGCAGTTCTGGACGGCCAACATCCTGGGCCGCGCGCTGGTCTTCGGCATCGTCGCCATGTCGCTGACGTTCCTGGCCACCTATGGCGGCTTCGTCTCGCTGGCGCAGATGACGGTGGCGGGCATCGCCGGCTACACGGTCGCCATCTTCGTCCAGGGGGCGGTGCCGACGATCGTCGGCGGCTTCGGCTATCCCGCCGCGATCGCGCTGGGGCTCGCCGCCGCCACGGTGTCTGGCGCGCTCGTGGGCGCGATCGCGGTGCGCACCCGCGACATCTACCTGCTGATGATCACGCTGGCGCTGGCCATGGGCGTGTTCCGATTCATCGAGACCAATATCACCTGGTTCAACGGCTACGAGGGCATCCGCAACGTCGTCGGGCCCGAGATGTTCGGGCTGCCGTTCCGCAACACCTACGTCTTCTACTACTCGGCGCTGGGGACGGCGGCGCTGCTCTATGCCTTCGTGCTGTACCTCGTGCGCTCGCCCTTCGGGCTGGTGCTCCAGGGCATCCGCGACAACCCGCGGCGGGTGGCGGCGCTGGGATACGACGTGGCCTTGCACCGCATCGCCAGCTTCGCCGTGGCGGGGTTCGTGGCCGGCTGCGGCGGCGTGCTTGCCACCTTCTACAACATCGGCATCTCGCCCGGCTCGATCGGCCTGGGGGCCACCGTCAACATCCTCATCATCAGCGTGGTCGGCGGCCTGTGGCACCCCATCGGCGCCTTCGTCGGTGCCCTGGTCTTTGCGGTCTTCGACACCTTCGCGGCCACGATCTACGACCGCAACCGCTTCAATACGCTGATCGGCGTCGTCTTCCTGGCGATCGTCCTGGTCTCGCCGGACGGTCTCTCCGGCCTCGTGCGGCGCATTGCCGGCCTGCTCCACAACACCGTCCCGACCGGCTCCCGGAGGCGGTGACGACCATGCAAAGAGCCCAATGAGAGGAGGAATGCCATGACCATTCGCATCACCCGCCGTCAGGCCCTCGTCGGCGGTGCCGGCATCGCGCTCGCGGGGGCCGCCGGCATCAAGGCCCCCGCCATCGCCCAGAATGCGCCGATCCGCATCGGCGGGCTGACCACGCTCGAAGGGCCGTTCGCGACCGGCGGGCAGGACGCCTATCGCTGCGTCCAGATGGAGCTCGAGCGGCTGAACTACACGGCCGGCGGCCGCAAGATCGAGTTCATCCGCGAAAGCTCGAACGCCCAGGCCGACGTGGCGCTGGCCCGGGCCCGCAAGCTGATCGAGCAGGACAATGTCGACATCATCCTGGGCCCGCTGTCCGGTGCCGAGGGCATTGCGCTGCGCGACTATTCGCGCACGCTGACAGGCAAGAGCATCGTCAACGGCTCGTCGGGTGCGTCGGACACGACGCTGCGCAACCCGTCGCCCAACTTCTTCCGCTTCTCCACCGACGGGACGCAGTGGATGGCGGGGCTGGGCAACCATGTCCGCAAGACCATGAACATCGCCGAGGTTGCCATCGTCGCCGGCGACTATGCCTTCCCCTATGCCCAGGTGTTCGGGTTCAACCTCGAATTCTGCCGTGCGGGCGGCAAGTCGACGCAGTACTGGGCGCCGCTCGGCACGACCGATTTTTCGGCCCAGATCGCCCAGATCAACCGCTCCAGCGTCGGCGCCCTGGTGGTCGTCCATGGCGGCACCGACGGGCTGGCCTTCATGACCCAGTATGCCCAGGCCGGCGGCAAGCTGCCGCTCATCGGCGGCTCGATCATGGCCGACGCCACGATGCTCTCGGCCCGCGGGCCGCACCGCTCGGTCATGATGGGCATGGTCTCCGGCGGACCGATCGCCGACATCAACGACGACCCGAACTGGAACGACTTCGTCGCCCGCTATCGCGCCCGCTGGCTGAAGGAAGGCGGCTTCCAGTCGCCCTCGATCCACGGCGTCAACTACGTGACGAACCTGCAGGGCATCCTGGCCGGCCTGGAGGCCGTCCGCGGCGACCTGTCCGGCAACCAGGCCGCTTTCCAGAAGGCGATGTCGGCGGCGAAGTTCAAGAACCCGATGGGGGCGGAGGTCTCGCTCGACAAGAACCGGCAGGCGATCTCCGACATCTTCCTGAACCGCATCGAGGAGCGCGACGGCCGGGCGCAGACGGTGGCCTTCGCCCGCGCGTCGCAGGTCAACCAGACGCTGGGCGTGCCCGAGGACCGCTTCCTCGCCCTTGGGGCGCCGTCCCGCGACAATGCCGGCTGCATCGCCGGCTGACGCAGTCAAGCGGGCAGTAGGGGCCGGCACGGGCGACGCTCGTGCCGGCCCCCCGCGCCTTCGCCTTCCATCGCGACGTCAGCATCCAGGCCTCATGACCTTGACCCCGGCCATCCGGATCGAAAACGTGTCGCGCCGCTTCGGCGCGCTCCAGGCCGTGCAGGGCGTCAGCCTGGACGTGATGCCGGGCGAGCGGCGCGCCATCCTGGGGCCCAACGGCGCCGGCAAGACGACGCTGTTCAACACCATCTGCGGCGACTTCCCGCCGACCGAGGGCCGGATCGCGCTGTTCGGCCAGGACATCACGCGCCTGACGCCGCACCGGCGCGCCCGCCTCGGCATCGGCCGCACCTACCAGACGTCGCTGCTGTTCGACGGGCTGACGGTGTTGGACAACCTGTTCCTGGCCGTCCGCGGGGTGAAGGCCGGCCGCTTCTCGATGCTGGTCCCGCGCCGGGGCGACCCCGACCGGGCAGAGGCCGAAGCCATCGCCCAGCGCATGCGCCTGGGCGACTGCATCCATCGCGGCGTGCGCGAGCTGTCGCACGGGCAGCGCCGCCAGTTGGAGGTCGGCATGGCGCTGGCCGGCAAGCCGCGCGTGCTGATGCTGGATGAGCCGGCGGCGGGCCTGTCTCCAGGCGACCGCCCGAAGCTGCTGGAGCTGCTGCGCGAACTGCCGCGCGACCTGACGCTCATCCTGATCGAGCACGATATGGATATTGCCCTGCCGACCGCGGACATCGTCACCGTCATGAAGGACGGGCAGGTGGTGGTCGAGGCGACGCCGGACCGGATCGCGACCGACCCGGTGGTGCAGGCGATCTATCTGGGCGGGGGCCACTGATGCTGGACATCGCCGGCCTGCATGTCCGCTTCGGCGAGGCCCACATCCTCCAGGGCGTCGACCTTGCGGTCGGCACGGCGCCGCTGGCGCTGGTCGGGCGCAATGGCATGGGCAAGACGACCCTGTGCCAGGCGGTGATGGGCATGGTTCCCGTCGCCGAAGGCGACATCCGGCTGGCCGGCCGCTCCATCGCCAGATTGAGTTCCGACCGCATCGCCCGGGCCGGCATCGCCCTCGTCCCCCAGGGCCGGCGCACCTTTCCGTCGCTCACCGTGCACGAGCATCTGAGGCTGGTCGCCCCGCGCAAGCCCGGGGCCTGGACGATCGAGCGCGTCTACGAGACCTTCCCCCGCCTGGCCGAACGGCGCGGGAATGGCGGCACGCAGCTTTCGGGCGGCGAGCAGCAGATGCTGGCGATCGCGCGCGCCCTGCTGATGGACCCCAGGCTGGTGGTGATGGACGAGCCGTCCGAGGGACTGGCGCCCGTCATCGTCGACCACCTGATCCAAGTCCTGAAGGGGCTGGCGGCGGACGGCATGGGCCTGTTGCTGGTCGAGCAGAACCTGCGGGTGGCGACCGAGGTCGCCGACACCGTCGCCATCATGGTCACCGGCCGCATTGCCGCCCGCATGGCGTCGGCCGACCTGCTGGCCGATGTCGATCTGCAGCGCCGCTATCTCGGCGTTTCCACCGGCCATCCTGAACCTGGCCATCGTTGAACCTGGCCATCGCTGAAAGCGGAGGAACCATGGCGAAGGTCTATGTCATCGGCACCTGCGACACCAAGGAAGCCGAGCTCGTCTATGCCAAGGCGATGGTCGAGAAGGCCGGCGCCCGGGCGGTGCTGGTCGATGTCGGCACCCGCGGCGGGCCATCCGCGGCCGATGTACCGGCCCGCGCCGTCGCCCGCCACCATCCGGGCGGGGTGAAGGCCGTGCTGGGCCATGACGACCGCGGCCTGGCGGTCGGCGCGATGGCCGACGCGCTCACCGCTTTCCTGGCCAAGCGGCGGGACGTCGGCGCGGTGCTGGGACTGGGCGGCTCGGGCAACACGGCGATCGTGACCCAGGCCATGCGCGCGCTGCCGATCGGCGTGCCCAAGCTGATGGTCTCGACCGTGGCGTCGGGCAACGTCGCCGCCTATGTGGGCCCCAGCGACATCCAGATGATGTACTCGGTCGTCGACGTGGCCGGGCTCAACGCGATCTCGCGCCAGATCATCGGCAATGCCGCCCACGCCGTGGCGGGCATGGCGATGAACCGGGTGCGCGCGTCGCGGCAGGACAAGCCGGGCGTCGGGCTGACGATGTTCGGCGTCACCACCGCTTGCGTCACCCAGGTGCGCGCGGCGATCGCGGCCGACTTCGAGCCCTATGTCTTCCATGCGACGGGCACCGGCGGCCAATCGATGGAGAAGCTGGCGGAATCGGGGCTGCTGGCCGGCGTCCTCGACCTGACGACGACCGAGGTGCCGGACTTCCTGGTGGGCGGCGTCTTCCCCTGCACCGAGGACCGCTTCGGCGCGATCATCCGCGGTGCCATCCCCTATGTCGGTTCGGTGGGTGCGGTCGACATGGTGAATTTCGGCGCGCGCGACACGGTCCCGCCGCGGTTCGCCGATCGCAATCTCTATGTCCACAACGCCCAGGTCACGCTGATGCGGACCACGGCCGAGGAGAACCGGGCCGTCGGCGCCTGGATCGTCGAGCGCCTGAACCGCATGACGGGGCCGGTGCGCTTCCTGCTGCCGCTGGGCGGCGTGTCGGCGATCGACGCGCCGGGCATGCCCTTCCATGACCCCGCCTCCGACCAGGCCCTGTTCGAGGCCATCCGCAGCGGCTGGAAGAAGGCGCGCAACCGCAAGCTGATCGAGGTCGCGGCCAACATCAACGACCCGAAGTTCACGGCCGAGGCCGTGGCCCAATTCCGATCGATCATCGGCTGAGGCGCTTGCCCGGCCAAGGAGACAGGACAGGACCCATGCCTCGATTCTCGCGCGCGGAACTTCTCGACCGGTTCCAGTCCATGGTGGCGCTGCGCCAGCCGATCGTCGGCGGCGGCGCCGGCACCGGGCTGTCCGCCAAGTGCGAGGAGGCCGGCGGCATCGACCTCATCGTCATCTACAATTCCGGCCGCTATCGCATGGCCGGCCGCGGCTCGCTGGCCGGCATGCTGGCCTATGGCAACGCCAACGACATCGTGAAGGAGATGGCGCGCGAGGTGCTGCCCGTGGTCAAGCGCACCCCGGTCATCGCCGGCGTCAACGGCACCGACCCCTTCGTCGTGATGGACCATTTCCTGGACGAGCTGAAGGCGCTGGGCTTCGCCGGGGTGCAGAACTTCCCGACCGTCGGCCTGATCGACGGCACCTTCCGCGCCAACCTGGAGGAGACGGGGATGGGCTTCGGGCCGGAGGTGGACATGATCCGCTTGGCCCATGCCAAGGACATGCTGACGACCCCCTACGTCTTCAGCGCCGACGAGGCGATCGAGATGGCCAAGGCCGGCGCCGACATCCTGGTCCCGCACATGGGGCTGACGACCGGCGGGTCGATCGGTGCCGCAACCGCGCTCAAGCTGGAGGATTGCCCCCAGCGGATCGACGAATGGGCCGAGGCCGCGCGCAGCGTGCGCCCGGACATCATCGTGCTGTGCCACGGCGGGCCGATCGCCACGCCGGAGGACGCGGCCTACGTGCTGCGCGCCACCCGGCACTGCCACGGCTTCTACGGCGCCTCCTCGATGGAGCGCCTGCCGACGGAGGCGGCCCTGACGGCGCAGACCACGGCCTTCAAGTCGATCACGTTCTGAACCGCCACGTTCTGAACCGTCCTATACCAGGAAGGAGCGACGCCATGGCCAGGGCCTATGCCAGCGCGATCATCCAGGCGCCCATCGAGGTCGTCTGGCCCTACATGCGGGATTTCAACGGGCTGCCGCGCTTCCACGCCGGCGTCGCGCGCTCGGAGATCGAGGACGGGCTCGACGCCGACGTGGTCGGCTGCGTGCGCTCCTTCCACCTGGCGGACGGCACGCATGTGCGCGAGCGCCTGCTGATGCTGGACGATGCGCGCTTCACGCTGGCGTATAATTTCGAGAAGCCCTGCTTCCCGGTGAAGAACTACCTGTCGACGGTGCGGCTCTACCCCGTGACGCGCGACGACACGACCTTCTGCGAATGGGAGGCGACGTTCGACGAGGCGCCCGGCGACGAGGGCAAGTATGTCGACATCGTCTCCAACGGCGTCTTCGCCGCCGGCTGGCGCTCGCTCCGGGCGCAGATCGAGCGCGACCGGCCGACGAAGCCGGCCGGCGTACCGCGCTGGAAGGCCTGGGCGCCCAACAAGGTGTGGACGTCCGCCATCATCCACGGCGCGGTCGAGGACGTCTGGGCGCGCATGCGCGACTTCGCCGGCATGGGCGACTGGCACCCGGACATCACCCGCATGCACATGCTGGACGGCGCGCGGTCCGACAAGGTTTCGGGCGTGCGCGACTTCCTGTTCGGCGACGGGCACCTGAACGAGGAACTGCTGCACCTGGACGACCTGCAGCGGTCCTTCTCGTATCGCATCACGAAGTGCGCGATGCCCTGGATGAACTATGTCTCCGGCCCGCGCCTGTGGCCCATCACGGAGACGGGGGAGACCTTCGCGGTCTGGACGGGCGACTGGGTCGCAGCCCCGCAGGACGACCTGATCCTGATCCCCAACACCGAGGCCAACGTCTATCAGAAGGCGTTCGAGACCCTGAACAGCCGATACTTCGCAGGGGACGCATAGCCGTCCGCGCGCCGCGCTCACGCCACGGCGCGTGCCCTGGGGATGCGTTGCAGGTGGGCGCCGGCGCTGCGCAGGGTTTCCAGGACGGCCGCCCACACCGCATCACCGGGGTCGGGCTGGCCGTCGAGAAAGGCGGTGTCGAGCCGGTCGAAGCCCAGCCCGTGCTGCTCGATCTCCGCCGGCCGCAGGATGTGGATGGCGGCATCGAGCGCGCGGTCGGCGGCCAGGATGTCGTAGCGGACAAAGGGCCGCCGCGCCTCGGCGGGCGGATACCAGCCGTCGAGCTCGATCCGGTCGGGCCCGGCGATGCCGACGCGCCAGCCATAGCGGCCGTTCAGCTCGCGGGCCAGCGCCTGGGCCGCCGGCCACAGGTCGCCTTCGCCGACCAGGGCATAGTGCGACAGGCGGGACGGCTTGCCCGGTGGGAAGCGGGCGTCGAGCAGCCGGTCGGCGACGCCCTGCTGCGGCTTCTCCTCGAAATTGTAGTGCACCTTCAGGCTGGGCTGCGGGTTCACCTCGCACAGGCCGGCGCCGACCTCCTTCCAGGAGCGCGCGATGTCGGGGGTGCGCAGGTCGATCCCGGCGATGTCGAGGCCCAGTGCGGCCACCGCGCGCAGGACCATGGCGGCGGTGTCGGGGTGGATGCGGTCGGTGTCGTCGCTCTTCCAGCCGGCGCCGAAGCGCATCATCGGCAGCGGATGGACCTCGACCAGCCGGCCCGCGGCGGGCACGTCGTCCAGGCTGAGGCCCTGCATGGCGAGCTGGCGCGCGCCCAGGGGATCGAGCGGGATGGGCGACAGCCGGTGCCCCTCGCTGCGCGGCCCGCGGGCTCGGTCGTCGTTGATGGCGGCGATCAGTTGGCGGACGGTCGACCGGCCGTCGCCCTCCACCTTGGGCGGCTCGGCGCCGACGATGCCGACGATGGTGCCGTCCATCACTAGCACGCGATACTCGATCCCGTGCAGGAAGCTCTCGGCCAGCAGCTCGGTGCTGACCGCGCGGGATGCCTCGAACACCTGTTCCAGCTCGTCCGCGGTGAAGACGAAGCCGACGCCCGCCTGCCGGCGCTCGGCCTCGGGCTTGATGACCATCGGCAGGCCGAGCGCGGCCAGGGCGGCGCGCGCCGACGCCAGGTCGGCAATGCGGCGCTGGCGCGCGACGGGCACGCCCGCCCGTTGCAGCACCTGGTGGGCGAGCCGCTTGTTGTTGGCCAGCCGCATGGACGGCACCGAAGTCCGTGCCGTGGCCGACCCGTCGATATATTGCGCGTGCCGTCCTTCGCCCAGTTGGGTGATGACGCCGGTCGGTCCCCGCGGCAAGCAGGGCAGGCCGCGCCGCGCCGCGGCCTCGAAGATGTAGCGGCGCGACGACGGCAGCCACTGTTCGCTCTCGTGGCGCTGGGCCAGCAGCACCGCGCGCCGTTCCGCTATCCAGTCGGGGTCGGCCAGGGTGTCATCGGCGATGGCCGGGTTGACCGCGCGCGCGACGATCCGGCGCGCCGCATCGAGCGCGTGCTGCGTCAGGGGCGGATGGCCCAGCCACATCGCCGCGATATGGCGCGAATCCCGGCTGAGCCGCGAGCGGGCGATCGGCAGCGGCTCGAAGCCGCCCCAACGATAGATCTCGGCGGCCAGGATCTCGACCGCGTCGGTGCGATCGATCGGCTCGCGCAGGCGGCCGGGCGGCAATCCCGGCGGCAGGATGCGATCGAGGATATCGACCGCGCCCGCCCAGCGCCGCATCGGCGGCGGCGGCCGGTCGCCCGGCTGGGCCAGTTGCATCAGCATGACCGAACGGTCGGCGAACCAGTTGGCGCCGGTCATTGCCGTCGCGCGGTGGAGGTTCGGTGCTCTCATCGGGCGCCGCCTTCGGCCGGGCGGGCCGAATGGGCCAGCGTGTATTCGTCGGCGCGTGCCTCATAGCGGACGCGGGCGCGGGTCGCCCAGATCGCCTGCTGGAAATAGAGCGGCAGCATGCCACCATCCTCCATGGCGATCTCCATCGTCCGCGCCAGCGCCTGGCCGCGCGCGGTGTCGTCGCCGATGACCAGCGCCTTGGCCAGGGCCGCATCGAAGGCCGGGTTGGAATAGCCGGTGCGGTTGTAGCCGCCCCAGCCGGTGGCGGGGTCGGCCGTGGCCAGGAGCGCGCGCAGGGCCAGCCCGGTATCCCCCGTCTCGGTCGCCCAGCCATCCATGAAGGCGCTGAACTCGCGCTTGTTCGCCCGGCTCTTGAAGACGCTGGCGGGCAGGCTCGCCACCTGGGTGCGGATGCCGATGCGCTGCAGCATGCCGGCCAGCGCGATCGTCACCTTGTCGTCGTTGAGGTAGCGACCGTTGGGGCCGTGCAGCACCATCGTAAAGCCGCCGGCATGGCCGGCCTCGGCCAGCAGTCGGCGGGCGGCCTCGGGGTCGAAGCGATCGGGCTTCAGTCGCTGGCTGGTGCCGGCATAGGTGGTGGGCAGCAACTGGGCCGCGGGCACGGCCGCCCCTTCCATGATCTGGCGCACCAGGGCGTCGCGGTCGACGGCCAGCGAGATGGCCCGGCGCACGCGCCGGTCCTTCAGCGGGTTTGGCGTCAGCGGCCGGCCGTCGGCGTCGGTCACGAAGGGGCTCTGGTCGCGGGCACTGTCCAGCCCGATGAAGAGCACCCGGCTGGTCACGGCCTCGGCCAGCGCGATGTCGCTGCGCCGGCGCAGGTCGGCCAGCGCGGTCGACGGCACTGCGTCGATCAGGTCGACATCGTCGGCCATCAGGGCCGCCACCCGGGCGGCCTCGCGCGGGATCGGCCGCACCGACACGCGTTGCCACGGCACCGCATCGCCCCACCAGGCGCTGTTGCGGCCCAGTTCGAGCATCTCGCCCTTTTGCCACGACACCAGCCGGAACGGGCCGGTACCGATCGCGGCCATGCCGGAATTGAAGGCGTCGGCCTTGGCCGCGAGCATGGCCCGCGGCACCATGGCGATCGCCGTCAGGTCCCAGGGCAGGGTCGGGTGCGGGCCGGCGGTGACGATCTCCAGCGTCGTGGCGTCGACCGCGCGCGTGCTGGCGATGGCCCGGAGGTACGTCGAATAGCCGCCGGGGCTGCCTTCCACCCCGGCCAGGGCCCGGCGCAGCGACACCACCGCGTCCTCGGCCTCGAACGGCTTGCCATCATGGAAGCGCACGTCCTGCCGCAGCTTCAGCAGCCAGCGCGTCGGCTCGACCATGGTCCAGGACAGCGCCAGCCCCGGCACCAGCCGCTGCTGGGCATCCTGCCCGACCAGCGGATCATAGAGGTGGCGGGCGATCTGGGCGTTGGGGCCGGTCGAATGGAAATGCGGGTCGAGCGAGCTGTGCTCCACCGACACGCCGACGCGCAGGCGCTGGGCGTCGGCCGGCGGTACCGTCAGCAGCAGTGCGGCTGTGGCAATGGCGGCTGCGCCGCGAACTCTCGATGACACGGCCTGTTCCCGCCCCCTGCTGGTTTCGCTCGATGCTAGGATCGTACCAGCACCACCCCGCGGTCGGCCAGCGTCAGGCCGGCTTCGGCGTCGACGGGCAGGGGGTGGCCGACATCCGGACTGACGGCGAAGACCGCGCCGATGGCGCTGTCCAGCGTGTATTCCATGACCGCCCCCATGTAGGCCGCGCGGCGGACGCGGGCCGGCAGGCTGCCCGGGCCGGGCGGGCCGATGCGCACCGCCTCCGGGCGGATGGCCAGGGCCGCTTCCCCGGTGGCCAGGCCGCGATGGGGCAGGGTCACTGTCATCGGGCCGATCTCTACCGTGGCGTCGTCGCCGGCGAGCGCGGTGATGCGGGCGGGCAGGATGTTGGCCTCGCCCATGAAGCCCGCGACGAAGATGTCGGCCGGCTGCTCGTAGAGCTCGGCCGGGGTGCCGGCCTGGGCGATCTCGGCGTTGCGCATGACGACGATGCGGTCGGACACGGCCAGCGCCTCGCTCTGGTCGTGCGTCACATAGACGACCGTCACGCCCAGGCGCTGCTGCAACTCGCGGATCTCGTCGCGCATCTTGCGCCGCAGGCGGGCGTCGAGGTTGGAGAGCGGCTCGTCGAACAGCAGCACGGCCGGCTCCAGCACCAGCGCGCGGGCAACCGCGACGCGCTGCTGCTGGCCGCCCGACAGTTCCGACGGCAGGCGCTGGCCAAGGCCGTCCAGCCCGACCGAGGCCAGCGCCGCCAGCGCCCGCTCGGCCGCCGCCCGCTTGCCCATGCCCGACGAGACCAGGCCGTAGGCGACGTTCTCGGCCACCGTCATGTGCGGGAAGAGGGCATAGGACTGGAACACCAGGCTGACGTCGCGCTCGCCGGCCGACAGGCGGGTGACGTCCCGCCCGCCGATCGAGATGCGGCCCTCGGTCGGCACCTCCAGCCCCGCGATCATGCGCAGAAGCGTGGTCTTGCCGCAGCCGGACGGGCCCAGCAGCGTCACCAGCGTGCCGCCGGCGATCACCAGGTCGAGGGGCTTTACCGCCGCGACCGGGCCATAGCGCTTGCCGATGCCCTCGAGCCGGACCTCTGCCCCAGCCTTCGCCGATACCGTCACGCGCGTCCCCCCACGGGAATGACGGCGGGGGCCGCCGCCCGCCGGCGGCCGAGCCGGCGGTTGCCGACCAGGAGCTGGATGATGCCGATGGCGCAGACCATCAGCAGGATAAGGGCGGCGCTGTAGGCGATCGAGACGCCATAGTCGCCGTTGATCACCCGGTTGATGATGAAGACGGTCGCCATCTCGTGCTGGGCCGAGACCAGGAAGATCACGGCGCTGACCGTCGTCATGGCACGCACGAAGGAATAGACGAGCGCGGTCAGCACCGCCGGCTTCAGCAGCGGCAGGACCACCCGGCACAGCGTGCGGAAGGTGGTGGCGCGCAGCGTGGCCGAGGCCTCGTCCAGGCTGCGGTCGAGCTGGCTCATGGCGGCCATGCCCGAGCGCACACCGACCGGCATGTTGCGGAAGACGAAGCAGGCCACCAGGATGATGCCCGTCCCGGTGATCTCCAATGGCGGGATGTTGTAGGTCAGGATGTAGGCGACGCCGATCACCGTGCCGGGCACGGCAAAGGTCAGCATCAGCGCGAATTCCAGCGCGAAGCGGCCGGCGAAGCGCTGGCGCGACAGCACCCAGGACGCGAGCAGGCCGAGTGCCGCCGTGATCGGTGCGGCGATGGCCGCCAGCAGCACCGTCGTCCCCAGCGAGTTCCAGGCCAGCCCCGACAGGATGAAGCCGCCGCCGGGGGCCGCCGTGATCGAGAAGGCGCGCTCGAAATGGTCGAGCGTCGGCGTCCAGTCGCGGCCCCACACCTTCACGAAGGCGCCGGCCAGCGCCATGACATAGACGATGACGGTCAGGATCGCCCACGGCACGGCGATCGCGAACGCGGCGATGGAGACCGGCCGGGGCAGGGTGCTGGGCAGCCCGCCGTCACCCTTGCCCGACATCGAGACATAGGACCGCCGGCCGAGCACGGCCCGCTGCAGGAAGAAGGCCGCCAGCGCGAAGGCCAGCAGGACGAGCGCCAGCATCGCCGCGCGGCCGAAATCGGCCTGGGCGCCGACGACGGCGAAGAAGATCTCGGTCGACAGCACGCCGAAGGACCCACCCAGCACGATCGGGTTGCCGAAGTCGGCCAGGCTCTCGACGAAGACCACCAACCAGGCATTGGCCAGCCCCGGCCGCATCAGCGGCAGCGAGACGGTGGTGAAGGTGCGCATGGGCGAGGCGCGCAGCGTGCGCGAGGCCTCCTCCATGGTGGGCGAGATGCCCTCGACGACGCCGATCAGCACCAGGAAGGCGGTCGGCGTGAAGGAGAAGACCTGGGCCAGCCACACGCCCTGCGCGCCATAGATCCAGCGGCCGAGCTGGGCGCCGGTCAAGGCCTCCACCACCTGGTTGAGGACGCCCGACCGCCCGAAGATCAGGATCAGCCCGAGCCCGATGACGAAGGGCGGGGTGATGATCGGCAGCACCGTCAGCAGCCGCATGGCGTGCCGGGCGGGAAAGCTGGTGCGGGTCGCAATCAGCGCGAAGGCAAGGCCAAGCGCGGTGGCCGCGGTCGCGGTCGAGACCGCCAGCGTCAGCGTGTTCCAGGCGACGCCGCAGGACTGGGCCGAGGCGATACAGGCCAAGCCCCAGACCTTGCGGTCCGCCAGCCGGTCGGCGAAGGCAGCCAGGGGCCCCAACTCGCCGCGCCCGCCGAACGCCTGCACCAGGATCGTCGCCATCGGCCAGAAGGTGAAGACCAGGATGGAGCCCACCAGCAGGCCGACGGCGCCCGCGGTGAAGCGGTCCCCCTTGAAGGCGCCGCGCAGCGCCAGCCCGTCGGTTGCCTGGAAGAGGAAGCCCACCGCCGCCACGGCGCCGCCGAGGCCGATGCCGAACTGCCGGTCCTCGATCGGGCCGAACAGGGCTTCCAGCCACGGCGCGTTCCAGCCGCGGATGCCGATGGCGAACCCCTGGGCCACGATGGCGGCCAGCCCGGCCAGCCCGCCCAGCGCCAGCAGCAGGCCGCGGCGCTCGCGCACCATCCCGGGCCGCAGCACGGCGGGGGCCGCGACCAGCAGCGCGGCCAGCACCGGCCAGAACCAGAAGCGGCCGTGGCGCACGGCCTGGGCGGCGGCGGATGCCGCCTCGGGATCGTCCTGGAAGAGGGCCAGCAGCGAGGCCGGCCCCACCCCTTCCTGCTGCATGTGCCAGGGCAGCAGCAATACGCCCGCCAGCGCCACCCACCACCACAGGCCGGCGGCGGGCTTCCTCATCGCGGCAGCCGCCCGATTTCCTCGTCCCAGCGATTGAGCAGGCGGTTGCGCTCGGCCGACTGGCCGAAGCGGGCCAGGTCCTGCGGCACCAGCCGGGCCTTCGACAGGTCGGGCGAGCCCGGCGGCGGCGGCGCCTTGCTGTTGGCCGGCAGGTGCAGGTGGCCGGCCTTGGCGGTCAGCGCCTGGGCCTCCGGGGTCAGCGCCCAGTCGAAGAAGCGCCGGGCCTCGGTGCGATTGCGGGCACCCTTGACGATCGACATGGCGTCGACCGCCAGCGTCGTGCCCTCGCAGGGCGCCGCGGTCTCGACCGGGAAGCCCGCGCGCCTCTCGGCCGCGAAGCCCTGCACGAAGCCCAGCGATATGCCGGTCTCGCCGCGGGCGACGGCGCGCGTCGGCGCGATCCCGGATCGGGGGTAGCTGTTGACGTTGGCGTGCATCCCCTTGAGGAAGGCGAACGCCGGGTCCTCGCCCTTCAGTTGGATGAGGATGGTGAGGATCGTATAGGCCGTGCCCGACGAATGCGGGTTCGACATCTGGATCTCGCCGCGATAGGCGGGCTTCAGCAGGTCGTCCCAGCAGGCGGGCGGCGGCAGCTTCTTCTTGTCCAGCAGCTCGGTGTTGTAGCCGATGCCGACCACCAGCCCCGCCATGCCGACCGCGCGTCCGCCCGATGCCGTCCACAGGTCGCGCGCCCAGGGCTCCAGGTCGTCCAGGGCGGCCGGCCGCCACGGCTCGGTCAGGCCCTGCTCGGCTGCCACGAGATGGGCATCGGCCTGGCCCGTCCACCACACGTCGCCGCGCGGGTTGGCGGCCTCCGCCCGCATCTGGGCCAGCACCTCGCCCGTGCTCTTCTGGGTCATGGCGACGGTGACGGCGGTTGCCGCCTGGAAGCCCGTCGCCATTTCCTGGCACCATTCGACCGGGCCGGAGCAGTAGAGGTTGAGCTGGCCCCGACCGGCCGCGGGCACGGCCGCCAGCAGCAGGGCCAGGCCCAGTCCGTGGGCGAGAAGGCGGTTCATCAGCCGCGCGGCAGGCTGCCGATGTCGCGGTCCCACCGCTCGATCAGGCGCTTGCGCTCGGCCGCCTTGCCATACTTGGCGAAGTCGTAGTCGATGAGCTTCATCTTCGTCAGGTCGGGCGCCTTGGGCGGCAGCGGTGCGCTCATGTTGGCGGGCGTCTGCAACTGCTTGCCCGCGTCGTAGCCCAGGCGCTGGGCCGGCGCCGTCAGCGCCCAGTCGTAGAACTTGCGCGCGTTGGGCAGGTTGCGGGACCCGGCGATGATCGACATGGAGCCGATCTCGAAGCCGGTGCCCTCGCACGGCGTCGCATAGTCGGCGGGGAAGCCGGCATTCGCCTCCACCACCGCGTCATGCACGAAGCTGATCGACACGCCCGTCTCGCCGCGGGCCACCGCCTTGATCGGCGCGGTGCCCGACCGGGTGTAGGCGTTGATGTTGGGGTGGAGCGCCTTCATGTACTCGAACGACTTGTCCTCGCCCATGAGCTGGACCAGCGTCGCGATCATCACATAGGCGGTGCCCGACGAGTTCGGGTTGGCCATCTGGATCTCGCCCTTGAAGCCCGGCTTCACCAGGTCGGCCCAGCAGGCGGGTGCTGCCTGATTCTTCTTGGCCAGCAGCTCGCGGTTGAAGCCGAAGCCCAGCGCCCCGGCATAGACGCCGACCGCGCGCTTGTTCGACTGCTCCCACTGCTTGCGGGCCCAGGGGTGGAGGTCCTTCAGGTTGGCGCTCTCGTAGGCGACCGTCAGGTTCTCCTCGGCGGCGGCCATGTGCGGGTCGCCGGTGCCGCCGAACCACACGTCCGCTTTCGGATTCTGCGCCTCGGCGCGGATCTGCGCGAAGGTCTCGCCCGAGCCCTTCTGCGTCATCGCCACCTTCACCTTGGTGTCGCGCTCGAAGTTGGTGGCGATGGCCTGGCACCATTCCACCTGGACCGAGCAATAGAGGTTGAGCTGGCCCTGGCCGAAAGCCGGGCTGGCGACCCCGACCAGGGACAGGATGGCGGCGAGCGCCCAGTTCTTCTTCATGCCGGTTTCCCCCCAAGGATGTTCTGGGGCCCCGCGAGGGGCCGATGCTGCCGTCGCGAATCTGTAACAATTCGCGCGACCCTTGCCCAGCGCCCTGCCGGGGAATTCAATCCTTGCGGATCGCCGTCTCGAGCAGCGCCACCACCCGCTGGGCCGTTGCCGCCGGATCCTCGGGCAGGCGCCGCAGCACCGTGCCGGCGGCCCGTACGCTGGCGTCGAACATCCGCCAGACGAGCGACCGCTCGTCGATCGCCCCCATGGCGACGTCGAGGCGGACCAGGCCCAGCCCGGTCACGCGGGTGCTGGCCGGGTCGATCGCATACACGCCGAGGTCGAGCTCGCGGTCCTCGGCCACCAGCCCGTGGGCGTCGGGCAGGGTGGCGGCGGGCGCATCCGGTATCCAGCCTTCGAGGTCGACCCGCCCGTCGGCGGCCGTCCCCACCCGCCAGCCGAAATGCGCCCGGCAGGCTGCCGCCACGGCCGCGACATGGGCGGACAGGTCGCCCTCGCCGGCCAGCAGCACATGGCGCATCGGCAGGCGGTCGGCCGGCGGATAGGTGCGGTCGAGCAGGGCCCCGGCCACGTCGCGGGTGGTGGCGAACTCGTAATGCACGAAGAGGTTCGGCTGCGGGTTGATCTCGCAGATGCCCGCTCCCACCTCGCGCCAGGAGCGGGCGATGTCGGGCATGCGCAGGTCGATGCCGGCGATGTCGAGGCCGACGGCCTCCACGGCGCGGATCGCCATCTCCCGGTTGTCGGGATGGATGGCGTCGGTCGCGTCGAAGCGTCCGTCGCCGCCGAACCGCATCATCGGCAGGGGATGCACCTGGACCACTTCGCCGGCCGCGGGCACGTCGTCCGGCGTGCGGCCGCAGGATTCCAGATAGCGCAGGCTCAACGCCTCGATGACGATGGGGGCCAGCGCGAAGCCCTCGGCGATCGAGCCGCGGCGGGGATCGCGGTTGGCCGCTTCGACCAGGCCGGCAATGCTCGTGCGGCCGTCGCCCGTCACCGATACCGGCAGGCGCATGGCGACGGCCAGGACCTGCCCCTCCAGCACGAGCACGCGATATTCGTGGCCGGGGATGTAGCTCTCGGCCACCACCGGCTGGTTGAAGCTGGCGGCATGCTCGAAGGCGCCGTCGATCTCCTCGGCGCGATAGACGATTCGCATGCCCTGCATCTCGCGCAGCGCCTGGGGTTTCAGCACCAGCGGCAGGCCCAGATCGGCCACGGCGGCATGCACCGCCGCGGCATCGGCGACCCGGACCTGCAGCGGCGCCGGCAGGCCGGCCCGGCGCAGCGCCTGGTTGCCGCTGCGCTTGTTGCCGGCGATCGTGGTGGCCAGGATGGACGTGCGCCATGTGCCCGAGGCGTCGTACCGCCGGCCATGCCGGCCCTCGCCCAGCAACAGGATATGGGGGGCGGCCGTGAACTGCCGCCAAGGTATTCCGCGAGCCTCGGCCGCGCGCACCATGTACCGGCGCGAGCCGCGCAGCCATTCGTCGCCGTCATGCCGCATGGCCAGGAGATAGCCCCGGTTCTCCTTGATCCAGGCGTCCTCGGCCGGGCCTTCACCGGCCTTCACCAGCAGCCGCAGCGAGAAGCCGACCGCCGCTGCCGTCATGTCCGGATTGCTCATGGCCACGGCGACGGTCTGGGGGGCGGATGCGCCCATGATGGTGCGTTCGACGGGCGCCACGGCATGCCCGAACCAGCCGAGCAGGAAGCGGGCGACATCCTCGACCGCCTTGTGCAGTTCGTCGGGTGTCTCGGCCAGCCTGTCATCGGGCAGGCCGGCCGGCAGCAGCCGGTCCAGCAGCGCGCGCGCGGCCGCCCAGGTGGTGGCGTCATAGTCGCCTTCGACCCGCGCGGCATAGACCGAACGGCTGGCGATCCAGTTGGCGCCCTGCAACCGCCAGCCCTGGATCCGCCGCGGCGGGATGCGCTCGCTCATCGGTCGAGCAGGCCGTTGGCCTCGCCCAGGGCGGGATAGCCCGCCTCGGCCGGGGTGGCGGTCATGCCCGGCACCACCGGCGTCTTCAACGCCGGCATGCGGTTGCCCAGGCCGTCCAGCAGCCCGCGGTCGAACAGGCCGCGGGCGACGAAATGCGGGTCGGCCATGGCGTCCTTCAGGCTGTTCACCAGGACGGTGCAGCAGTCGCGCCCGGTGAAAGCGGCCTGCCATTCGGCAGCCGTGCGGCTGGCGATGCGCTCGGCCACCACGCGCGCGGTGGCTTCCGGGTCGGCGCTGTCGTCGCGGGCCGCGGCCGGCAGGTCGACCACCTCGCAGAAGATCTTCCAGAAGCGGTCTTCCAGCGGGGCGGCAGCCATGTAGGCGCCGTCGCGGGTGCGATAGATGCGGTAGCGCGCCGAGCCGCCGGTCACCCGGGCGCCTGCCGGCCGCGGCCAGGCGCCCCCGGCGATGCCGTCGCCCATCGCCCAGTACATGAAGGTGAAGAGGTTGTCGGTCATGGCGATGTCGAGCCGCTGGCCGGTCCCGGTGTGCTGCCGCTGGGCCAGCGCCAGCAGGATGTTGATGACGGCCGGATAGGTGCCCCCGGCGATGTCGGCGACCAGGGCCGGCGGCACCACCGGCGCGCCGTCCGGCCCGGCGGCCAACGCCAGCAGCCCGGTCTCGGCCATGTAGTTCAGGTCGTGGCCGGCGACCTGGGCCTTGGGCCCGCTCTGGCCGAAGCCGGTGATGGCGCAATAGACCAGACGCGGATTGCGCTGGGACAGCCGCTCCCAGCCCAGGCCCAGGCGATCCATCACGCCCGGCCGGAACTGCTCGACCACCACGTCGGCGCGGTCGATCAGCGGCAGCAGCCGGTCGACGGCACCCGGCGCCTTCAGGTCGATGGCGATGGAGCGCTTGCCGCGGTTGAGGAGCGCGAAGTTGACGCTGTCCTGGCCGAAGGCGGGTGGATAGGCACGCATGTCCTCGCCCGTGCCCGGCCGCTCGATCTTCAGCACGGTGGCGCCGGCCTCGGCCAGGATCAAGGTGGCGAGCGGCCCCGGCAGCAGGGTCGAGAAGTCGATGACGGTGATGCCGTCCAAGGGGGCCATGGGGCGGGGATCCGGTCGGGTGGCGGGGACGCCATCCTATGGTGGAATCGTGCCCGCCCGCCAGCGATCGGCCGCGCGGCGGGCCGGCTGTTCAGGCCGCAGCCGCCGACACTGCCTTCAGCGTCGAGCGCAGGCCGTCCAGGCGTCCCGCCGCCATGGCCTCGCCGGCACGCGCGGCGGCCTCCACCTCGCCCAGCAGGTGCGCCAGGCGCGGGCTGCCGAGATTGGCCGCCGCCCCCTTGGCGCGGTGGGCGGCGGCGCGCACCTGGTCGGCCGGCAGGTCGGGTTCGGCCAGCGTCGTCAGCGTTTCCTCCACGCTCTCGAGCATGGCCTGGAACAGCCGGCGTTCCTGCTCGCTGCCGATGGCGGCAGCGGTCCGCTCGCGGCGCTGGGTGTCGATCAGCGCCGGGCGGTCGTCGGATGGCACGGGGTCGGATGGCGCGGGGGCGGCCGGCTCTGGCTCAGCGACCGCGCGCGGCACGGCGTCGATCGCCACGGGCGGTGTGCGCACCAGCCCGGCGGCCACCTGCCAAAGGCGCGAGAAATCCACCGGCTTCACCAGCACCGCCTCCATGCCGGCCGCCAGGCATTCCACGCGCTGCGCCTCGGTCGCGTCTGCGGTCAGGCCGATGATCGGCAGGGTGGCGGCCGGTCCGCTGCCGGCGCGGATGCGCCGCGTCGCCTCGACCCCATCCATGTCGGGCATGCGCACATCCATCAGGATCAGGTCGAAGCCGCCGCGCTCGGCCGCCTTCACCACCTCGCGCCCGTTCTCGGCGATCGTCACCCGATGCCCCGCCGCCTGTAGCGTCTCGCGCATCAGTTCCTGGTTCAGGGCGGAATCCTCGGCCACCAGGATGGCCATGGACGGCAAGGCCGGCATCACCCAGGTGCCGGCCTCGCGCGGCCGCCGCGCCTCGGCGGTGATCAGGCCCAGATTGACGTGGAAGCGGCTGCCGACCCCCTCCTTGCTGTCGAAATCGATGTCGCCGCCCATGAGTTGGCTCAGCCGGCGGCAGATCACCAGGCCCAGGCCGGTACCGCCGAAGCGGCGCGTGATCGAGCTGTCGGCCTGCGCGAAGGGCTTGAACAGGCGCTGGCGATGGTCGTCTGGAATGCCGATCCCGGTGTCGCGCACCTCGATCCGCAGCGCGACCGGCCGGCCGGAGGGGTCGCCGCGGACGGCGCCGCGCACGACGATATGCACGTCGACCCGCCCCTCACGGGTGAACTTGAGGGCGTTGCCGATCAGGTTGCCCAGGATCTGCTGGATGCGCACCGGGTCCCCGCGCAGGAAGGGCGGGGGTGGCGACAGGGGATGCAGGCGCAGCTCCAGCCCTTTTTCGGCCGCGGCCGGCCGGAACAGGGAGATGACCTCGTCCAGCAGCTGCTCCAGGTCGAAATCGACGGTTTCCAGTTCCAGCAGCCCGGCCTCGATCTTCGAGACGTCCAGCATGTCGTTGAGGACCGCCAGCAGGTTCTCGCCGGCCGAACGGATGATCGAGGTGTGGTGATGCAGGCGGGGCGGCAGGTCGGGGGCGGTCCGCAGCAGCCGGTTCATGCCGAGGATGGCGTTCATCGGCGTGCGGATCTCGTGACTGAGGACGGCCAGGAAGCCGGTCTTGGCGCGATTGGCGGTCTCGGCCGTGGCCAGCGCCTGGGCCTGGGCGCGATAGGACCGCAGGACCACCCACGAGAAGATCGCCAGCACCAGCAGGCCGCCGACCGAGAAGGCGGCCAGCAGCAGCGATCGCTCATGCACGGGGGCCAGCACCTCCTCGAGGTCGACGGCCACCACCGCGTTCTGGCCGAAGCCGGGAATGCCCGCCGACGCCAGCATCCAGGCACCCTCGTTGTCGCCCAGAACCCCGTTGAAATAGGCAACGCGGACGCCGCCGTCGCGCGGGACCTGTCCGCCGGTCCCGGCCGGCAGCATCCAGCGGCCCGCATTGTCGGCCTTGCCCATGCCATAGGCGGCCAGGATCGTCCCATCCGGATAGGCGATGGCACCGGCATGGGCGCTGCCGCTGGCCGCCAGCCGGCCCATGATGGTGGCGAAATAGTCGGCGTTCAGCATCGTGCCGACCGCACCGTGGAACTTGCCGGCGGCGTCGCGCAGCGGCCAGGCGAACACCACCGCGCGCTGGCCGATCTGCGGCATCATCATCGGGCGGGAGTGGATGTAGCGCCGCGACGGGTCCGCGGCCAGCAGGCGGAAATTGGGATTCAGGCCGAAATTCATGCCGATCGTTTCCTGGGCCGCCGCCAGCCGCACGATCCCCGCGGCGTCGGTGACGGCAAAGCCCATCGCCTGCGGCAGCTGCTGGATGCCCTGGCGCGCCAGGGGCGTCGTGCGCTCGAGAAACGTCTCCAGGCTTTCGCCCGATTGCAGGAAGGTCTCGGCGACGCCGTGCATGTGCAGGTCGATCGCCTGGATGGTGCGGTCGACATATTCGGCCAGCAACAGCGCCGTGGCCGAGGCCGCACGCTCCGTCGCCTGCAGCATCGCCTGCCGATCCTGCTGCGCCGTCACCCAGTTGCCCGCGATCGCCACCACCAGGATGGCGATATAGCCGGTGACGACGAGGGAGATGACGGTGGTCCAGGAATGCCGGCGATGGCCGGATGGCTGGCCGTCCGACATCACGCTCGGCCGTAGGTGTCCTCGAACCGCACGATATCGTCCTCCCCGAGGTAGCTGCCGGTCTGCACTTCGATCAGGTGAAGCGGAATGCGGCCGGGATTTTCCAGTCTATGACGCTGCCCCAGTGGAATGTAGATGGATTCGTTCTCCTGCAGCAGTCGATCTTCGTTGCCGCAGGTCACGCGGGCGGTGCCGCTGACGACGATCCAGTGTTCCGCGCGATGGTGGTGCATCTGCAAGGATAGCTGTCCGCCTTCCTTGACCTGGATGTGCTTCACCTGGTGGCGCACGCCGAGGTCGATCGTCTCGTAGTAGCCCCATGGCCGATAGATGCGCTTGTGGCTCTTCACTTCGCGGCGCTTGCGGGCCGCCAGCAGGTCGACGATCCGGCGCACGTCCTGCGAGCGCTCGCGCGCCATGACGATCAGGGCGTCGTCGGTATCGACGACGCTGATGCCCTCGACGCCCAGCAGCGCCACCAGCCGCTTGTCGCCGCGCACGTAGCAGTCGCGGCTGTCCAGGGCCACGACATCGCCGGAAAAGGCGTTGCCGTCCCCATCCTTGGCCGTGATCTCCCACAAGGCCTGCCAGGAGCCGAGGTCGCTCCAGGTCATCTCCACCGGCACGACCACGGCGTCGCCGGTGTGCTCCATCACCGCATGGTCGATCGAGATGGAGGGCGAGGCCGCGAACGCGTCGCGGCCGAGCCGCAGGAAGTCGAGGTCGCCGCCGCCGGCCGCAACCGCCGCCGCTGCTGCCGCCGCCACCGCCGGCTGCAGCCGCTCGATCTCGGCCAGGTACTGGTCGCAGCGCAGCACGAAGATGCCGCTGTTCCACCAGCCATGGCCGGTGGCCAGCAGGGCCTCGGCCTCGGCGCGCGGCGGCTTTTCCACGAAGCGATCGACCTTGAAGACGCCCTCGAGGCCGGCGGCCGCCCCCTGCACGATATACCCGTAGCCGCTGTCCGGCCCGGTCGGCTTGATGCCGAAAAGCGCGAAGCGGCCTTCCGCCGCCGCGGCGGCGGCGCGCGCGACCGCCGCGTGGAAGGCCGCCAGGTCGGCGATGTGGTGGTCTGACGGCAGCACCAGCATCACCCCGCCCGGGTCGGTGCGGGCGATGATGGCGGCCGCCACGGCCACGGCCGGTGCCGTGTTGCGCCCGACCGGCTCCAGCACGATCGCCGACGGCTGGACGCCGATGGCGCGCAGCTGCTCGGCCACCAGGAAACGGTGGTCCTCGTTGCAGACGACGAGCGGCGGGGCGAACAAGGCCGCGTCCGTCACCCGCGTTGCCGTCTCCTGCAAGAGCGATGTCGGCCCCAGCAGAGGCAGCAACTGCTTGGGCAGGTCGGCGCGGGACATCGGCCACAGGCGCGTTCCGGACCCCCCCGACAGGATGACCGGATGGAGACGGGGGTGGATCGGTGGCATCGGCGGCGTCCTTTGCGCGGGTGGGCCTGGTGCGGGGCGCGGGCTGCGAGCGGGCAGGGGGCGGTCGGGACGGGTTTCAGGCGATCTCCAGCCGGCCGCCGCCGCTGTTGGCGGCCGCGTGGAGGGCGGCCAGCGCGCGGCCGGGCAGCTCCCGCAAGCCTCCCGGCAGGTCGCCCGGGCACCACGCCATGCCGGCACTGGCCGTCACGCCGGCGATGCCGGCGTCGGCGCCGAGGTCGGCGGCCGCGATCGCGGCTACCCAGCGGCGGGTCCGCGCCTCGGCATCGGGGGCCTGGGTCCGGCGCAACAGGATGAACAGGCGATCCTCGCCATCCTGGGCCATGAGGTCGCCCAGGCAGCCGGGTTCGCGGCCCATCCGGTCGGCGAGCGCCAGGTTCAGGCGCAGCAACGCTTCCCCGCCATGGCGCTCGGCCAGGGCAACGTGCCCGTCGATGCGGATCGCCACCAGCGCCATCGGCGGCGACCGGTCGGCCAGGGCTGCGGCCTCCAGCGTGGCGTCGATCAGTTCGCGATGGGGCAGCAGCAGTTGCGGGTCGACGACCCGGCCGGGGGCGCCCTTGGCCGGCAGCTCCGGCTCGGGCCGGCGGTCGGCATCCATGCGCAGCCGCAGCGCCGAGCGGACGCGGGCCAGCAGTTCCGACTTCTGCACTGGCTTGCGGATATAGTCGGCCGCCCCGGCGGCGAACGCCTGCTGCAGGGAGGCATTCTCCTGGCGGGCCGTCACCATCAGGACCGGCACGTCGCGATAGCGGGGGTCGCTCTTGATCCGGCCGCAGGCGGCGATGCCGTCGATCCCCGGCAGCATGACGTCGAGCAGGATCACGTCGACCGCGGCGGCGGCGGCCGGCTCGTCCAGCTTCAGCCGCAGGAACGCCTCCTCGGCCGATTCCGCCATGTCCTCGACGCGGAAGCCGTCGCCGGTCAGGAGCACGCTGATCAGCTCCCGGATCTCCGGCACGTCGTCGACCACCAGCGCACGCATGTCCCGCCCTGCCTTCATCCGTATGGTTCCGCCGCTGTCGACCGCCAAAGACCGACAGCGCATGATGAACTAATACCGTGCCGTGCGCGCCGCCGTCACGACCAGCCTGCACCATTGGCATACGACATATATTGGTGGATATATCGCCAATGCCGGTTCACTTGCCTCCTGGAAGCCGATGCTGGGCCTGACCGACGCCGAGATGGCGGCGATCCGCCTCAGCCTGCTGGTCGCGGGCTGGGCCACCGCGGCCAGCCTGCCGGTGGCGGTCCTGGTGGCGCTGGCGCTGGCGCGCGGGCGGTTTCCCGGCGTCGGGCTGCTGAACGCGCTGGTCCACCTGCCGCTGATCATGCCGCCGGTGGTGACGGGCTACCTGCTGTTGCTGCTGTTCGGGCGCCGGGGGGTGCTGGGCGCCTTCCTGGCCGAGCATCTGGGGATCGTGCTGGCGTTCCGCTGGACCGGGGCGGCGCTGGCCGCCGCCGTCATGGGTTTCCCTCTGATGGTGCGCGCGATCCGCCTGTCCCTGGAAGCGGTCGACCGCCGGCTGGAGGATGCCGCCGGCACGCTGGGGGCGGCCCCCGCCTGGGTGTTCCTCACCGTCACCCTGCCGCTGACGCTGCCCGGCATCATCGCCGGCACCGTGTTGTGCTTCGCTAAGGCGATGGGCGAATTCGGCGCCACGATCACCTTCGTCTCCAGCATCCCGGGCGAAACCCAGACCCTGCCGTCGGCCATCTATGCCTTCACCCAGGTGCCGGGCGGGGACGCCGGCGCGCTGCGGCTGACGGCGATCTCGGTCGCGATCTCGGTGGCGGCGCTGCTGGCATCGGAATGGCTGGCGCGGCGTGCGGGTCACCGGCTGGGGCTCGACGTGCGGGCCAGCACCTGATGCGGCTCGACGTCGATGTCCGCCACCGCTTCGGGGGCTTCGCGCTGGATGCCCGCTTCACCGGCGAGGCCGGGCTGACGGCGCTCTTCGGCCGCTCCGGCTCGGGCAAGACCTCGCTCGTCAACATCGTGGCCGGGCTGGTGCGGCCGGACGAGGGGCGCGTGGTGGTCGACGGGCGGGTGCTGGTGGATCGGGCGGCCGGCGTCTTCGTGCCGCGCCACCGCCGGCGCATTGGCTACATCTTCCAGGAATCGCGCCTCTTCCCCCATCTCAGCGTCCGCCACAACCTGCTGTATGGCCGCTGGTTCACCCGTGCGGCCGACCGCCGCGACGGCCTGGACCGGGTGGTGGCGATCCTCGGCATCGACCATCTCCTGGATCGCCGGCCGGCCGGGCTGTCGGGCGGCGAGCGCCAGCGGGTGGCGATCGGCCGGGCGCTGCTGGCCAGCCCGCGCATCCTCCTGATGGACGAGCCGCTGGCCGCCCTCGACCATGCCCGCAAGGCCGAGATCCTGCCTTACATCGAACGCCTGCGCGACGAAGCGGGCATCCCGATCCTCTATGTCAGCCACGCGATCGACGAGGTGGCGCGCCTCGCCGGCACGGTCGTGCTGATGGCGGGCGGGCGCGTGCTGGCGTCGGGGCCGGCGGGCCAGATCCTGGCCCGCGTCGACCTGGAACCCCTGGCGGGCGCCGACGAGGCGGGCGCGGTGCTGGAGGGGCGGGTGGAATCGGTCGATGACGGGTTCGGCCTGGCGACGGTGCATTCCCCGGCCGGGCCGCTGCTCGTGCCGGGGCAGGGGCTGGCGGCGGGTGCCCGCCTGCGCCTGCGCATCCGCGCCCGCGACGTGATGCTGGCGACCGTCCCGCCACAGGGGATCAGCGCCCTCAACCAGTTCGCGGGCCGGATCGTCGCCATCGCCGAGGGTCAGGGGGCCGCGGCCGACGTGCAGGTCGCCTGTGGTGCCGCGGTGCTGGTCGCCCGCGTGACGCGCCGGTCGGTGGAGCAGTTGGGCCTGCGGCCGGGGCTACCCGTCTTCGCCGTCGTCAAGTCGGTCGCGATCGACCCCGGATAGGGCCTGGCGCCACGCTTGAGGGCCAGGACCAGCGCCAGGCCGGTGGCTGCCATGGCGGCACCGGCCGCGGCTACCGCCGGATATCCCAGCCCGGCATCGATCACGGCGCCGCCCATCGCTGCCCCCAGCGCATTGCCGAGGTTGAAGGCGCCGATGTTCATGGCCGAGGCCAGGTTCGGGGCATCGCCGGCCGCCTGCATCACGCGCATCTGCAAGGGCGGGACGAGCGCGAAGCTGGCGATCCCCCACAGGAAGATCAGCACCGCGGCCGGCAGCGGCCAGCGCATGCCGACCGCGAACAGGCCCAGGAGCAGCGTCATGCCGGCCAGCGTCGCGATCAGCGTGCCATCGACCGAACGGTCGGCATAGCGGCCCCCCAGCCAGTTCCCGAGCGTCAGCCCCAGCCCGTAGACCACGAGCATCCCGGCGACGAACGCGTTGGACGCGCCGGTCTCTTCCTGCAGGATCGGGGCGAAGTAGGTGAAGACCGTGAACATCGCGATCGAGCCGATCACCGTCAGCAGCAATGCCGACAGGACCGGCCGGCGCCCGAGCACGCGCAACTCGGCCCGCATGTCGGCGCCGGCGTCGGCCGCCATGTCGGGCAGGGCCAGCCGTAGCGCCGTCATGGCCGCCAGGCCGAGGCCGGTCACCGCCCAGAACACGGCGCGCCAGCCGAACTGCTCGGCCGCCCAGGCGGCCAGCGGTACGCCCGCGACATTGGCGATCGTCAGCCCCATGAACATGGCCGCGACCGCGCCCGCCCGCTTGTCCGCCGGCACCAGCCGGGCGGCGACGACGGAGCCGACGCCGAAGAAGGCGCCATGGCTGAGCGAGGTGAAGACCCGCGCGAACAGCAGCGTGCCGTACCCGCCCGACAGCGCGGCCAGCAGGTTGCCGACCGTGAAGATGCCCATCATCGCGATCAGCAACGTGCGGCGGGGCACGCGGGCGGTGGTCATCGTCAGCAAGGGGGCGCCGACCAGCACGCCGAACGCGTAGGCGCTGACCAGCAATCCGGCGGTCGGGATCGAGACTTCGAGGTCGGTGGCGATCGTCGGCAGCATGCCCATCGGCGAGAATTCGGTGACGCCGATGCCGAAGGCGCCGACCGCGAGCGCCATGATGGCGGGATTGAGTTTCATGATGGGTCCTGGACTGTTCGGCAGCACAGGTGGCAGCGCCCGCCGGAAGGCAGTAGAGACAGGTCCGGACCAGCACCTTTGCGTCGGATTCACAGATGACACGGACCAGGGTCGATCGCGCGGGCGACATGGAGGTCTTCGACGCGGTCGTCCGGGCTGGCAGCCTGTCCGCTGCCGGGCGGGCGCTGGGGCTGACGCCATCGGCGGTCAGCCGCATCGTTTCGCGGATAGAAACGCGGCTCGGCGTCCGCCTCATCGTCCGCACGACGCGGGCGCTGCGGCTGACGCCAGAGGGCGAGGCCTATCACCTGGCGGCGCGGCGGATCCTGGGCGACCTGGCCGAATCCGAGAGCGCCATCGCCTATCAGGCCGCCCCGCGCGGCCGGCTGCGCGTCAGCGTCGGGCTGGCCTATGGCCGGCTGACGATCGTCCCGTTATTGGCCGGGTTCGTCGCGCGCTATCCGGGGATCGTCGTCGAGATCAATCTCAGCGACGAACTGGTGGACATGCTGGCGGGCCAGGCCGACGTGGCGATCCGCTTCGGGCCGCTGACCGACAGCCCGCTGACCGCCCGGCGGCTCGGCACCAACGGCCGCACGATCGTCGCATCGCCGGATTACCTGGCGCGGGCCGGCACGCCGCAAGTGCCGGACGATCTGCTCGCCCACAACTGCCTCAACTTCAGCTTCCGGCGCGCCGACCCCGCCTGGCCGTTCCGCCACCAGGGGCGCGACTACGTGCTGAGCGTCGGCGGCAACATCGAGGCCAACAACGGGGAAACGCTGGTGCAACTGGCCCAGCAGGGCGTCGGCATCGCCCGGGTGGGCAGCTTCCATGTCGACGACGACATCGCGGCCGGCCGGCTGGTCCGGCTGCTGGACGCGTTCAACCCCGGCGATACCGAGGACGTGCACGCCCTGTTCGTCGGTGGCGCCAGCATGCCGCGGCGCATCCGCGTCTTCGTCGACTACCTCGTCGAGCGATTGCACCGGCCCGCCGCCACGGCCGGCTAGCCCTCGTCGTCCATGTCGGGGGCGACGAATGCGGGCGGGCGCTCGGACAGGGATGCCGCGAATGCCGCGAGGTGCTGGCCGGCGGCGCTCTCGACCTCTGCCTCCATCCGGCGATAGCGCGCGATCAGGGCCTGGCCGGCGGCCGTCAGCACGGCCCCACCGCCGCCCGATCCGCCATGCTGGGTCGCCACCATGGGTTCGCGGAACGCCTGGTTCAGGCTGTCGACCAGCAGCCAGGCGCGGCGGTAGGACATGCCCATCGCGCGCCCCGCGGCCGAGATCGAGCCCTGGGCGCCGATCAGCTCGAGCAGGCGGATCTTGCCCGGCCCCAGCGCCCCATGCTCGCCGAAATCGACGCGGATCGTCAGCCGAGCCTCGCCCCCGCCGCGGGCCGGGTTGCGGGCAAGGCGGGTGACGCCGCGTGGTGCGGGCTTGTCGGGGGGCGGGCTCATGGCGGTCGGGCACGAGGCTACAGCAGCGGGGCTGCCCTGCAACCCCCTTCCGGCCGGTGGCCGTCCTGGACTACACCGGTCGTCCCGACGCTTGTCCCCCGAAAGGATCCCCGATGCCGTTCGTCAATGTCCGTCTCGTCGCCGGCCCCGACCAGGCCAAGAAGGACGAGATGGCCCGCAAGATCGCCGATGCCATCCACACCGTGAACGGCAGCGCCAAGGAATCCGTCTGGGTGGTGTTCGAGGAAGTGGCCGCCGAGGACTGGTATCTGGGTGAGCGGTCGGTGGCCGAGATCCGCAAGAGCAAGAAATGACCGGGCCCGCGCCCCTCGTCCTGCTGCCCGGCCACATGGCCGACGAGGGGCTGTGGGACCATCCGCTCCGCCACCTGGCCGCGACCGTCCCGGTCACGGTGGCCGACCTCAGCCGCCACGACAGCCTGGCCGCCATGGCCGGGGCCGTGCTGGCCACGGCACCGGACCGGTTCGCGCTGGCGGGCTTCTCCATGGGTGGCTACCTCGCCTTCGAGATCCTGCGCCAGGCGCCGGGGCGGGTGTCGCGCCTGGCGCTGCTTGACACCTCGGCCCGGCCGGACACGCCCGAGCAGCGGGAGCGCCGCCACCGCTTCATGGCGATGGGCGAGCGCGGCGAGTTGAACCAGGTGATGGACGCCTACATGCCGATCTTCGTCCATCCCGACCGGCTGGCCGACGCCGCCCTGGTCGGCGGGCTGATGGCGATGGCCCATCGCGTCGGCCGCGACGGCTTCCTCAACCAGCAGAAGGCGATGCTGGGCCGGCCGGACTCGCGCGGCGACCTCGGCCGCATCGCCGTGCCGACCCTGGTCGCCTGCGGCCGCCAGGACGCGCTGACCCCGCCCGAACTGCATGCCGAGATGGCGGCCGGCATCCCCGGCGCCCGGCTGGTGGTGATCGAGGATTCGGGCCACATGACGCCGCTCGAACGGCCGCAGGCCGTCACCGCCCTGCTGCAATACTGGCTGCAGGACTGATTTCTCTCCGCCAAGCAAGGAACGTCCCATGGCCCGGCGCGCCGTCATCGTCGTCTGCGACAGCCTGCGGCAGGATCTGATCCGGCCCGACACCGCCCCGGTGCTGGCGGGACTGATGGCGGATGCCTGCGCGTTCCGCGCTTATCGCAGCGTGTTCCCCTCCACGACCCGCACCAGCTCCGCCTCGATGGCGACCGGCTGCCTGCCGGCGACGCACGGGCTGCTGGGCAACACGATGGCGCTCGACGAGGGCGAGGGGCTGGTCTGCCGCTCGGTTGGCAACCCGGATTTCCGCCAGCGCATGCGCCGCGCCACCGGTGCCACCCTGAAGGTGCCGACGCTGGCCCAGCGGCTGGCCCCCCATGGCGGGGCCGTCGTCATGTCCAACGTCTCGGCCGGGGCGGCCTACTTCCACGACCCGGACGGGTGGGGCTACGTCTATCACCGCGCCGGTTCCTTCGGCCCGGGCCTGGAGCCCGAGACGGGCGACCGCCACCTCGCCATCGGTATCGGCGCCGAGGGCGACCGGGCGATGACCGACCGCTTCTGCGGCGAGGTCCTGTCGGACCGCCGGCCCGCCCTGGGCGTGCTGTGGTTGTCCGAGCCCGACCATACCGGCCACGCCGAGCCGCTGGGCTCGCCCGCCCACCTGGCCGCGATCCGCACCGCCGACGACCGGGTGGCCCAGGTCCTGGCCACCGTCGCCCGGCTGGAGGCGGCGGGCGACGCGGTGCTGGTCGTCGTCTGCTCCGACCACGGGATGGAGACGACCCGGCGCACGGTCGATGCCACTGCCCGGCTGGTCGCATCCGGCCTGAAGGACGCGGCCGACAGCACCGACATCGTGCTGGCGCCGAACGGCACGGGCGCGGTAATCTATGCCGCACCGCACGCCCGCGACCGCGGGCCGGCGCTGCGACGGTTTCTTGAAGCCGAGGATTGGGTCGGCCGGGTCTTCGCCGGGCCGGAACTGGCCGAACTGGGCATGCCGGCCGGCGGCGACGTGCTGCTCGCCCTGACCACGGCGGCCGACGACGAGCCCAATGGCTATGGCGTGCGGGGCCGCGCCGACATCGTGGCCGATCCGGAAAGCAGCAAGAGCTATGACGGCTTCGGCCAGCATGGCGGCATCGGCGTGAACGAGCAGAACCCGTTCCTGGTTGTTCGGGGCGGCGGCTTCGCCACGGCGCGGGCGACCGATCACCCGGCCTCTCTCATCGACATCGCGCCCACCGTGCTGCGCCATCTGGGCCAGCCGGCCGAAGGCATGGACGGCCGCGCGCTGCCGCTGGACCCGCCTCAGGTGGTGTAGACCCCACCCGTCACGTTGATCGCCTGGCCTGTCATGAAGCGGGCGCCGTCGCCCGCCAGGAAGACGACGACGTCGGCCACGTCCTCGGGCTCCTCCAGCCGGCCGAGCGGCGTCTGCCGGATGTAGTCGGCGACGACTTCATCGGGGGTCATGCCGCGCAGCGTCGATTCCCAGGCGATCTCGCGCTCCTGCATGCCGGTGCGCACGAAACCGGGGCAGACGGCGTTGACGCGGATGCCGTCGGCCGCCACCTCGCGCGCCAGCGCCTGGGTGAAGCCCACCACGGCGAACTTGCTGGCGGAATAGTGGGCCAGCAGCGGCGCGCCCACCTTGCCGGCCAGCGAGGCGGTGTTGACGATGACGCCGCGGGTGCCACGCGCCAGGAACCGGCGCACGGCGCAGCGATCGACCAGGAAGACGCCCTTGGCGTTGACGGCCATGTTGGCGTCCCATTCCGCCTCGCTCAGGTCGACGACGCGGTTCATGGTCGAGATGCCGGCATTGGCGACGACGATGTCGAGCGGGCCCAGGGTGGCCTCCGCCGCGGCGAACGCGGCCTCCACCGCGCCGGCGTCGGTCACGTCGAGCGCGCCGCCGCCAGCCGCGCCCATGCACCGGGCCGCCGCCTGCGCGGCCGGCCCGTCGAGGTCGGTCAGCCACACCGCGGCGCCGGCCCGGTTCAGGGCAGCCGCTATCGCCCGGCCGATGCCGCGCGCGGCACCCGTCACCAGGGCACGCCGGCCGTCGAGGGAGAAGGGGGTGGCGGTGCTGGTCATCGCATCTCCGGACCGGTGCCGCCGGCACAGGCGACGCAGAAGGCGGTGGTCGGCTCGTGGTCGAGCTGGCTGGCCGCGATCTGCCCGCCGCAGCGGGTGCAATAGCCGTACTGGCCGGCCTCGATCCGCGCCAAGGCCGCATCGATCCGCCGGATCATCGATTGCCGCCGCTGCTCTGCCAGGAACGCCGCATCGGCGACTTGCCGAGAGCGGTCGGGCTCGAACCTGCTCCCCATATCGGGCTCTCCCCTGTCTTCGGGAATCGAGGAGAACACATCCCTGGCGATTGGCAAATGGCACCGGCGGTGATCATTCTGATATGGCCGGCGATGGGGGGCCGGCCGACGATGACCGCCATCCGCTTTTCGCGCATCGCCCTGGTCGCCACCGTGGCCCTGTTCTTCGCCCTGGTGGCGCTCGGCAACATCACCGACTACGGCAGCAACTTCGCCTTCGTGCAGCATGTCCTGGCGATGGACACGACCTTCAAGTCGCCGGCCCTGATGTGGCGCGCCATCGCGAATCCGACGCTGCACCACGCGGCCTACATCCTGATCATCGCCTGGCAGGTCGCGACGGCAGCCCTCCTGTGGCTGGGCGTCGCGCGGCTGTGGCAGGCGCGGACCGCCCCGCGCCGGCAGTTCCAGGCGGCGCGCGGGGCGGCGATCCTGGGCCTGACGGCCGGCTTCCTGCTCTATGCCGGGGGCTTCATCGCCGTCGGCGGCGAGTGGTTCGCCATGTGGCAGTCGCAGACCTGGAACGGCCAGCGCGCGGCCGCGATCTTCCTGCTGGTGATCGGCGTGGCGTTGCTGCACCTGACGGGCGGCGAGGAGGCCGACTGACGCCTTGGCAAGGGCGGCAAACCCTCGTAAGCCGGGCGCACGCAGAAGCGAACGAAGACCCGGGAGGGGACAGGACATGCTGCCCGAGATGAAGGACGTGGTGGTGATCGGCGCCGGCAACGCGGCCATGTGCGCGGCCCTGGCGGCGCGTGAGCAGGGCGCCTCGGTGCTGGTGCTGGAACGCGCGCCGGAGGGCGAGCGCGGCGGCAACACGCGTTTCACCGCCGGCGCCATCCGCTGCGTCTATGATGGGGTCGACGACCTCAAGGCGCTGATGCCGGACCTGACGAACGAAGAGATCGCCAACACCGATTTCGGCACCTACACGGCCGAGAAGTTCTTCGACGACATGGGCCGGGTGACGGAATACCGCGCCAACCCCGACCTGGTGGAACTGCTGGTCCACCGCTCGCGCCCGACGCTGCGCTGGATGCGCGAGAAGGGCGTGCGCTTTGCGCCGATCTGGGGCCGCCAGGCCTTCAAGGTCGATGGCCGCTTCAAGTTCTGGGGCGGGCTGACGGTCGAGGCCTGGGGCGGCGGGCCGGGCCTGGTCGACGCGCTCTTCACGGCCGCCGCGCGCGAGGGCATCGAGGTCGTCTACGAGGCGCGCGCCGTGTCGCTGGTGTCGGGCGACGACGGGGTCACCGGCGTGCGCGTGCGCCATGGCGGCCGCACGCGCGAGGTGCGGGCCAAGGCCGTGGTGATCGCGGCCGGCGGCTTCGAGGCCAACTCGGAGATGCGCACCCGCTATCTCGGCCCAGGCTGGGACCTGGCCAAGGTGCGGGGCAGCCGCTTCAACACCGGCGACGGCATCACCATGGCCCTGGCGGCCGGGGCCATGCCCTATGGCAACTGGTCCGGCTGCCACGCCGTCGGCTGGGACCGCAACGCGCCCGAGTTCGGCGACCTGGCGGTCGGCGACGGCTTCCAGAAGCACAGCTACCCCTTCAGCATCATGCTGAACGCCAATGGCGAGCGCTTCGTCGACGAGGGGGCCGACTTCCGCAACTACACCTACGCCAAGTACGGCCGGGTCATCCTGAACCAGCCCAACCAGTTCGCCTGGCAGATATTCGACCGCAAGACCGCCCACCTGCTGCGCGACGAGTACCGCATCCGCCAGGTGACCAAGGTACAGGCGGCCACCCTGGAAGAGCTGGTGCAGAAGCTGGACGATGTCGATCCGGTGCGGGCGCTGGCCACCATCCACGCCTATAACGCGGCCGTGCGCACCGACATCCCGTTCGATCCCAACGTGAAGGACGGGCGCACGACGGAAGGGCTGGCGATCCCCAAGTCGAACTGGGCCAACACCATCGACGAGGGACCGTTCGAGGCCTACGCCGTCACCTGCGGCATCACCTTCACCTTCGGTGGCCTGCGCGTCGATGGCGAGGGGCGGGTGGTCGACACCGAGGGCCAGGCGATCCCCGGCCTCTATGCCGCGGGCGAACTGGTGGGCGGGCTCTTCTATTTCAACTATCCGGGCGGCACCGGCCTGATGTCGGGGGCCGTCTTCGGCAAGCTGGCCGGGACCAGCGCCGGGGCGCGCGCCAGCGGCCGGGCCTGAACGGCAGCCCCCTTGCCCTGGCCGGGGCAAGGGGGCTGCCGGCTGCTACTTCGCGATCGTCGCCACCACCTGGCCGGTGGCGACGTCGACCGCCGAGCCGTCCTCCAGGCTGATGCGATAGAATTCCCGCAGGACGTTGCCCGAGAAGCCGATCTCGACGATCGACACGTCCTTGAAGGTGGTGGCGATGCCGTCGGGCAGGACGGCGTTGAACTCGTCCGCCACCTGCTTCATGGCCGCCTGCACCGGCGGGTCGAACTTGGCCATGCTGTAGACCAGCGTGTTGTGCGGGTTGTGCGAGCGCAACTCCTTGCCGTCCTTCACCACGTTGACGCCGCTGACGCCGACCGTCTTCACCAAGTCCTTGGCGGCGTCGCCCATCTTGGCGAAGACCGGCCCGGTGCAGCGCGGCAGCGGCCCGTCGCGCAGCGGCGTCAGGGCGGCGGTGGCAACGGTGTTGTAGGACATCAGCGTCTCGAAGCCGTCGCCCGTCTTGACGATGCCGAGGTCGAGCCACCAGGGGTGGCCGGCATCCTTGGCGGCCTCGGTCGTGTAGAAGGTCTTCAGGGTCAGCACGATCGGCGCCGGCACCTTGGGCAGGGCCTTCAGCATCTTCTGTGGCGTCGCCGGGTCGGCGCTGTGCAGGTGGACGACGGTGACGTGCGGGAGGTTCGACGTCCGCGCCTCGTCCTTCAGGCCGAGCCGCAGCAGGTGCGCCTGCAACGGCCCGGTGATCTTCGCGTCCAGCACCCCGGTCACGTCCGGCGGCAGCCGGTAGACCAGGCCGTAGGTCGCGACATGGCCGCGAAAGGCGCTGCCGTCGAGCGAACTGTTGTCGATCGCCTGCGCCGACGCCGCCATGGCGCCGCCCATGCCGACCGCCAGCCCCACCACCATGTTCACGATGTGCCGAAAGGATGTCACGCGCGCCTCCTGGTTCAACTTCGGTGAACGCAAAGCGTAGAGGCGCTCGACGACCGTTTTGCGATCGCTGCCCTACGTTGCGGCCATGCTGCATCGGTCATGCCATGCCTGCATACGGAGCATCGTCTCCATATTGAGGCCGAAGACCTTCTCCACCCGCCGGGCCATCTCGTTCGACAACGATGCGGCGCCATTCAACAGGTCCACCAACTCGGAATGTTCGACCCCGAGTTTCGCGGCGGCGCTGTCGATGGAGAGTTCGAGCACTTCAAGGACTTCTTCCCGCAGGAACACGCCCGGATGCGGCGGCCGCATCGCGATCTTGAGGGGTGTGTCGTTCATCACGCCGCCACCCGTGCCTTGGCGTCCTCCAGGATCATGTCCGCGCCCTTCTCGCCGATCATGATGGTGGGGGCGTTGGTGTTGCCCGACACCAGGGTCGGCATGATCGAGGCGTCGACCACGCGCAGGCCGGCGATGCCGTGGACGCGCAGGCGGTCGTCGACGACCGCCATGCGGTCGTGGCCCATCTTGCAGGTGCCGATCGGGTGGTAGACGGTCTGGCCGTTGGCACGGGCGAACTGCAGCCATTCCTCGTCGCTCTGCACCGACGGGCCGGGGGTCATCTCGAAGGCGCGGTAGCGGTCCATCGCCGGCTGCTCGACGATGCGGCGCGCGATCTTCATGCCGTCGACGACGCATTGGCGGTCGACCGCCTCGGCCAGGAAGTTCGGGCGGATGGCCGGCGGCGCCAGCGGGTCGGCCGATTTCACGTGGATGGAGCCCTTGGACTCCGGGCGTAGCTGGCAGACGGTGATGGTCATGCCGGGCTCCCGGTCCAGCGTGCGCACGGCGGCCGAGGCATAGCTGGCATGGGCGAAATGGTACTGCACGTCCGGCCCCTCGACCTCGGGCCGGGTCTTCACGAAGCCGGCGACGATGCCGGCCGGCAGGGTCAGGATGCCGCGACCGGTCGTGTAGTATTTCGCCAACTCGCGCAGGAAGGACAGGCCGCGCGTCTGCTCGTTCAGGGTGACCGGCAGCTTCACCCGCCAGTTCATGCGCGGGGCGAAATGGTCGCGATAGTTCTCGCCGACGCCCGGTAGTTCATGCCGGACCGCGATGCCGAAGCCGCCCAGCACGTCGGGCCGGCCGATGCCGGATAGTTCCAGTAGCTGCGGCGACTGCACCGCACCCGCCGCCAGCACCACCTCGCGGGCGGCGCGCGCGGTCTTCGTCTGGCCGCCCTGGACGTACTCGATGCCGACGGCGCGCCGGCCCTCCAGCAGCACGCGGGTCGTCTGCGCCTCGGTCTCGACGCGCAGGTTGGGCCGCTTGCGGGCGGTATCGAGGAAGGCGCGCGCGGTCGACCAGCGCCGGCCGCGGCGCTGCGTCACCTGGTAGTAGGCGACACCCTCCTGGTCGCCGCTGTTGTAGTCGGGGTTGCGCGGGTAGCCCGCCTCGACCGCGGCGTCGATGAAGGCGTCGAGGATGGCGTGGCGCTCCGGCACCTCCAGCACGTCGAGCGGGCCGCCGCTGCCGCGGATCTCGTTGCCGCCGCCGGCATAGTTCTCGGACCGGCGGAAATAGGGCAGCACCGACTCGTAGGACCAACCGCGGCAGCCGAGCTGCGACCAGGTGTCGAAGTCCAGCGGCTGGCCGCGCACATAGATCATGCCGTTGATCGAGCTCGACCCGCCCAGCGTCTTGCCGCGCGGGATCTGGATCGACCGGCCGGCGACATTGTCCTCGGGCTCGGTCGCGAAGCACCAGTTGTAGGTCTTGTCGCTGATCAGCTTCAGGAAGCCGACCGGGATGGGGATCCAGAAGCTGTCGTCCTTGCGCCCGGCCTCCAGCAGCAGCACCCGGCAGGACGGGTCGGCGCTCAGCCGGTTGGCGAGCACGCAGCCGGCCGAGCCGGCACCCACGATGATGTAGTCCCAGTCGGCCACGACAGCGCTCCTCCTCTTGGTCCCGGCCGTCCTGCCCTTGTCGCGCGGGCGGGATTCGCACCGTCCATTCGTCGAAGGGTAGCGAAGGCGCCCCGTCGCGGGCAATGCTGTCACGGATGCCGAACGAAGACCTGATCCATCTGGAGTGCGGCCCCGCCCGGGCCACCATCGCCATCCGCGGGGCCGAACCGGTCGCCTGGCGGGTGGGCGACGTGCCGCTGCTATGGACGGCCGACCCGGCATGGTGGGCGCGAACCAGCCCCATCCTGTTCCCGGTCGTCGGCTGGTCGCGCGGCGGCGCGGTCCGCATCGACGGCACGGCGTACCCGATGCCGGTGCATGGCTTCGCTGCCGGCAGTGGCTTTACTGTCGTCGACCACGCGGCCGACCGGGTGCGGCTGGAACTGACGGATGGCGACGGGACCCGCCGGCACTACCCCTTCGCCTTCCGGCTGACGGTCGAATGGCGGCTGGCCGCCGACCGCATGGATGGCTGTCTGACCGTCGACAACCCGGGCGAGCGGGCGATGCCCTATGCCGTCGGCCTGCATCCGGGCTTCTCCTGGCCGCTGGCCGGCGCCCCGCGCGACGGGCATCGCGTGGTCTTCGAGCGGGTCGAGCCGGGCACGGTGCCGGTGATCGCGCCGGGCGGCCTGTTCTCGACCGCGCGGCGGCCGGTGCCGCTGCGGGACGGGCGCGTGCTGGCGCTGGACGACGCGCTGTTTGCCAAGGACGCCCTCTGCTTCCTCGATGCGGCCAGCCACCATGTCCGCTTCGAGAACGGGCAGGGCCAGGCGATCACCGTGGCATCGGACGACTTTCCGCACCTGGCGCTATGGAGCCGGCCGGGCGCACCCTTTCTGTCGGTCGAGAGCTGGACCGGCCATGGCGACCCGGTGGATTTCTCGGGCGAACTGATCGATCGGCCATCGATGCGGCTTCTCGCCGCCGGGGCATCGGTGCATCATCGTCTTTCCTGGCTCTGGGAAGATGGGAGCGCCCCCTGACAACCGTCTCGATCGCCTGCGACCTGGTCGACATCCTGGGCGAAGGCCCGATGTGGAACACGGTCGATCACCGCCTCTACTGGGTCGATGCCTTCGCGCCTGCCATCCGCCGGCTCGACCCGGCGACCGGCCAGGTGAAGACCTTTCCCATGCCGGCCGACATCGGCTCCTTCGTCTTCTGCCGCGACGGCACGCTGGTGGGCGGCATGCGCACCGGTTTCAACCGCATCGACCTGGCGCGTGGCACGGTGGTGCCCCTGGCCGACCCGGTCGCCCGCGACCCCCGCCTGATGCTGAACGACGGCAAGTGCGATCGCCGCGGCCGCTACTGGTGCGGCAGCGTCCATTCGGACTTCATCGGCCGCCAGGCCGAGCTGTTCCGGCTCGACCCAGACCACACCTTCCACCGCATGGACGGGGACTTCACGGTCGGCAACGGCATCGCCTTCTCGCCCGACGACCGCCGCATGTACTTCTCCGACACGCGGTCCGAGGTGGTCTGGGTCTATGATCTCGACATCGAGACGGGTGCCATCTCGAATCGCCGCCAGTTCATATCGACCGCCGACATCGAGGGCCGGGTCGACGGCGCCACCGTCGACCGGGAGGGCAACTACTGGGCGGCCCTCATCCATGGTGCGGCGATTGCCTGCTTCTCGCCGGCGGGCAAGATGATCGAGCGCATCCCGGTGCCGGCCAAGCAGCCGACGATGGTCACCTTCGGCGGACCCGACCTCGACGTGATGTTCGTGACGTCGGCCACCAAGATGCTGGAGCCGGACGAGCGGCCGCTGTGGCCAGACGCCGGCAAGCTGGTGCGCATCGACGGGGTCGGCGCCCGCGGATTGCCCGAACCCTTCTTCGCCGGCTGAGGCTCCCATGAAGACAGTGTTGGTCACCGGCTGCGACAGTGGCATCGGGCGGGAGTTCGCGGTCCAGTATGCCGAGGCGGGATATGCTGTGGTCGCGACCTATCGGAACCTTGCCAACCGCCTGCCGGACCACGAGCGGATGCGCCACCGCGCCCTGGACGTGACCGACTTCGCCCAGTTCGACGCGCTCGCGGCCGACCTGGCGGGCGAGCCGATCGACCTCCTGGTCTCCAACGCCGGCATCGGCCTCGACATCCGCCGCCTGGGCGACCTCGACTACGACTACGTGCGGCAGATGCTGCATGTGAACACGGTCGGGCCGCTGAAGCTGGCCGACACGTTCGCCGCCAACCTGGCGGCCAGCCGCGAGCGGCGGCTGGTCATCGTCTCCAGCAGCATGGGCTCGATCGCGAGCAACCTGTCGGGCGGCCACTACGGCTATCGCGCCAGCAAGGCCGGGTTGAACGCCATCGGCCGCAGCCTGGCGATCGACCTGCATCCGCGCGGCGTCACCGTGGTGATGCTGCATCCGGGCTGGGTGCGGACGGGTGGGGCCAGCGACGACGCGCCGATCGCGGCGGCCGAGAGCGTCGCTGCCATGCGGGACTTCGTGCGCCGGCTGGGCAACCACCAGACCGGCGGCTTCTACACCTATGCCGGCCAGCCGATGCCCTGGTGAGGGCGGGTGATGCCGGCGAAACGGACAGCCTGGGCGAGGAGGATCGGATGACGGACCAGAGACAAGTGCCGCCGACGCGGGTGGCGATGGCGGGCTTCGGCGCCTGGGGCCAGATGCATGCGCGCGCCGTGCGGGCGATCGAGGGGGCCGAGGTGGCGGCGATCTTCTGCCATGGCGATCCGTCCGAGAAAGCGGCCGCCACCCTGTTCCCCGACGTGCCGCGCTATCGCGACTACGACGCCATGCTGGCGGCGGGCGGCTTCGACGTCGCCTGCGTCACCGTCCCCAACCATGTGCATTCGCGCTTCGCGGTGGCGGCACTCGATGCCGGCGCCCATGTCGTGCTGGAAAAGCCCATGGGGTTGACGATCGACGAGTGCGACGCCGTGATCGCCGCGGCCAGGCGCAACGGCCGACAGGTCACGCTCGACCACGAACTGCGCGTTTCCAAGCAATGGGGCGTCGTGCGCGACGTCGTCGCGGCGGGCGACGTGGGCAAGGTGCGCTACCAGAACTTCACGCTCTTTCGCTATCCGTTCAGCCAGGGCTCGGGCGGCTGGCGCCAGGACCCGGCCCGCGTCGGCTCCTGGATCCTGGAGGAGATGGTCCATTTCTACGACCTCGTCCTCTGGTACGCGCGGGAGAACGGGCTGCCGTCTGCGGTGCGGGCCTTCGGCGAGCCGGCCGGCCGCGGCCTGGTGAAGAATTTCGGCACGCTGCTGGAATGGCGGGACGGCTCGACCGCCTTCCTGACGCAGACGCTACAAGGCTTCGAGCACCACACCATGCTGGAACTGGCCGGCACGGAAGGGGCCGTGCGGACCTGGTGGTCGGCCGCGACCGCCCGGGAAACCCAGTCGGCGTTCGAGCTGAAGGTGCGCCGCCGCGGCCAGTCGGGTGCCGAGACCATCGAGGTGCCGCGCTCGGGCGAGGTCTACGAACTGGAGGAGAACCTGCGCCAGGCGTTCATCGCCTTCGCAGAGGGCCGGTCGCCGCTGCCGCCGGAGGAGGCGAAGGCCTCGGTGGTCCTCTGCCTCGCCGCCGAGGAGGCGCACGCCACTGGTCGGACGATCACGCCGGCCTTCTGAGGGGGCGAGAATCTGCCGGTGCGATCCCGCGTCCCCCTTGCGGGGCGCGGGACTTGCACTGCACGATCGGATGAATGGGAGGTTCCTCCCTAAGAACAGGTCGGGGGTTCGGGCTATGTCTCGCGTCTGGAAACCGTTCGCTTTCGCCGTCGCCACCATGGTCCTGGGATCCTTTTCTGCAGGGGCACAGACGCCCCAGAAGGGTGGCGTGATCAATTCCACCCTGTGGCCGGAGCCGCCCGGCATCGTGCTGGGCATCAACCTGAATGCCCCGACGCTACTGCCCAGCACCAAGATGTTCGAAGGTCTGATGACCTACGACTTCGACCTGAAGCCGGTCCCGGTGCTGGCGGAATCCTGGGTGATCGCGCCCGACGGCCTCACCTACACCTTCAAGCTGCGCCAGGGCGTGAAGTGGCATGACGGCAAGCCCTTCACTGCCGAGGACGTGGCCTTCACCTTCAACGAGTTCCTGCCGGCCGTGCACGCGCGCTCCAAGACGACGTTCGAGCGGGTGAAGACGACGGCGGTCGACGCGCATACCGTCCAGCTCAGCCTGAAGGAGCCCTACGCGCCGCTGATCCGCAGCTTCGACGCGCTGAGTGCGGCGATCGTCCCGGCCCACGTCTACAAGGGCTCCGACTTCCGCGCCAACCCGGTCAACCAGGCGCCGATCGGTACCGGGCCGTTCAAGTTCAAGGAATGGCGCAAGGGCGAGTACATCCACCTCGTGCGCAACGACGCCTACTGGCAGGCCGGCAAGCCGCACCTGGACGCCATCTACTACCGCTTCATCCCCGACAGCGCGTCGCGCGCGCTGGCGCTGGAGACGGGGCAGGTGCAGCTCGCGGCCCAGACCGATATCGAGTTCGTCGATGTGGCGCGCCTGGCCAAGCTGCCGAACCTGAAGGTCACCACGGGCAAGGGGTGGGAGTGGAACTCCACGATCTCCTGGATCGAGTTCAACCATCGCCGGAAGCCTTTCGACGACCCGCGCTTCCGCCAGGCGGTGATGTTCGCGCTCGACCGCGAGTTCATGCGCACCAACATTTTCTTCGGCCTGGCCAAGGTGGCGACGGGCCCGATCCAGGCGAGCTCGCCCTTCTACGAGACCGACGTGCCGAAATACGGCCTCGACCTCGCCAAGTCGGCCGCCCTGCTGGACGAGATGGGGCTGAAGCCCGATGCCAACGGCGTGCGGGCACGCGTCAAGCTGCTGGGCCTGCCCTATGGCGAGCTGTGGAACCGGGTGTCGGAATATGTCCGCCAGGCGCTGGGCAAGGTCGGCATCCAGGTGACGCTGGAGGCATCCGACGTGGCCGGCTGGGGCCAGAAGTTCGGCAACTGGGACTACGACATGGTGGTGACCTTCCTGTCGATGCTGGCGGATCCGGCGCTGGGCGTGTCGCGCACCTACGTCACCTCCAACATCCGCAAGGGCGTGCTGTTCACGAACACGTCGGGCTACAGCAACCCGGAGGTGGACGACCTGTTCGCCAAGGCGGCGTCCAACACCGACGAGGCGGTGCGCAAGCAGCTCTATTCGCGGGTGCAGAAGATCCTGTCGACCGACGTGCCGGTGGCCTGGACGGTGGAGATCGAGTGGCCGACCATCACCTCGGCCAAGCTGCACAACGTGACGATCAACGGGTTCGGCCCCAACGACAGCTTCGCCGACGCCTGGCTGGCGAAGTGATCCCGGGCGGGGTGACGGCCGGCTAGACGCGCGATGCGGCTGCTGCTGTTCCTGCTGGGCTGGATGGTGAAGGCGGCGCTCGTCCTGCTGGCGATCGTCGTCCTCAACTTCTGCCTCGTCCGCCTGGCGCCGGGCGACGTCGCCAGCGTGCTGGCGGGAGAGTCCGGCGCGGCCGACCCGGATTTCCTCGCGCGCACGCGGGCGGAATTCGGGCTCGACCGGCCGCTGCCGGCCCAGCTCCTGACCTATGTCGGCAATGTCCTGTCGCTCGACCTCGGCGTCAGCTACCGCACCCGACGGCCGGTGGCCGACATGGTGCTGGAGCGGATGCCGGCGACCCTGCTGCTGACGGGCGCCGCCTTCGTCTTCGCCCTGCTGGTCGGGCCGGCGCTGGGGGTGCTGGCGGCGATCCGCGCGCGGCGACCGGCCGATACGCTGATCACCGTGGCCGCACTCGTCTTCTATGCCATGCCGATCTTCTGGGTCGGGCTGCTGTTCATCCTCTTCTTCTCGGTGACGCTGGGCTGGCTGCCGCCGTTCGGCATGCGCAGCATGATCCCGCCATCGGGCGATCTCGCCCGCGCGCTCGATACCGCCCGCCATCTCGTCCTGCCGGCGCTGACGCTGGGCCTGTTCTATGTCGCCATCTATGCCCGGCTGACCCGCGGCGCCATGCTGGAGACGGCGGGCCTGGACTATGTGAAGACCGCGCGGGCCAAGGGCCTGCCGGAATGGCGGGTGGTGACGGCCCATATCCTGCGCAACGCGATGCTGCCGATCATCACCTTCGCCGGCCTCCAGGCCGGCCACCTGGTGGGCGGCGCCATCGTCGCCGAGACGGTGTTCGCCTGGCCCGGCATCGGCCGGCTCGCCTTCGATGCCCTTCTCCAGCGCGACTACAACCTGCTGCTGGCGGTTTTCCTCGCCTCGGCCGTGGCGGTGGTGCTGTTCAACTTCATCACCGATCTGCTGCTGCGCCTGGCCGACCCGCGCATCGGCGCTGCTGGCAGATGAGCCCCGGTCAGTGAGTTCAGGCCGATGAGCTTCTGGCAGAGCTTCCTGCGCAACCCCGGCGCCGTGATCGGCCTGGCGGTCTTGGTCGCCGTCATCCTGCTGGCGGTGTCGGCGCCGTTTCTCTTTCCATTCGATCCGTGGGACACGCGCGGCCAGCCGCTGCTGCCGCCAGGCGGCGACTTCCAGCTCGGCAGCGACATGCTGGGTCGCGACGTCCTGGCCGGCATCTTCCACGGCGCCCGGGTGTCGCTCTTCATCGGCGTCGTCTCGACCTTCTTCGCGGTCGCCATCGGCGTCGTGGTGGGGGCGGTCGCCGGCTATTTCGGCGGCATCGCCGATGACGTGGCGATGCGCTTCACCGAGTTCTTCCAGACCATCCCCAGCTTCGTCCTGGCCGTCCTGCTGGTGGCGATCCTGACGCCGGGGCTGACCTCGATCGTCGTCGCCATCTCGGTCGTCACCTGGCCGCCGGTCGCCCGGCTGGCGCGCAGCGAGTTCATGGCGCTGCGCCACCGCGAGTTCGTCGAGGCGGCCGTGCTGTCGGGCGTCTCCCACATCCGCATCATCTTCGCCGAGGTGCTGCCGAACGCGCTGACGCCCATCGTGATCATGGCGTCCCTCATGGTGGCGACCGCGATCCTGACCGAATCGGCCCTCAGCTTCCTGGGGCTGGGCGATCCCAACCGCATTAGCTGGGGCTACATGATCGGCGCGGCGCGCGCCGTCTTCCGCCAGGCCTGGTGGCTGTCGGTGTTCCCGGGGCTGGCGATCTTCGTCACCGTGCTGGCCATCAACCTGGTGGGCGAGGGGCTGAACGACGCGCTCAACCCGCACATGCGCCGGCGGACTGGCATTTGACGGACGGGCATTTGACGGACCGGCATTTAACGGAACCCCTGCTGGCGATCTCCGGCCTGTCGATCGGCCTGCCGGTCGGGGCCGACCGGGCGCGCGCCGTCGACGACATCGCCCTGACGATCGCGCGCGACGAGGTGCTGTGCGTCGTCGGCGAAAGCGGGTCGGGCAAGTCGCTGACCGCGCACGCCGTGCTGGGCCTGGTGCCCAAGGGGCTGGCGGTCACCGGCTCCATCCGCTTCGAGGGCCGTGAACTGCTGGGCATGGCCGAGGCCGAGCGGCGGCGCCTGCGCGGCAGCCGCATGGCGATGATCTTCCAGGAGCCGATGGCGGCCCTCAACCCGGTCATGCGCATCGGCGACCAGATCGGCGAGGTCTTCCGCTTCCATGGCCGCGCCGACCGCGACGGCCAGCGCACCCTGGCCCTGCTGGAGGCGGTCGGCCTGCCGGACCCGGCCCTGATCCGCCACGCCCGGCCTTTCCAGCTCTCCGGCGGGCAGCGCCAGCGGGCGATGATCGCCATGGCCCTGGCGCTCGATCCGGTGCTGCTGATCGCCGACGAGCCGACGACCGCGCTCGACGTCACCACCCAGGCGCAGATCCTGGCCCTGCTGCGCTCGATCCAGGCGGCGCGCTCGATGGCGGTCATGCTGATCACCCACGACATCGGCGTGGTGCGCGAGATGGCCGACCGGGTGGCGGTGATGCAGGAGGGGCGTGTAGTCGAGACCGGCGTCGCCGACGAAGTGCTGCGCCGGCCGCAGCACCCTTACACCCGCCGGCTGCTGGCCGCCGTGCCCCGCCTCCAGCCGCGCCCTGACCGCTCGGCAGAGCTGGGCGACACGATCCTGGAAGGGCGCGGCATCGCCAAGAGTTTCGGCGGGCGCGGCGGGTTGTTCCGACCGGCGCGCCGGGTGCAGGCGGTGGCCGGCGTCGACCTGACGCTCCGCCGGGGCGAGGCGCTCGGCATCGTCGGCGAAAGCGGCTCCGGCAAGTCGACGCTGGCCCGCCTCATCGTCCGCCTGATCGACGCGGATGCCGGTACGCTGACCCTGTCGGGGCTGGATGGAAACCTACTGAAGCTCGGCCGCGGCCGGCTGGCGCCGGTGCGGCGGCGGGTGCAGATGGTGTTCCAGGACCCCTGGGGCTCCCTCAACCCGCGGCGCCGCGTGCACGAGATCGTGGCCCAGGGGCTGCTGGCGCACGGCGTCGACCGGCGCACGGCGCGCGCCCGGGTCGACGAACTGCTGGCCCTGGTGGCGCTCGACCCGTCCGCGGCCGAGCGTTTTCCCAACGAGTTCTCGGGCGGGCAGCGCCAGCGCATCGGCCTGGCCCGCGCGCTGGCGCTGGAGCCGGAGTTGCTGGTCGCCGACGAGCCGGTTTCGGCGCTGGACGTGTCGGTCCAGGCGCAGGTGCTGGAACTGCTGGCCGATATCCAGCGCAAGCTGCGCCTCTCGATCCTCTTCATCACCCACGACCTGCGCGTCGCCTCGCAGGTGTGCGACCGCATCGCCGTCATGCGCCGCGGCGTCGTGGTCGAGACCGGGCCGGTGGCTGAGGTGCTGTTCCGCCCGCGCCACGAATACACCCGCCTGCTGCTGGCCTCCGTGCCGGGTCGCGAGGGGGAAGGGGAGGGCGCGGCGGGGGTGTGACATCGGCTCGAGCCCCAAGCTGTTCCGCCCGCGCGACCGGCCCGCTATTCTGATCCGAACTCCACAAGGCCGACCATGAGCACCCCGACCAAGCCACCGGAAGCGGCACCGCTGCCCGACCGGGCGGATTTCGACGAAGCGATGTACCTCAATCGCCACCAGGACGTCCGGCGCGCCGTCGAGCAGCGCGAATTCGCCAGCGGCTGGGACCATTTCGCCCGGCAGGGCGCCGGCGAGGGCCGCGCCTGGTATCGGCCGGCGCGGCTGGTCGGGCTCGACTTCGGCGCCATCTTCGCCGCGTGGCGTGCCCGATGAAGCGGAAGAACCTGCTGCTGATCCATCTGGAAAGCATCGGCTGGCAGCACCTGCGCCACTTTCCCGAGGCGTTCCCCCGGTTCCAGCAGGCGATGGCGCGCGGGCGGCTGTTCCGCTCGTACTTCTCGTCGGCCACCTCCACCCAGATGGTTCTGGCCTATCTGCTCCATGGCAACGACTTCGAGATGGACGGTACTCCCGGCCTGGGGGGGGCCGTCGGCAACAATCCGAGCCTGATGGCGACCCTGGCCCGGCACGGCTATCGCGCACAAGCGATGTGCGTCAGCGCGCGCAACACCGCCCGGATGCTGCCGCTGCTGGCCGCCTCCTTGCCGCCGATCTGGAACACGAACGACTTCGCCGCGCTGGGCGATCGGTTCGAGCGGGCGATATCGAAGCCGCCGTTCGCCCTCTATGTCTGGAACCTCGTCACCCATATGGAACATGCCGCCGCGCTGGCGGGGCATGCGCAGGGCCTGGACGACCTGGTCGGCGGCACTTGCGCGGTGGCCGACCATGTATTGGGCACGCTGCTCGACACCCTCGACCGCCGGGGGCTGGCCGACGACACCATCGTCGTGATCTTCGGCGATCATGGGGACGACTATTGGAGCCACGGCTTCAAGGGCGGGATCCTGCATGGGGTCGAGCCCTATACGCCCCTCGTCCATGTACCGCTGCTGGTGCTGGGCCCGGGGATCGCGCCCATGGCGGACGCGCGCCTGGCCAGCACCATCGACCTGGCGCCGACCTGCCTGACCATGCTGGGCATCGACGCGCCCTTGCCGTTCGCCCATTCCGGCCGCGACCTGTTCAAGGGAGACGCACCCGATTGCGTCTTCTCCCAGAACTTCACCGCCAGCCAGGCGGACTCGCCGGCGCGCGACGTGTTCAAGACGTTCGCGGCATCCGATCGCTCGCACACGCTGCTCGTCAGTTCGCGCGGGCTGGAGATGTTCAATCATCGGCTGGATCCCACCAACCACTGCAACCTGCTGCATTTCTTCGAGATGGATCGCCATGGCGACTTGGCGCTGCTGACGCCGGTGGTGCGGTGCCACCCGCATTTCATCGCCGCCCTGCATGGCGACCCGGCCATCGCCCAGGGCATCGCCCGGGATTTCGCGCGCCTGCGCACCGCCTTGCGGGGCCACGTGCAGCGCAAGCGGGCCTATGTCGAAGGCCGGGGCGGGATGCCCGCCGACCTGCTCGATCCGCCCTGCCTCGACGCCATCAGTCGTATCGGCCAGCAGCGCTTCTTCGTCGGACGGAACTGGTTCTCCAACCCGTCCCGTTCGACCGGCGCCGCCCCCCTCCCTGCCGGGGGCTGAGCCAGATGGGAACGATGCCCGTCCAGGCGCTGGTCCAGGCGGCCGGCGGCGGCACCAGGCTGGGCCTGGGCCCGAAGTCGTTCGTGCGGCTGGGCGGCCGCACCTTGCTTGAGCATGCGGTCGCGGCGTGCCGGTCGGTGGCAGCCCAAGTGATCGTCGCCGTACCGCCGGCCGAGGTGGAAGCCGCCCGGGCACTGGTCGCCGGCGATCGCGTTGCGGTAATCCCCGGCGGCGACAGCCGCAGCGCCACGACGCGGCTGCTGGTGATGCAGGCCAGTGCGGCGTGGTTGCTGCTGCACGACGTCGTCCACCCCTTCGCCGACGAGGCCCTGGTCCGCCGCGTGCTCGATGCGGCCATCGCCCATGGCGCCGCCGCCCCGGCCATCCCCAACGCGGAATTCCTCTACGATCGGGCGGGGCGGTTGCTGCATGCCCCGGGGGACCTGCTGGTCGGACAGAAGCCGATCGCCTTCGCCCGCACGGCCGCGATCGACGGCTACGCCACCCTGGACCGCGAGGCGGCGGCGGGCGACCCGAGTTTCCTGACCGTGCTCGAGAAGGGCGGGGTGCGGACCCGGTTCGTGGATGGCAGCGGGCGGAACATCAAGATCACGACGCCGGCCGACCTGGAACTGGCCGGCGCGATGGCGGCCCTGGCGGGGTAGGAGCGGTACGCGAATATCCGGCGAAGACCTGCTAAGCTGTGCCGTGCAGGAGGCACCGCCCATGTCCCGCATCGCCGAGATGTTCCGCACGGTCGCACCCAACGCCCAGCCCGCCTATCGCACCGCCTTCGAGCAGGGTGGCGAACTCTTCGCCCGCTTCGAGGTGACGACGCCGTTGCGCATCGCCCATTTCCTGGCCCAGGTGCTGCACGAATCGGGCGGCGGTACCGTGCTGTTCGAGAACCTGCGCTACACGACACCCGGCCGGCTCGCCGCCATCTTCGGCGTCGGCAATCATTCGGCCGCCATCCGGGGCGACGAGATGGCGGGCCTGCTGGGCAACCCCGAGGCCTTGGCGGAGCGCGTCTATGGCCTGGGCAACCCCCGCAAGGCGCGCGAGCTGGGCAATGCCGCGGCCGGCGACGGCTTCCGCTATCGCGGCGGCGGGTTGTTGCAGACGACCGGGCGCGGCGCCTACCTGCGCATGGGCAGTCGCTGCGGCATCGACTTCGTGGCCGACCCGGCGCGCATCGTGGCCGCCCCCCACGCGCTGATGCCGGCCTTGCAGGAATGGCAGGACGGCAACCTGAACCTCGCCGCCGACCTCGACGACATCCAACGCATCACCCGGCGCATCAATGGCGGCTTCAACGGGCTGGAGGATCGCCGAAACTGGTTCGCGCGGGTCTGGCCGCTGGCCAATGACGGCGCCGCCCAGGTGGAAGCCTGGGAAGTCGCGGGCGAGAGCAGCGATACCGCCTGGTTGCAGCAGGCGCTCAACGATCTGGGCGCCCGGCCCCGGCTGGTGGAGGACGGCAAGTCCGGGCCGGCGACGGCGGCCGCCGTGCGCTGGTTCCAGGGGCTGGCGGGGCTGTCGGTCGACGGTGTCGCCGGGCCGGTGACGCAGTCGGCCATCCGGCTGCGCCTGGACGCCATCCGCGGGACATAGGCCCGTCAGCCGCGATCGAGCCGTGTCGACAGGATGATCGAGGTCACCGTCCGCTCGACCCCGTCGAGCGCGCCGATCTCGTCGATCAGCCGGTCCAGTTCCTCGACCGAGCGGGCCTCGACGACGGCGATCAGGTCGTAGATGCCGCTGACGGAATGGAGGGCCGCGATCTGCGGGATGCGCGCCAATGCGGCCTCGGTCGGGCGCGCCAGCTTGGGCGCCACCGTCAGCAGGATGTGGGCGCGCACTAGGGCGCCGGCCGCCTCCCGGCCCAGCCGGACCGTGTAGCCGGCGATCACGCCGCGCCGTTCCAGCCGCTCCAGCCGGCTCTGTACCGTCGTGCGCGACACGCCCAGCCGCCGGCCCAGCTCCGCCGTCGGCAGGCGGGCATCCTGGCGCAGCAACCGCAGCAGCGCCTCGTCGGTGGGGTCGATCGTCGTTGCGTCGATCATTTCGGCACTATGCCGGAAAGTTCCGTGCATTTCGACGGTTTGCGCCCTGCATTCCGACGATGGCGGCGGATAGGCTGCGGGCATCTTCGAGACGCCACGGAACAGGGGCTAGGACACATGCGCGACATCATCGTCATCGGCGCCGGCAAGATCGGCACGACCATCGCCGGCATGCTGGGCGGCACGGGCGACTACAAGGTGACGGTGGCCGACCGCTCGGCCGAGGCGCTGGCCGGCGTCGCGCAGGCGGGCATCGGCATCCTGGAACTGGACCTGGCCGACGAGAACGCGGTGGCCAGGGCGCTCACCGGCCGCTTCGCCGCCCTGAGTGCGGCCCCGTACCACCTGACGGCCGGCGTGGCCCGCGCGGCCCATGCGGCCGGCACCCACTATCTGGACCTGACCGAGGACGTGGCGACCACGCGCCTGGTGAAGGAACTGGCGGCGACGGCCTCCACCGCCTTCATCCCGCAATGCGGGCTGGCGCCGGGCTTCATCTCGATCGTGGCCCAGGCGCTGGCGGCCGGCTTCGACCGGCTCGACACCGTCAAGCTGCGCGTCGGCGCCCTGCCGCAGTTCCCGTCCAACGTGCTGAACTACAACCTGACCTGGAGCACCGACGGGGTCATCAACGAGTACTGCGAGCCTTGTGAGGCGATCGTCGACGGCCGCCGCCGCGAGGTGCCGGCGATGGAGGAGCTGGAGGAGTTCTCGCTCGACGGCGTGCGCTACGAGGCGTTCAACACCTCGGGCGGGCTCGGCTCGCTGTGCGAGACGCTGGAGGGGCGGGTGCGCAACCTCAACTACCGCACCATCCGCTATCCCGGCCATTGCGCGCTGATGAAGGCCCTGCTGATCGACCTGCGCCTGCGCGACCGCCGCCACGTGCTGAAGGACATCCTGGAACACGCCCTGCCGACGACGTTGCAGGACGTGGTGGTGATCATGGTCGCCGTATCGGGCTGGCAGGGCGACCGGCTGGTGCAGACCAGCTACGCCAACCGCATCCATGGCGGCCCCGTCGGCGGCCGGCCGGCCAGCGCTATCCAGGTGACGACGGCGGCCGGCATCTGCACCGTGCTGGACCTGCTGGCCGAGGGCGCGCTGCCGGGGCGGGGCTTCGTGCGGCAGGAGGACATCCCGCTCGACCGCTTCCTCGCCAACCGCTTCGGCCGGGTCTACGCGACCGCGACCGAAGCCAGGCTGGCTGCCTGATCCGGCCTGCCGCGGCGGGCGGCTATGCCGCCGCCTGCCGGGCGCGGATCGCCCGCCACACCACCTCGGGCGTCAGCGGCATGTCGATATGGGTGATGCCCAGCGCATCGCACACCGCGCTGACGATGGCGGGCGGCGCCCCGCAGGAGCCGCCTTCGCCCGCCCCCTTCACGCCCAGGTCGTTGCTGGGGTTACGCACGACATGGAATCCCACGTCGAGGTCGGGCATGTCGGACGCGCGCGGCATCGCATAGTCCATGAACGAGCCGGACACGAGTTGGCCCGAATCCGGGTCGTAGGCGGTGCGCTCCAGCAACGCCTGGCCCAGGCCCTGGGCAACGGCGCCATGCACCTGGCCGCGGATCAGCAGGGGGTTGATGATCTCGCCGCAATCGTCGACGCAGACATAGCGCGCGATGCGCACCACCCCGGTATCGGGGTCGATCTCGACCTCGGCCACATGGGCGCCGTTGGGGAAGTTGCATTCCGTCGGGCGCTGGTAGCGGCAGGTCTCGTCCAGCCCCGGCTCCATGCCATCCGGCAGGCGGGCGGGGTCGCGCGCCAGCCGGGCCACATCGGCAATCGCGATGCGCAGGTCGGTGCCCGCCACCTCGAAGCCGCCGGCGCGGAAGCTGATGTCGGCCTCGGCCGCCTCCAGCGCGTGGGCGGCGATGCGGCGGGCCTTGTCCACCACCTGCTGGGCCGCGCGCGCCGTCGCCACGCCGCCCATCTGCGACGAGCGCGAGCCGCCGGTACCGTTGCCGAACTTCACGAAGTCGGAATCGCCCTGGCGCAGGTCGATCTCGTCGAACGGCACGCCCAGCCGCTCGGCCAGGATCTGGGCGAATGCCGTCTCGTGCCCCTGGCCGTGGCTGAAGGTGCCGACGATCAGCGTCACCCGGCCGTCTTCCTCGAAGCGCACGCGCGCCTCCTCGAACGGTTGGCCGCCCGATGCCTCGACATAATAGCCAAGGCCGATGCCGCGCAGCAGGCCGTCGCGCGCGGCCGCCCGGCGGGCGCCGAAGCCGGCCCAGTCCGCGCGATCCAGAGCCTGGTCCATCGTCTGCGCGAAGAGGCCGGAATCGATCACCATGCCGACCTGGTTCTTGTAGGGGAGCTGCTCGGGCCGGATGAAGTTGCGCCGGCGAATCTCCTCGCGGCCGATGCCGAAGGCTTCCGCCCCCAGGTCCAGCAGGCGCTCCATCTGGTAGCAGATCTCCGGCCGGCCGGCGCCGCGATAGGCGTCGGTCGGCACGGTGTTGGTGAAGATCACCCGCACCGAGAGCTGCATTGCCGGCACGTCATAGACCGAGCCCGCGATGCGGGCCCCGGCGATGGTCGGGATGCGCGGCCCGAAATCCAGCAGGTAGGCGCCGACATTGGCGGCCGTCTCGGCCCGCATGGCCAGGATGCGGCCGCCCGCATCGAAAGCCATCTCGCAGGTCGTCACATGGTCGCGGCCATGCGGGTCGCAGAGGAAGGTCTCGCTGCGGTCGGCCGTCCACTTCACCGGCCGTTGCAGCCGGGTGGCGGCCCACACCACCAGCACCGATTCCGGGAACAGCTTGCCGCGCAGGCCGAAGCCGCCGCCGACATCGGGCGAGACGACGCGGATCTTGTCCTGCGGCACGTTGAAGATCAGCGTCGCCAGCCCCTGCCACAGCTTCACCACGCCCTGGGTCGGGGAGTGCAAGGTGCGGATGCCGGTCGCGGGGTCGTACTCGCCGATGGCCACGCGCGGCTCCATCGGGTTGCCGACCAGCCGGTTGTTGACGAGGTCGCAGCGCACGACGCGGGCGGCGCGCGCGAAGGCCGCGCGCATCGCCGTGCCGTCGTGGCTTTCCCAGTGGACGCAGAGGTTGCTGCCACGCTCCGGCCACAGCAATGGCGCACCCGGTTCCATCGCCGCCACCGCGTCGACCACGGCCGGCAGCGGGTCGTAGTCGACCTCGATCAGCTCGGACGCGTCGCGTGCGGCCTGGGCGCTCTCGGCCACGACGAAGGCGACGAGGTCGCCCACGAAGCGCACGGTGCCGTCGGCCAGGACGGGGCGCAGCGGGGCGAACATCTTCTCGCCGCCGCGGCCCGGCACATCGACATGGCAGGGCAGGCTGGGGATGCCGTCGGCCACCAGGTCGGCATGGGTCAGCACGGCCAGCACGCCCGGCGCGGCGGCCGCCGCCTCTGTGTCGAGGCGGGTGATGCGGGCATGGGCGTGTGGCGAGCGCAGGACATGGCCATAGGCCTGGCCGGCCAGGTTGATATCGTCGGTATAGCGCCCGCGGCCGGTCAGGAAGCGGCGGTCTTCCTTGCGGCGGACGGGCTGGCCGAAGCCGAACTGTTCCATGGCGGCGATCCGCTCCAGATGCTTGGCAGGGTGGGTGGCGGCGATTGTCCCTGAGAACGCCGCCGCCGTCACCCCCTGGGCGTCGTGCCGTCCACCTGGAGGGCGAGGGCGGCCACGATCGCGCGATGCACCGGGGTCGGCACGCCGTTGGCGCTGCCCAGCCGGGCCACCGCGCCCGACAGCCAGGGCAGCTCGAGCGGCCGGCCGCGCTCCAGATCGACCAGCATCGACGCCCGCGCCGCCTCGGGCATGGCGTCCATCTGCGCCAGCACGCGTTCGGGCTGGTCGCCCGGCAGGCGCACGCCCAGGGCAGCCGCCACCGCCGCCGTCTCGGCCAGGGATTCCATCATCATGGCGCGCGTGGCGGGGTTGGTGCGGATCGGGCCGATGGAATGGCGGGTCAGCGCCGTCATCCCGCTCATGGAGGCCAGGAAAAGGAACTTCTCCCAAACCACGCGGCGGGGATCGTCGGTCAGGGTGGTGTCCAGCCCGGCCGCGTCGCAGGCTGCCTTGAAGGCGGCGAGCGGCGCCTGCTGGCTGGCCTCCAGCGGGCCGTAGGCCAGCCGCGCCAGCAGGGCGTTGTGGCGCACGACGCCCGGCCGCTCCACCAGGGCCGAGATGTAGGCGACGCCGGCCGCGACATGGGCCGCACCCACCGCGCGGCCGACGATGGTGGCGGCGTCGATGCCGTTCTGCAGCGGGATCACCACCGTTCCCGGCCCGACCAGCGGCTTCAGGGCGGCCGCGGCCGTCTCCATGTCGTAGAGCTTGACCGCGAACAGCACGATGTCGACGGGGCCGATCGCGGCCGGGTCGTCGGTGGCCTTCACCGGCCGGATCGCGAAAGCGCCGCTGGGGCTTTCGATCGACAGGCCGTTGGCCTGCATCGCCGCCAGATGGGCGCCGCGCGCCACGAAGGTCACGTCCTGGCCGCCCCGCGCCAGAACCGCACCGAAATAGCCGCCGACGCCGCCCGCACCCACCACCACGATCCGCATGCCGTCCATCCTCCCGTCCCTGGTCCACCGCGAATGTGTGGCCAAGGCGGGGCGCCGTCCAGGGCGATCGGCTATTGGCCCGGAAGTGGGCCGCATGGCATCGTCCGTGCGATCCTTTCTGGAGTGCCCGCACCCGATGTCCGACGACCTGCTGTTCCTGCCCGCGACGCGCGCGGCGGCGATGATCCGCCGTGGCGCGCTGTCGCCCGTGGCCTATGTCCAGACCGTGCTGGACGCGATCGACCGGGCGCAGCCGGCGATCAACGCCTATGTCGGCACCTGCCGCGACGAGGCGATGGCCGCGGCCCGGGCGGCCGAGGCCGCGGTCGCCGCCGGTGCGCCGCTCGGGCCGCTGCATGGCGTGCCCGTCTCGATCAAGGACCTGATCGACGTCGCCGGCCAGCGCACGACGCACGGCTCGCACGTCCATGCCGAGAACGTCGCGCGGGCCGATTCGATCGCGGTCGCGCGCCTCAAGGCGGCGGGCGCCATCGTCGTCGGCAAGACCACGACGCCGGAATTCGGCCACAAGGGCATCACCACCAGCCCGCTGACCGGCATCACCCGCAATCCGTGGAACCTGGAGCGGACGCCGGGCGGGTCGAGCGGGGGGGCGTCGGCGGCGGTGGCCGCCGGCCTGGCGCCGCTGGCGCTCGGCACCGATGGCGCGGGCTCGATCCGCGGGCCGTCCGCCAGCGCCGGCATCGTCGGGTTGAAGCCGACGCGCGGCGCCATCCCCCACGAGGCGGCGGGCGATGTCTTCCTCAACCAGTCCTTCGCCGGGCCGATGACGCGCACGGTGGCCGACGCCACCGTCATGTTCGCGGCCATGCTGGGGCCAGACGCGCGCGACCCGTGGAGCCTGGGCGGCGGCCCGGCGGCGCTGCCGCCCGACCTGCAGGGGCCGCGGCTGGACGGCGTGCGCATCGGCTATGTCGCGCGCATGGCCAACCCGGTCGTCGATCCCGAGGTCGAGGCCCGCACGCTGGACATGCTGGCAGCCCTGCGCGACCTGGGGGCCGAGGTCGAGGCGGTGCCGGACGGCATCGACTGGGCCGAACCCGAGGGGCGGATCATCTACCAGACCGGCATCGCGGCCTCCGTCGCCCCCTTGCGGGAGCGCTGGGGCAACCGGCTCGATCCCAGCATGGTGGCGTTCGCCGACTGGGGCATGGAATACAGCCTGCTCGACCGGATCGGTGCGGAGCGGGCGCGCTCGCGCCTCTACCAGACCGTGCAGGCGCTGTTCGGCCGCTATCGCTTCCTGGTTTCGCCGACGACGGCCTGCACCGCCCTGGCGGCCGATTTCGACGCGACCAAGCCCGTCACCATCGCCGGCCGCGAATGTGGCATCACCCGCCAGAGTTGGACCGCCTACCAGTACCCCTTCAACCTGACCGGCAACCCGGCCATGTCGATCCCCAGCGGCTTTGCCAGCGACGGCCTGCCGACGGGCTTCCAGATCATCGGGCCATGGTGGAGCGACTTTGCCGTCCTGCGCCTGGCGACCCTGCTGGAGCAGGCGCGGCCCTGGGCCGACCGCCGCCCGCCCGCCCGCTGACGGGGGTGGTGCGGCCCCGTGGCCGGAATGCCGCAGGCCACGATATCAATGGCCTGCGGCCCTCGGCGCCCTTGGTAGACGCGCATAGTTGCGCTATCGCTTGGCTGCGAATGAAGAGCGGTCGAACCCTCCTGATGGCCCTGGCGGTTGCGTCGGCCGCGGTATCCGCCGCGTCGCCGGCACTGGCCGATACCGACTGCATCATCCGCGAGTTCCGCACCGCCAAGGGCGTCTACCAGCGCGAGCCGGTGGAGCCGACGACCGAGTTCGTGGTCGAGTACGACCGCGTCCATGCCTTCCTGCGCCTGGATTGCAGCCGCGCCGACCCCGACCGACCGGCCTTCACCCTGCGCTGGATCGCCAGCGGCCGGGTGGTACGCACCCGCGACCTCTATGCCGGGGTCAGCCCGAACTGGCGCACCTGGGACCTGATGCCGGCGATCGTCGGCCCCGGCTTCGTCCAGCTCTTCGACCGCGACGGCACGCTTCTGGCCGAGGAGGCCTTCACCGTCCGCCTGCCGTAACTTGCCGCGGCCGGTGCGGATTGGCTTGCAATCCGCCGCCCGACCCCTTAATCACCAGCGGCCGTTCGATACGCGGGAGAGGTGCCGGAGTGGTCGATCGGGGCGGTCTCGAAAACCGTTGTGCGCGCGAGCGTACCGTGGGTTCGAATCCCACCCTCTCCGCCATTCAGTCTGTGATTTAGAGACTGATTGGCCAGCGTCGTGAAAAGGCCCGCCTTGTGCGGGCCTTTTGGCGTTTGGGCGGACCGTGAGATACGGATTCCACCAACTCTTGAAGGCGTATGGCCGTCAATATCTCTCGGCGCCAGAGTTGCGGTTCGCTTGCCGAGAAGGCGCACCAACGGTGACCGGGAAGTTCGAATCCAACTTGTTCCACGGGGCAGACATGAGATTCGAGAAGTCCGAAGGCCTGACGGAGTCCGAAGCGATCCTTGCCCAACTATGTGAGCGTTCGTTTCTACGGCTTTGGACATACCCTAACCTGTACAAGGAGCCCGGCAAGGAACTCGTCGATCTGATGGTCGTGTTCCGCGACGACGTGCTCCTCTTTTCGGACAAGAGCTGTGCTTACCCTGATAGCGGCGATGCGGTCTTGGACTGGAAGCGCTGGTTCTCCCGCGCTGTCGGGAAGTCTGCACACCAGGTCCGTCGTGCCGAGCACCACGTGCGCACCCGCCCCGACCACATCTACCTCGACCCCCGGGCGCAGGAACCGCTGCCGGTTAGCCTGCCTGCCACCGCCGACATGCGCGTTCATCGCGTCTGCGTCGCGACGGGCGCTTCCGAACGCTGTATGGCAGAGACTATGCAGCCCATGCTCGGCATCGATCTCACAATCGTCGATGATGAGGCCCCGCTGCGGATCGGTATAGTGAAAGAAGCGGGCGGCTTCCTCCACGTCTTTAGCGCCGAAGCGCTCAAGCTGGTACTCCGGGAGCTGGATACCGCCCGCGACTTCATCAACTACCTCGACGCGAAGGAGACGATTTCCGTGTCCGGCAAGTTCAAGGGCGCGCCCACCGAGGCGGACATCCTCGCATACTACCTGCACCACAACCGCAGCTTCCCGGCGCCCGCGAAGGAGTTTGTCCTCCAACCGAACCTGTGGCGGCAGATAGAGGCGCAACAGGCTTTCCAGGAGGGACGGCGCCTCAACGCCGCGCATCGCACCTGGGATATTCTGATTGAGTACGTGACCAGCCAACTCCTCGCAGAGCAGCTTGAGGTCGGCAACGAGACGACCATACGCGACTATGAAGGCATGGTGCGGATCATGGCCAGCGAAGGCCGCTTTCGCCGACGGATCCTGTCACAGGCGATCGAGGTGCGCGCGGTGCGGGCCCGGGAAGCGTGGATCAGTTCGATACTGCCCTCCGAGCAGGATGATGTGATCTACGTCCTGCTAATGGGACCGGGGGCGCCGAGGGACGAATATGTAGCATATCGGGAGAAACGCGCCCGTGACCTTCTGCTGAGGTGCCATGCCGCCAAGGCAGCGCGCCCGGGAGCCCGATACATCATCGGCATCGGGCTGGATGCGGCAGGATCCGGAGGTAGGTCCGAGGACCTCGTCTACATCGACACCGCCGAGTGGACGTTGGAAGAGTTCGCCCGCGCGGCGGCCATACGGGCGGACCTGGGCTTCTTCGTCGAGGGGACGATGATCGAGCAGCGTCTCGAGGCGGTGGAGTATCCGAATGTCGGCTGAAATCAGTGGCTCCCATCTCCGAGCTTTTAGCAGGCTGTTGAAGAAGGCTTTCGGACGGCTTTGAGGATTGCCTTACCGCCGTTGTGGTAGTTGAACTCGATCTCGATGGCGCCCTCGAGCAGGAGTTCGGCGACACTGTCCCCGGTCCCCTCATCGATTTCGTCATGGCCGGACCAGGTGAGGAGGACCATCGAGCGGCTGTAGGCGAGGTCGAGGCCCGCCTGAAGCGCACCGAATGCGAGCTCGCCCTGGCCGTCGTGGTCGATGACCAAGGTCGCCGGTCGGCAGAGGTCGAGGTACTCGCGGCCCCAGAGGTCGGTCTCGACGATCCGCCAGCGGCCGACGATCCGGCAGTCCACCGCGGCCGTCATGCCGTCGCCTCCGCAACGCGGGATCGTCGTACCCCAGGGGCGGCACAAGCTGGGGTCGTTCTTCGAGTCGTGGCTTGCCACGGACCACATCCCGCTCAGCCCTCTTACCCAGCGGCTGATCGAAGACCAGCGTGCCGAGTGGCGAGAGTTGGACCGCCGCGCGAGGCGGCCAATCTGGCTACCGACGACGTTGTCCCATCCAGATCGCGAGAAGGCTTCGGTATCCCGGCCAGATAGCGGCAACTCTACTTTGTGACCCGGCCAGGTGCGTTGGAAGCTGCATTCAGGCAACAGTCGCGGATCTGCAAAGCTCATCATCGAGGTCGCTGCATCGCGTTAGCGCCTCCGCCGTCAATTCGGTCGGCTGCCGCCCGTCTAGAATGGCTTCCACGGTGCTGGGATCAAGGAATGCGAGTGGCAGCAGCCGGCTCACGTAGCGCGCCGTGATGCCCTCGCGGGAGGCGATCGCAGCGATCGACGAGACTACCCCGCTGGCCAGTTCTGCGAACCAAGCATGGCCCCGGGCCACCGCCTTGATCAGGGCAGGGTCGTGCCGGCTCGGCAAACGAGGCCTTTCATCGGGGATGGTCAGGCGCATCTCCACTCCGCGTCGCCGTATCTCTATGGCCGCGGTCAGCAGAAATGGGCTCTCTTGATCGATTGCGGCCTGGGCCAATCCGAAGCGGGCGGATAGCAGGTTCGCATCAAGTTGCAGGACGACCTTCTCAAGATCAATAGTCACCCGGCCTATCAGCCCGCGAACGAGGGCGGATGCGACGTCGGGCTCGCGTCCCACCAGCACGGCTCGGAAGATGGCGGCAACGCCCACCGACCGATCGAGGGCAGCCACATCTGGACGCCCGCCCTGGAGCTGTGCGACCAGCTCGTGCGGAGCTTCGAATGCACGCAACAGCGTGCGAACCACGATGCCTTCAATCTCCTGCGCCGGCAGCCGCCAGCCCGAAGACCGGTCACCCTCGGCTTTCACCGAAACATAGTAGCGATACCGCTTCCCGCCCTTCTGCGCATGCGACGGCGTCATGCGGTTACCGTCGGCGTCGTAGAGCTTACCGACCAGCATGCTCTGTCCGGTAACCCGCGGCCGGCGATCCCGCGGCTTCGTCGCTAGTTGAGCCTGGACCTGATCCCACAGCATCTGGTCGATGATCGGCGCATGCTGACCGGGGTGGCTCTCGCCCTTGTGCATGATCCGGCCGATATAGATCGGGTTGCTGAGGAGGTAGTAGAGCGCGCCCCGTGACATCGATACCCCACCGGAAGTGCGGCCCTGCGGCGTGGTCCAACGCTTGGAGACGATCCCGCGCCGATCGGCCTCCGTCTTCAGCAGCGGCACGCTGCCGAGCTCGGCATAGAGGGTAAAGAGGGTCCGTACCGTCTCCGCCTCGTTTGGCTCGATCTCCAGCGTCCTGCCGTTGGGGCGATAGCCCAACATTGGGACACCGCCCATCCATAGGCCCTTGCGCTTGGAGGCGGCGATCTTGTCGCGGATGCGCTCGCCGGTGACCTCGCGCTCGAACTGGGCGAAGGAGAGCAGCACGTTTAGGGTCAGCCGCCCCATCGAGGTGGTCGTGTTGAACTGCTGGGTGACAGAAACGAACGAGACCCCGGCCGCGTCGAACACCTCGACCAACCGGGCGAAGTCGGCAAGCGACCGCGTCAGCCGGTCGACCTTGTAGACTACGATCACGTCGAGGCGCCGCGATGTGATGTCGGCCAGGAGCCGCTGCACCCCGGGCCGCTCCAGGGTACCACCCGAGAAGCCACCGTCGTCGTAGCGGGCCGGCATGAGCGTCCAGCCCTCATGCCGCTGGCTGCGGATGTAGGCCTCGCAGGCCTCGCGCTGGGCGTCGAGCGAGTTGAACTCCTGCTCCAGCCCCTCCTCGGAGGACTTGCGGGTGTAGACGGCGCAGCGCAGAACCCGGCGGTCAGCCACGGCTGCCTCCCTTCCCACGCACCAGCCCGAAGAACCGCGGGCCGGACCAGTGGGTGCCGGTGATCTCCCGTGCGATCGCGGTGAGGGATGCATAACGCTGGCCTCGCCATACGAAGCCATCGTTGATCACCAGGACCTCGTGGGTCACGGCATTCCATTCCCGGATCAGCCGAGTGCCAGGCTTCAGGCTGGGCGAGCCGGCGGTCTTCCCACCGGTTTCCAGCGCCTCGCGAAGCCGGCGGCGCAGAGCAGGGGAGAGACCGCCATGCGCCTGTTCGCGCAAGCGATGGGCAACGGCCCCACGCAGCAAGTTGATCCCCAGGCGCGGTGCCTTGTTGCCGTAGAGGCGTTGCCACTCGTGGCGCAGGGCCTCGGCGTCCAGCGTCTGGAGGCGGCGCAGGGCCGCCTCCAGTTCGCCATCGACCGACGATTGGCGTGATCGGCGCATGGATCAGGCCGGCAGGCTGTAGATCGAGCCGGTGTCGCCCTTTTGCTTGTCGAGGTTGAAGCCCGCCTTGCGCAAGCCGGTGAGGGCGGCCCGGACCGTGTGCGCCTGCCAGCCGAGCGCCTCGCCCAGCGCCGCGACCGTCGCCCCGTCGGGTTTCTGCAGGAGGCTGACCAGCATTGCACGCTTGGTGCCTTCTCGCCGCGCCGGATTGGTGGGCTCGGACGTCGGCGCCTCCTGCGGGGCCGCAGACGGGTCGCCCTTCGTATCCTCTGGCGCCGGGCTGGTGGTCTCCATACTCGGCGTCGCGCGCTTCTTCGCCACCACGCCGCGCGCCACCGTGCCCGACGGTGCACGCTTCGCTGCCTTGCTCACGTTCTGCTGCTTTGCCATGGTCCTGCTCCTCCTGGTCGGGCAGCCCCGATGTGGTGCTGCTACCAGCAAGAGCCCGGAGGCAGCCGGGCGGAGGGCGCCGCGTCGTCCGCGGCAGGTGCAGGAACGCTTCCTTCGCCGGGGAAGTCGAGCCGAACGTGGAAAAACCGACAGGATCTCGTCGCGGGGCATAGGGCAACGCCAGCCGCCGCCGCTTTGCCTCTAGCTGGATGTCAATGTAGCGATGGCGTCGCCGAGGGCAGTGAGCTCGCGGCCAACCTTGCTCAGTCGCAGGGCATGTTGTCTGTAAGAGCCGGGCGTGAGCTTGGGAGACTGCCCCTTCATAGCGACCAAATGCCCCCGCTCAAGCAGGGCCATGGCGATTGCGAACTGGCGGCAGATCTCGTCCTTCTGATCTCGATGCATGGCCGTGGCCTTCTTCTGGGCCGGCTACACACGGTCGATCCCGGACAGAAAGTCCAGGCGGAGCTAATACCAAGTCCGGTTTGGTCGAGGCCGGCCCGACCCCGGCGGTGCATGGGGTGGTGCGCTGGCGCCTGATTGATCTGGCGCATTGCACGAGACCTTCGGGGTCAGCCTGTCGAAGCAGGCGATGAGCGAGCGGCTGCGGGCGATGGGTTACCGCAAGCTGTCGGCTCGGCCGCGCCACCATGCCCAGGACCCGCAAGCCGGGGAGACGTTCAAAAAAGTTCCCTGCGCTCCCGGCGCGCCTCGCGCGCAAGAAGGCCACTCATGCGGGAGACCTGGCTATCCAACCGCGTCTTCCGATCTTACGACGACATCCTCGACCACGCGCCCACGCTTGGAACAAGCTGATCGACCAGCCATGGAAGATCATGTCCATAGGCCTGCGGGCGTGGGCACATCGGCCATCAACAGCCGGACTGGTATTACAACCCCGCTCCAGCCGGACAGGCATCTCCCGGCGGTCGAGGCTCGCGGGGCGGCAGTGCTCCGTCGGCAAGGGCGCGAATGCCTGCACGCCGGCGACGCCGCCCACCCGTGCAGGGATGGACGGCGGCGGCGGCAGAAGCCATCAGACGATGGAGAAGTCGTCGGCGGATAGCTGATTCTTGAATATCCCGGCGATGGTGACGCCGTTGCCGTCGCCGAGGTCGAGGAAGACTCCGTCGGGGCCGTCCACCAAGCGGGCCAGGATATCCTCGAAGGTGACCAACGCGATACCGTTCAGCAGCCCGTCGGGGCCGACCTCCAGCCGGATGATGTCGCCGGCGAAGAGCTCGTAGTCGGCCACCCGGTCCATGCCGCTGCTGTCGGCGAAGCGGAACTGGTCGGCACCCTGGCCGCCGGTCAGCGTATCGTTGCCGCGGTCGCCATGGATGACGTCGTCGCCGGCATCGCCGAAGACCGGGTCATTGCCCTGGCCGCCCCAGACCCAGTCGTTGCCGCCGCCGCCATGGACGGTGTCATCGCCACGCTCGCCCAGGACCCAGTCGCTGCCGAAGCCGCCATCCACCAGGTCGTTGCCCTGGCCGCCCTGGACGACGTCGTCGTCACCTTCGCCGAGCACGGTGTCGTCGCCGTCATTGCCGTTCAGCAGGTCGCGGCCATTGTCGCCCTCGATGGTGTCGTTGCCGCCGAAGCCCTGGATCGTATCGGCCTGGTAGGCGCCGGACAGGAACTCCGCCCCCGGGCCGCCGGTAACGGGATAGTGCTCGGGGATGTCCGGCCGGACGGTGATGTCGACGGTGCCGGTGTCGCTGGCACCCTTGCCGTCGCCCAGAAGATAGACGAAAGAATCTTTGCCGACGTAGCCGGCCGTCGGCTTGTAGACGAAGCTGCCGTCATCGTCCCAGTCGAGCGTGCCGTGCGACGGGCCGCCGACTAGGCCGGCCACGGCCAGCGGGTCGCCATCCGCATCGCCGTCGTTGCCAAGCAGGCCGGGCGCGCCGACCCGCAGCGAATCGTCCTCCTCTACGACGAAGGCATCGTCCCCGGCGACGGGTGCTGCGTTGGGCGGTGGCGGAGGAGGTGGAGGGGCGGCGAACCTGGCGGCGGGGTGGCGGAGGTGGAGGCGGGGCGACTGGCCAAACACCACGTAGCTGGTACCGGACCGGTCAGTCGAGTTGGGATCGGCCCCCTCCGCGCCGATGATCAGGTCGGCCAGATTGTCGCCATTGAAGTCCCCGGCCGCGCTGACGCTGCTGCCGGCAAAGTCGCTCGCTGTGATGCCGAACAGGATGAAGCCGTCCTTGCCATCAAGCGACGTCAGGTCGATGGCCGCATCGAAGGGGCCGCTGTGCCCGTAGACCACGTATCCCGCCCCGGCGTCGGTGGCGGTTCCGTCCTGCTTCCAGGCACCGATAAGCAGGTCGTCGATGCCATCTCCATTCACGTCGCCGGCGTCGCTGACGGCCTCGCCGGCAGCGTCGCCGCTCGTGCCGCCGTTCAGGGCGAAGCCGTTGCTGCCGTTCAAGGCCGACAGTTGAATGGTCGCGGCGAACCCGGCCGAACTGCCGAATACCACGTAGCTTTGTCCGGAGGCCGCTCCGTTGGGGCCGGCGCCTGGCGCGCCGACGACGACATCGGCGAGGCCATCGTCGTTCACGTCGCCGGCGCCGCTCACCGACCAGCCGGCTTGGTCGCCGGCCGTGGTGCCGAGCAGGGCGAAGCCGTTGCTGCCGTCCAGCGTCGTCAGGCTGATCGAGGAGGTGAACCCGAGCGAGCTGCCGAACACGACGTAGGCACCGCCGGAGGTCTCCCCGTTCGTGTCGAGGCTGTAGGCACCGATGATAAGGTCGTCGATGCCGTCGCCGTCCACGTCGCCGGCCGCACTGACAGAGAAGCCGCTGGCGCTTCCCGACACGCCCGTCAATGCAAAGCCGTTGACGCCATTGATGTCGGTGACTTCGATTGCGGCGGAGAATGGTGTGCTGCTGTTGCCGAACACGACATAGGTAGTGCCGGCCGAACCCGCGACATTGAACGAGCCGACCAGCACGTCGTCTACACCGTCACCGTTGATGTCGCCGGCATTGCTGACGGAATAGCCGGCATTGGTGTTGTTGCTAAGTCCGTTGACTACAAAGCCGTTGTTCCCGTCGATGTCCGACAGCTCGACGACCGCTGCGTAAGGCGTCGACTGGCCGAACACCACATAGCTGGCGCCACTGGCAAAGCTGTTCGGCGACGCGCCGCTTGCACCGATGATGAAATCGTCGATGCCGTCACCATTGACATCGCCCGCGGCGCTGACCGAATGCCCGCTGTAGTCGTATGCCGTTACGCCGTTGACGACGAAGCCGTTGTTGCCGTCGAGCGCCGTAAGGTTGATCGGTGTGGTGAAGCCTGCCGTGCTGCCGAAGACTACATAGCTGGCGCCGGAGCCGATGCCGTGCGGCTCGTCGTGGTCGGCGCCGATGATGACGTCGCCGATACCGTCGCCGTTCACGTCGCCGGCGGCGCTAACGGAGCGGCCGCTGTAGCTGATCGATCCGTCGCCGTTCAGGGCCAGCCCGTTGGTGCCGTCGAGAGACGCCAACTGGAATGATGAGCCGAATGCCATGCGGATTCCTCCTGTAACCTGTTGCCGGCGGCTATTGTCGATCCCGGGCAGTGCGGGGTGCCGCCTTGGAGAAGTGTGTCGGTGGGTCGGGCTTATTCGCCCAAGAGGTAGCGAGGAGGACGCCGGTACTGTCCAATCAGCTATAAACCTAGTGGGAATTCGGCGCCGGCGGGCGGGATAAATACTGTGTGATGAATGTTATATTAGCGCAACTTATATTGACTCTATTTAAGAAGTCTGGGTCAGCCGCCAGCGCGATGGGCTGGCGGCGACGGATGGCACCCCGGAATGAGGCTCGAGTTCGGCGAGGGAGCCAGATTGGCCAGGCCCCTCGGCTCCTGGCTCTGTCGGCGATCTGTGACGGCGGTAGCCGGGGCGATGCAGCCAGGCTGGGCGGGGTCAGGTTGCAGACGGTGCGGGACTGGGTGCTGGCGTTCAACGCCGACGGTTCGGATGGCCTGATCGACCGCAAGGGCGGCGGCCCCTCTTCGAAGCTGTCGGCCGAGCAATGGGTGGAGGCGGCAAATATGGTCGAGGCCAGCCCGACTCCGGCGCCCATGCCCTGCTCTTGATGGACCAGGCTGGATGGCACCTCTCCGACCGGCCCGTCGTCCCGGCCAATATCACGATCGTGCCGCTGCCAGCCAAGTCGCCAGAGTTGAACCCGGTCGAGAACGTCTGGCAGTTCATGCGCGACAACAAACTCTCGAACCGCGTCTTCCCACCCTACAACGACATCCTCGACCACTGCGCCCACGCCTGGAACAAGCTCGTCGACCAGCCATGGAAGATCATGTCGATCGGTCTCCGGGCGTGGGCACATCGGTCATGAATAGCCGGACTTGGTATAAGAGGCAGCGACCGACTGCCGCGTCTCCTATTCCTAGTCGTCCAGCAGGCGCCCCGCCGGCACGCCGAGGCCGATTGCGATCTTCTCCAGGATAGTGACCGTCGGATTGCGGATGCCCCGCTCGACGCCGCTGATGTAGGTGCGGTGAATGCCGCTCCGGAAGGCGAACTCCTCTTGCGAGAGGCCCTTCTCGATGCGCAGCCGCTTGAGGTTGAGACCGACCCGGCGCCGAACTTCCACGCGGCCGAAGGGACGGCGATGTAGCCTTTCGATCTACAGACGATGAGTCTCATTTTCGTGGACTGAGGGCGCAGGGGAAGGGAAGGTCTTCCCGGCCGCGAACGGCCGGGAAGGAGCCCTACGCCCTTGGCTGTAGACAATGAGTCACAGGAGTTTCGGGGTATCGCGGAGTTGGATCCGGCAGACGTCTTTACCGACGAGATCTCGGACCGGCTGGGCGCTTACGTCTATCGCCTGGACGATCCGCGGGACGGCGCGACCTTCTATGTCGGCAAGGGCCGCGGGAATCGCGTCTTCCAGCATCAGCGCATGGCCGCCGGCGGTGATCCCGGTCTGCGCTATGATCGGATCCGGGCAATCCGGGCGGCCGGGTTGGAACCCCGCATATCCATCCATCGCCACGGCCTGAGTGATGAGACCGCCCATGAGGTGGAAGCGGCACTGATCGACGCCTACGGCACCGGCCAGCTGGTGAACCTGGTCAGTGGCCATGGAGCCGACCGCGGGATGATGGGCGTCCTGGATATCCGGGCGGCGTATGGCGCGACGCCCGCCGACATCCGCGTACCGGCCATCCTGATCAAGATCGAACAGCAGTGGCACGCCGGCCTGACAGATGACCAACTCTACGAGCGGACACGGCGCTATTGGGCCTGCCGGCCGGAGCGGCGTCCAGTGCCGCCAACCCATGCGCTCGCAGTCGCCCGCGGGGTCATCCGCGAAGCCTATGAGATCGCGTATTGGGAAGAATATGCAGATACGCGCCAGGAGGTCCTCGACCCAAGCCGGGTCGTCGTCGCTGATCGCGCCGCGCCGGTCATCACCGCCCGCCGTGGATTCATCGGCAAGCCCGTCACGAATGAGGTCCTCCGCGGCGCCCTGGTGGGCCATAGTGTGCGGCACGTCCGTTTCGGCAGCGGCAACCCGATCGCCTATGTTGGCTGCGGCAAGCCGCTAGCCGAAGCCCGGCCTTGAGCGCCATGCCAAGCCATCGCGCCGGCTCGGGCACCGGCCTTCGGATGACCGCGCAGGCGGTCGGTGCCTACGGCGAAAAAGTCGCCGAGGCCGAACTGCTGCGCCATGGATGGGTTCCGGCAAACGTCAATGCTAGCATCCGCAACAACGCCGACTACGACATCTTCGCGCAGAAGGGCAGCCAGGTGATGCTAGTGCGCGTCAAGACCTGCGGGCCCGGCCAGGACGCCTTTCAGTTCAGCTTCCCCGTCGGCCGGGACATAGCCATCGAGCATCTACATCCCAACGACGTGACGATCCTGATACGTATGGGAGGCCGGCGACAGGATGACCAATGCTACGCCATGCCAACTGCGACCCTATGGTCGTTCATCGAACTGCATCGGGCGAGCTACCTCAACCGGCTGACGCGTGACGGAAAGCCGCTGGTCGATACCGGCCAGTGGACCCTCAGGCTCCCGGCCAGACGCGACGGCGTCGACCGACCGAACTACGGTTTCGAGGACAAGTTGCGCGCCTACCTCGACAATTGGGAGTTTGCGGATCGGCCGGGCTAGCTACCCAAAGACCTGTCTTTGTCGCCAAGGGGCGGGCCTGGTCATAAGAGCCCGAATGAGCCTGGCCCACTCAGCGGCGAGAAACTGGGCCGCCAATCAGGATCGCGGCGAAGGAGACTCGGCCCAACCACTGGGATCGGCGGTATAGCATCCACGGCATCAGTAGCCGGCCAGCCGCGAACTCGGAGGTTGCCTTGCTTGTGCGTGCCGCCTTGTCGAGCCTCGGCCTGATGCCGACCACATTGTTAACGTGCGCCCCTCGCATGGACTGCAGCAAAGCCGTCCCGCTGTTTGCCTCTGCCACTCTCCAACGTCCAAGGCGGTGTCTGCCGCGGTCAGTATCACCATAAACTGCCGCCGATGCCCCACGGGCTCTCCTGCCTGCGGCCACCCGGGCCGACAACGGGAATAGCTGGGACCGCCCGCCGCTCCGCCGCCCACAACAAAAACTGGCTGATGCTGTCGACTTGGTCGTCATAGCGGCCATGGGGGAACCCAAGCAGCTCATGCAGCAGATCGGGGAGCCATATCGCATCATTCGGCAACAGTACCCGGCCCGTCTCGAACTCGGCCGTGGCCTTGCTGGCGCGCGCTGCCTTGTCCAGCTTTGGCTTGATGCCCAAGACGTTAAAAACGTGCGCCTCGCGCATGGACTGCAGCAACGCCGTGCCGCTATTCGCGTCCTCGATCAGGATCATCTCGGGCGAATCGGCCGCTGCCATCCGTGTCGCCCGGGCCATCAGCTCGGGGTACTCCCACCGACCGCGGACGACTTCCAATAGCCTGTAGCGTTCGTTGGGCTCCAAGCGCCAACGGGTGCAAACGGAGCAATCGGCCCGCAGGTTGGTCGACGACGCTACATCCCAGCTGTGGAAGATGCGGTCCGCGCCGTCGAACTCACTCGGCGGGGACTGCCGGATCCATTCCCGACGGAACAGGTTGCCGTCGGGCGGCACCGGTTGCTGCTGGTACTGGGCCGAGAACAGCATGCTGCCCATCTGCTCCCGCAGGGCTGCCAGCGCATTCAGACCGTCGCGCTCCGGGTGGAGGGCCTGGCCAACCGACCTGCGATGGACTCGCCCCATGCCGAGCGTCCAGGTCTCGTCCTCGACGGCGATTGCCGGCAGGCAGAGGTGGTGGAAACCTCCCTTTGCCAGGAGGTGCCCGGCCAGGTCCTCTTCATGCAGCCGTTGCTGCACCACGATGATGGCCCCGGTCGACTTATCGTCCAGCCGGCTCATGACGCTCTCGTCGAACCAGCTATTGGCACGGTTGCGCTCGGCCTCCGAGCCGGCATTAGTGGCGTTCAGCGGGTCATCGATGATGATGACATTGGCACCGCGGCCCGTCAGCGTGCCGCCGATCGAGGTCGTGAACCGCCCACCTCGCGCGGTTGTTGCCATCTCGAGTTCCGAGATCTTCCGCGCGTCCAGCACGGTGCCGGGAAACACCGAGCGGTACCAACCAGCCGTCATGATCTGGCGGCACTGTCGCCCGAACATGCGCGCGAGATCGTCCGAATAGCTGACGCAGATAATGCGCTGGCCGGGATTGTGCCCCAGGAGGAAGGCCGGGAACGCAACCGATGCCGCGATCGACTTGGTAGAGCGTGGCGGCAGGGTGATGACCAGACGCAGGAGGCGCCCCGCCATCACCTCACGGAGATGCCAGGCCAGGACCTCGACGTGCCAGTTTGGCAGGTACGTTCCCGGCGATACCGTTCGGAACGTACGGTGGATGAAGGCGGTCAAGTCCTGGCGCAGGATCAGGTCGCGAAAGTCGAGGACGTTCATGCGTCGGTCTCTTTCAGCGCTTCGATGACCGCATCGACCGACGGGGCGCTTCGCACGCGGTCCATGAACTCTGCGATCGCCTCCCAGTCTTCGGCCGTCATCGGTGCCTGCATGACAGCCGCCACGGAGCCCTGGATGGCTGCGATGTCGAGTACCTTGGAGGCGGCCCGGATATCGCCGCCGATTCCCTTGTTGACGACGCTCTTGACCAGCGCCTCGCCCTTACGGAGTGACCGGACCTTGCCGCCTTCGCTGAGCTGGATCCGTTGCTGAAGCTCCTCGTCCATCAGCGTGTGGAGGTTGCGGCTTCCCTTCGGCCGGCCCTTCGGGTTGCCGGATTTGCCCTTCTTGAATTGTGTCGCCTTGGGCGGGCGCCCGTACCCGACCGGGTCATCGGCATTCATTGATCGGCCTCCGTATGGTCGTGGACGGCTACGCGCGCGGCCTCGATGGCCTCGAAGGTCTCACCCGAGCCCGCATGTCGAGCGATCCCACCGGTTCGCCGCTGCCAGCGACGGATTGCGGCATCGACGTAGAGGGGATCGAGCTCCATCGCCCGCGCGACCCGGTGGGTACGTTCAGCGGCCATCAGGATGGTGCCGCTGCCGCAGAAGGGGTCGAGCACGACGCCATCGTGGCGAGAGCAGTCGCGGATGGCGTCGGCCACCAATGCGACCGGTTTGACGGTTGGATGGATGGCAGCATCCTCGGCCGCCTCCCCTCGCATCGAGTTCACGCCAGGGTAGGTCCAGAGGTTCGTTCGGTAGCGGCCCTTCTCGCCGAGGCCGAAGTTGTTGATGTGCGGCGCTTGCCCGTTCTTGGCGACCACGACCAGTTCGTGCTGGGACCGGTAGAAGCTGCCCATCCCCGCGTTGGTCTTGGCCCAGACGCACAGGTTCTTGAGTTCCAGGCCGGCCGATAGAACGCCTGTAAGCAGCTCGGCCAGGTGGCGCCAGTCCATGCACAGATAGAGGATGGCACCATCCTGGCTGTTGCGTGCAAGCAGGCCGCAGACAGATGCCAGGAAGGTGGCGAACTCCGCGTTGCCCATCTCTCCCGACGCCATGGCGAACTCGCGGTGTCGGCCAGTACCGGAGACGTGCCCGCGGATCGGCACGTTATAGGGCGGGTCGGTGAAGACCATCTGTGCGGCCGTGGTGCCCAGCAAGGTCGCGTAGGCGACAGGGTCCAGCGCGTTGCCACACAGTAGTTGGTGCCGGCCAAGCTGCCAGAGATCGCCCAACCGCGAGACGGCCGGACCGCTCGCCGTAGGTGCCACATCGTCTGGGTCTGGCTTCGCTGCCGGCGATACCGTCTCGAGCACCAGCTGGTCGATATCGACGGTGGCGTAGCCCGTGATCTCGACGGGAAAGCCGATCTCCAGCAGATCCTGAAACTCAAGGCGAAGCAGGTCACGGTCCCAGCCTGCGAGCTCGGCCAGACGATTGTCGGCGATGACGTAGGCCCGTTTCTGGGCCTCATCCAGATGGTCGATCCGCAAGGTCGGTACCTGCCGCAATCCAAGGCGACGAGCCGCCTCGGTACGCGCGTGGCCGGCTAGAATGCGGCCCGCCTCATCCACGAGGATCGGCGCCAGAAACCCGAACTGCTCGATGCTGGCGGCGAGCTGCGCGATTTGATGGTCGGAGTGGGTACGGGGATTATTGCGGCTTGCCGTAAGCCGCGCCAGCGGCTGCTGGACAATGGTGCCGGAGAAGGCGGCGAAACTCGGTCGGTCGACGCGGGCGGAAGGGCGATCGATCTTCGGGCGGGTCTGCTTTGCCATATGCCGGAGCTCCGTCTTGCTCCGGGGGGTATTCAGCTATTTGGCTTCCCCATTGGTCAGAGAAATTGGCGCCTCCGAAGTGGGGGAATCGTTCTCGCAGGCCAGAAGCCGTAGCTCCGCTAGCGCTGTGGGAAGCAAGGTGACGATATTCCGTTCAACCAGCTGCGGATTGATCGCTTGGGCTGCCAGCAGCACGAAACGTCCCGCCGGCGTCTGCACTCTTCCCGAATAAGTGCGCCCTTCGTTGGCATGATGGGTCGCCGCCTTCCCAGAACTCGTCTCGTATAGCCGGCATAAATTGCGGACCAACAGTCCTTCGCTAATTCGTGGTGCACTACCGGGCGTGCCCCGAACTAGGAGGGCTTTTTCGCTGGCCAACTGCAGATAGTTCAGCCGATTGGCAAGGCCTTCAAGGGGGAGCGCCAGCGGCAACGCCTCGGCTCGCGGCCCTCCCTTCGGCAGCCGATATTCTGAATCCTCATGACTTCGGCTCTGTTCCCGATACAGTTGCCACTCGGTGATATGGTCGACCCTTCTGAGCGCATCGCGGAGCCCTGCAGCATGCTTGGCGATACTCTTCAGCACGAGGCGGCGTGAGCCCGCGGTTAAAGGGATATCCGTATCCTGAGCCGCCTGCCGGAGATAGCGCGCGCCTATTAACTCAATTTGGACCTTCAGGTCCGCGACAGCGTCGGCATTGCCCAATTGTACAATCTCGGCGAGCCGCGCAATGCACTCGACCGGGATATCTAATCTCGGCCGCAGGGTCGCCTCCGTGGAACGAACGGGCAAAACCGCGATAGTCGCTGTCTTCGTTTTCGGAATGGAGGACACCTCTCAAGCTCAGTCGGCAATGTAGCCGATGTATCTGCAATATGCGTCGACCGCATACGACAGTGTGGATCGCCGGTCAGCGTCGCGCTCGCCGGGCTGGCCTTGATCTATGACCTGACAGGTTGAGGTCCAATTGGACCCAGACAGGCGCGTGATCGCTGGCTCTGTCCCATCCGCGAACGTGGCGGTCGACATCCCCTGCGGACAGGTGGGCAGCGATTGCTGAGCTTAGCAGCAGATGATCGATGCGCAGACCTGCATCTCTGCCCCAGGCGTTCCGGAAATAGTCCCAGAACGTATAGATGCGAACGTCTGGATGCAGCGTCCGGATCGCATCTGTCCACCCCTGTGCTGCCAACTCGGCGAATGCATCGCGAATCTCAGGACGAAACAATGCGTCGTCGCGCCATCGATCAGGGTTGTAGACGTCGATATCCGTCGGCATGACGTTGTAGTCGCCGGCCAGAACAATCGGCACTTCAAGAGCGAGGAGTTCCTCGGCATAGGCCGTCAGCCGGTCGAACCAGCGACGCTTGTATTCGAACTTTGGTCCGGGTGCAGGATTGCCATTGGGCATGTACAGGCACCCGACCAGGACACCATCCACGGCCGCCTCGATGTAGCGGCTCTGGTCGTCCTCGGGGTCGCCGGGTAGGCCGCGTCGCGTCTCAAGCGGATCTTGTCCACGGGCGAGGATAGCCACGCCGTTCCAACTTTTTTGCCCATGCCAGATCGCGCCATAGCCCGCATCGCGCAGGGCCGTGGCTGGGAACCGGGTTTGGGGCGCCTTCAACTCTTGAAGGCAGACGACATCCGGCTTGGCCTCTGCCAGCCAACGGAGCAGGACCGATAGCCGGCCGTTGATGCCGTTCACATTGAAGGTGGCGATCTTCATCAACGGCGCTGACCGGCCGCCTACTTTCTATCGCCGCGATCGCCCTGCCCAGGTTTCGTTTGGGTCTTGGCCTTTTTGCGCACGTCCCGGGCAAGCGATCGACCGACATCGTCAACCTCCTTGAACTGCCCTTTCTCGTCGCGCCTCACATACCGAGAATCCGTGTCGGTCTTGATGAGTTCCCGCTTTGCCATCCTTGCGCTCCGGAGATTGCTGGCTCTCCAGGACAAGCGCTGCGTGCCAATGGCGGTTCCGCATCACCCGCGGCCAGTCGTGCCCTGGCTACCGAAAGTCCCGCGGCCTGACCTTGATGCTGTCAATATGGCGGTCCGGTTCGTACATGTCGCGCGCACGCAGCCCCTTCGGCGCGAGGTCCCGAGGATCCGGCGTCGAGGTGCCGTTGTGGAATTCATCCCCTCGCCCATGCGGTAGGGGAAAGGGTGCCTCCCGCCGCCCGAGGCCTGCCAGCGCCGGCGACAGGTCCGTCAGCCGGCGGGTGATCAGGTGCACCACCTCGCCCTCCCGCTGGACGCGCCCATAGGCGCCCAACATGCCGGCACCGAGGATCACCCGGCGGTGCTTCTCGAACACGGCTGGCCAGACGATGAGGTTGGCGATGCCGGTCTCGTCCTCGATGGTGACGAACATCACGCCCTTGGCCGAGCCTGGCATCTGCCGCACGAGCACAACGCCGGCAGTCTCCAGCCAGCGGCCATCGCGCGTCTGCATCGCCTGCTCGCAGGTGCGGACGCGGCGCTGGTCGAGTTCGGCGCGCAGGAACGAGACTGGGTGGCTGCGCAGGCTGAGCCCGAGATGGCGATAGTCCTCGACCACCTCGCCACCTGCGGTCATCGGCCGGAGTGACACGGCGGGCTCGGCGACCTCCGCTATGGCTGTGTCCTCCCGGGCTGACGCCGCCGCGAATAGGGGTAAAGGCTCATCGCGCAGCGCCTTGATTGCCCACAGCGCTTCCCGGCGGGGCAGCTTCAGATTCGGCAGGAAGGCGTCGGCGTCGGCCAGTTCGACTAGGGCGCCCGCCGGCACAGCGGCACGCCGCCACAGTTCGTCGACCGACGAGAACGGCCGGTCGGCGCGGGCCAGTACGAGCGCGGCCGCATCGGTGTTGGAGAGCCCCCGCACTATGCGCAGACCGAGCCGCACGGCGAAGCGGCCCTCGCCGTCAATCGGCTCCAAGGTGCAGTCCCAGCGCGAGGCATTGACGCACACGGGACGCACTAGAACGCCATGGTCCCGGGCATCGCGCACGATCTGCGCCGGCGCGTAGAAACCCATGGGCTGGGCGTTGATCAGGGCCGCGCAGAAGACGTCCGGATGGTGGCACTTCAGCCAGGAACTGGCGTAGGCGATGAGCGCGAACGAGGCAGCATGGCTCTCGGGAAAGCCGTACGAGCCGAACCCCTCCAGCTGCTTGAAGGTCTGCTCGGCATAGGCTTCCTCGTATCCATTGGCGACCATGCCGGAGACCAGCTTGTCGCGGAACTTGGAGACCCCGCCGGTGAACTTGAACGTCGCCATCGACCGCCGCAGCTGGTCGGCCTCGCTGGCGGTGAACCCGGCGCATTCGATGGCGACCCGCATTGCCTGCTCCTGGAACAGCGGCACGCCCAGCGTCTTGCCCAACACCCGCTCCAGTTCGGGCTTGGGGTAGACGACCTCCTCCTTGCCCTCCCGCCGGCGGAGGTAGGGGTGGACCATGTCGCCCTGGATCGGCCCCGGCCGCACGATCGCCACCTGGATGACGAGGTCGTAGAAGGTGCGCGGCCGCATTCGCGGCAGCATTGCCATCTGCGCCCGGCTCTCGATCTGGAAGGTGCCCAAGGTGTCCGCCTTGCGGATCATGGCGTAGGTCCGCGGATCCTCGGCCGGGATGGTGGCAAGATCGAGCTCGACGCCCTTGTGCTCGGCCAGCAGGTCGAAGCCGCGCTTCATGCAGGACAGCATGCCCAGCGCCAGGCAATCGACCTTCATGAACTTCAGGGCGTCGATGTCGTCCTTGTCCCACTCGATCACCTGGCGGTCGACCATCGCCGCCGGCTCGATCGGCACCAGCTCGTCGAGCCGGTCACGGGTAAGCACGAACCCGCCCGGGTGCTGTGACAGGTGGCGGGGCGCACCCATCAGCTGCCGGGCGAGGTCCATGGCCAGCCGCAGCCGGCGGTCGCCGCTGTTGAGGTTGAGCGCCTCGAGGTGCTTCTCCTCCACCCCATTCTCCGACCAGCCCCAGACCTGGGACGACAGCATGCGGATCAGGTCCTCGGGCAGGCCCAACGCCTTGCCGACGTCGCGCAGGGCACCCTTGGCGCGGTAGCGGATGACGGTGGAGCACAGGGCAGCATGGTCGCGTCCGTAGCGCTCATAGACCCACTGCAGCACGATCTCGCGGCGCTCATGCTCGAAGTCGACGTCGATGTCCGGCGGCTCGCGCCGTTCCTCGGAGACGAAGCGCTCGAACAGCAGGTCGTTGCGCTCGGGATCGATGGCGGTGATGCCCAGCACATAGCAGACCGCACTATTGGCGGCAGAGCCGCGGCCCTGGCAGAGGATGTCCTGGCTGCGGGCGAAGCGGACGATGGCGTTCACCGTCAGGAAGTAGGGTGCATAACCCAGCGTCTCGATCAGCCGCAGCTCGTGGCGCAGGACTGCCTGCACCTTGTCCGGCAGGCCGTCGGGGTAGCGGTACGCCGCCCCCTCCCAGGTCAGCTTCTCCAGGGCCTGCTGCGGCGTCATCCCGGGTAGCTCGATCTCGTCCGGATACTGGTAGGCCAAGTCGTCCATCGAGAAGCGGCAGCGCCCGGCGATCTCGACGGTGCGCGCCAGCGCTTCAGGGTGGCGGGGGAACAGGCGCGCCATCTCTTCGGGCGGCTTCAGGTAGCGGTCGGCATGGCGCTCGCGCCGGAATCCCGCCTCGTCGATGGTGCAGTTGTGCCGGATGCAGGTGACGACGTCCTGGAGGATGCGCCGGCCCGGCTCATGGAAGAGCACATCGTTGGTGACGACGGGGGGTACCCGGGCGCGCGTCGCCATGTTCGCCAGCTCATGTAGGCGAAGCTGGTCATTGGGGCGCCGACGCAGGGTCAGCGCCATATAGCCGCGATCGCCGAAGATCTCGGCCGTGCGGCGCAGGCGCTGGGCGGTGACGGCATCCGGCTGTTCCGGTACCAGGACGGCGATCAGGCCCTCGCCATAGGCGGCCACGTCCGACCAATCGAGCTGGCACCGCGCCTTGCCGCCGCGCTTCTTGCCGAGCGACAGCAGCCGGCAGAGGCGGCCATAGGTGGGCCGGTCCGTCGGAAAGACCAGCAGGCCGGTGCCGTCGGCGAGATCCAGCCGGCAGCCGACAATCAGGCGCACGCCCGTGGCCTTTGCTGCTCCATGCGCCCGGACGATGCCAGCCAGGCTGTTGCGGTCGACCACGGCCAGGGCTTCGATGCCGAGCATGGCCGCCTGGGCGAACAGCTCTTCGGCCGAGCTGGCGCCGCGCAGGAACGAGAAATGCGAGGTGACCTGCAGCTCGGCGTAGCGCGCCGTCATCCGAAGATGCCGTGGAGGAACCAGCCCTGGGATCCGCTGTCGGCGTGCTCGCCATCGCCGGCACGGTAGATCCAGAAGCGCTCGCCCTGCTCATCCTCGACCTGGAAGTAGTCGCGCACGGCCACCAGTTCGGCGTCCCGCCGCCACCACTCGCCGAACACCCGTTCCGGGCCGTCCGCGCGCTTCACCCGGCGGCGGATGCCGCGCCAGGTGAAAGCCACCGGCGGATGGTCGGGCAGCAGGGCCATCGCCTCGATCGGCTCGGGCCGGGCCAGCAGGCGCGACGGCCGCGGCCAGTGGTCGGGCCAGCCGACGCCGGTATCGGCAGACGATGCCGGGATACGTATCACCGAGCGCTCTGGCACGTCGCTGGCGACGGCGGCGACACGGTAGAGGCGTTCTTCGCCGATGCGATTGGCCAGGACGTCGATCAGTCCGGTGACGTCGGCCTCGGGCTCGCCGCCCAGGGAGGACACCACCTGCTGGGCGCCCAGGGGCTCTGCCTCGGTGGCGGTCAGGCACATGCGCTCGATGCCGAAGCCGGGATCGACCGTCTCGATGCGGTCGCACAGGAGGCGGGTCAGGCGCTTGGCATCGCGCAGGGGCAGGACCACGCCGACGCGGATGGCCTCGATACGGTTATCGACCCGGTGAAACAGCAGGTCGACGCGGCGAGCGCCGAGGCCGCGCTCCTCCAGCAGGGCGCAGAGCCCTACCACCAGCTTGGCCGTGTAGCGGGCGATGGTCTCGGCGGCGCCAATCGGCTCGGCGAAGGAACGTATGACCTCGACCTGTTCCGGTGCGCGGATCGGGTCGATCGGCTCGGCCAGCCGGCCGAATGCCTGGTCGAGTCTCCGACCCACCTCCGGCCCAAAGCGCAGGGCCAGTGGGGCTCGGGGCGTGGCGGCGAGTTCGCCGATGCGCTCGAAGCCCAGCATGAGCAGGCCCTCAATCGTCTTCAACGGCAGGCGCAGGGCGCAGATCGGCAGATCGAGCAGCCGGCCGTTGCTTTCGCCGGGAGGCAGGATGATGGCCGAACGAGCGCCATGGCGGGCGAAGGCATGGGCCGCACCCCAACTATCGGCGCAGGCGGCACGGGCCGCTACCTGGGAGCCTGCAAGACGATCGACCAAGCCGCCGACCATGGCCGCCTCGCCGCCATGCAGATGGTCGGTGCCGGTGGTGTCGATCACCAGCCCATCGGGGGGATCGGCGGCGACGATCGGAGCGTAGCGCTGGAGGACCCACAGCGCCAGTCGCTCCAGCGCCTCCGCATCAGCGGCCGGTTCGGCATCCTCGATCAGCAAGCCCGGCGTCAGCGCCTCGGCCTTGGTTACCGCCATGCCTACACGGAGGCCGGACCGCACGGCGGCAGTGTCCGCAGCTACTATGACCCGGCGGCGGCCTTCGCGTCCCACCAGCACGAGCGGTGTGTCAGGCGGTGGCGCTTTGCCACCAAGTCTGCGCCTCAGCCGGTCGGTCGGCCACGTCGGCAGCCAGAGCGATACGACCCGCGGCATCGCACGCCTCCACTTCAAAATCGGCACTCTCGCCCGCCCGGCAGCGGATCAGTTCCAGGTGCCAGCGGGCACGCCCGACGCCTGGCACCGGCAGGGCGGGAGGGCAGGTGGTCACCCGCCAGCGCGTGACCGAGGCCGTTGGCTGGCCGAAGTCGGCGGCGTCGGCCTGTCGTCGCCAGCGGCGGATGGCGATGCCGAGGCCCCCAGCGCTCTCTGCCGCAAGCTGCAAGCGTCTAGAGGCCGTCATGGACAGGCGGGCAACCTCGCCGACGACGGCGCCCAGGCCGCCATGGCGCAGGCCCTCTTCGAAGCAGGCCAGGAGCGAAGTCTCGTCGCCGGTCTCGACATAGATGACACGGTCAGGCTGGAGCCCGGCCTGGGCGATCGCGGGGGCGAACAGGTCCTGGCGGACGACGCACCACAGCACCTTGCCACGGCTACGTGCAGCAATCCCGGCCGCGAACAAACTCGCTGCCGCGCCGTCGATGGCACCGTTCCCGCCGCCGGCCACTTCATGCAGCGCGCCTACCGCCAAGCCGCCGCCGGGTAGGTGGCGGTCAATGGCATCGACGCCAAAGGGCTGCACGGCGCGCGGCCGGCTGCTGCCCTGTTCCAGTCGCTCGATGCGCTGGCGCAACTCGGCTATGGCGACAGTGGGTGAGGGGCGAGGCATACGGACTAGGCTTTCCCGGATGGAGTCACCAACCGGATGACAGGACCAATGTTCCCTGTATGTTCTCGTTCGCGGCCGGGAGTCAATCGGGCACGATCATGGCTCGTGCCCCTTCAGCCGCAGGCACAGATCGAGAGGGCAATGCCGTGTGCAATCTCTATTCGCTGACCAAAGGGCAGCAGGCCATCCGCGACTTGACGGCCGCCATGCTCGATCGGACCGGCAATCTGCAGCCGCAGCCGGGGATATTCCCGGACTACATGGCACCTGTAGTTCGCAATCAGCCCGAGGGGCGCGAGCTGACGCTGGCGCGCTGGGGCATGCCGTCGCCCGTGTTTGCCCTCAAGGGGCGCAATTCGGATCCGGGTGTGACCAACGTCCGCAACACCACTTCACCGCATTGGCGGCGCTGGCTCGGAATCGAGAACCGGTGCGTGGTCCCGTTCACCAGCTTCTCCGAACCGGAGCTGCAGCCCGATGGAAGCCGGCCACCGGCATGGTTTGCGTTCGACAACAGCCGGCCTTTGGCAGTGTTCGCCGGCATTTGGTGCAGATGGACCTCGGTCCGCAAAGTCCGCGAGGGCGAGACAACCAATGACCTGTTCGCATTCCTGACTACCGATCCCAATCAGGAAGTCGGGCTCATCCACCCAAAGGCGATGCCGGTGATTCTCCGGACGCGCGAGGAGATCGATGTCTGGATGACGGCGCCGACGCCCGAGGCGTTGCAGCTCCAGAGGCCATTGCCGGATGGGTCATTGTCCATAGTGGCGCGAGGCGAGAAGCAGGACGGGCTTTAAACAAGTCAGAGGGTGGGCCCGATGCCATCCGTCTTGTCCGGCAATTCCCATCGGATTGGCCCTTTCAGTTCGGTCGAAGTGAGGCCGCCCGGTGATACACTCCACCGATGGACTCGCGACCGATTCAGGCGGCGATCCGTTTTGGGCTAGGGCCACGCCCGGACCAACCGTTACCCGCTGACCCAATCGCGTGGCTCGATACCCAGATCGAGGGCGCCGATACGCCACCTGTGCCGGCCGGCTTGACGGCGCCCCCTGCTATTGCCGATGGCTACCGCATCTGGCTGGAGCTCGAAGCCGCGGGGCAGCCTGGCCCGGGCCAGGCCAATCCGATCGAGCAGAACTTTCAGATTGAGGCAATTGCCGCGCTGGCGCGTCGCATCGATACCGCGATGCCCTATCGCGAGCGACTGGTGGAGTTCTGGGCCAACCATTTTACTGTCAGCAAGCGTGGTGGTTACCCGGTATCGACCGTCATCGGTCCCTACATGCGCGAGGCGATACGGCCGCATGTCACCGGACGCTTTGAAGATCTGCTACTCGCCGTGTTCAAGCATCCGGCGATGCTGGGTTATCTGAATCAAGCTTCGTCCATCGGGCCGAACAGCCCCGCGGGTCGCCGGAGTGGCCGGGGATTGAACGAGAACCTGGCGCGCGAGATCCTTGAGCTCCACACCGTTTCGCCGGCGGCTGAATACACACAGGACGATGTGACGGCGTTCGCCCGCCTGCTGACGGGTTGGAGCTACGAACGCAAGAAGGAGCCGTTCGGTACCGTCTTCCGGCAGTCCAGCCACGAGCCTGGAACGAAGATGGTGATGGGGCGCCGTTTCGAAGAAGGTGAAGAGGCGACCGAGGAGGCGCTGCGCTTCCTCGCCAATCATGCGTCCACCCACCGCTTTCTGGCCACCAAACTGGCCCGTCACTTCATCGCGGATGACCCGCCTGCAACCGTGACAGGCCGCATCGAGGGCATCCTGCGCGACACGGGCGGCGATCTGCGCGCGGTGGCGGCGGCGCTGCCGCGTATGCCCGAAGCCTGGGCTCCACCGCTCTCGAAGCTGCGCAGCCCGGTGGACTATGTCACGGCCTCCTACCGTGCCTGTGGCGCTAGCGGAGAAGCCGTCGGGCGTCTGGCCTTTCGCGGGTGTAGCAGTCTCAACCAACCCTATTGGACAGCGCTCCAGCCCAACGGGTGGCCCGATCGGGCGGTGGATTGGCTGGGCCCGGAGCCAATGATGCAGCGCCTTGACTGGGCGTACGATGCCGCGGGGCGTATTACACGGCTCGAACCCATGATGATCCTGGACACCGCACTTGGCCCGCTGGCGCCCGACACGACGCGGGACGCCGTACGGCGCGCCGGCTCGCCACGAGATGCCATTGCCATGATCCTCGCCAGCGCAGAGTTCCAACGGCGATGACCCACCTACCAAGGATCGGCCGGCGCAGCTTCCTATTGGGGCTCTCCGCCCTGGCGATGTCGGCCAATGCCCGGCTGGCGGTCGCCGCAACCGCCGGCACCTCCCAGGCTGAGGATGGCCGGCTTGTCGTTGTCATCCTGCGCGGCGCCATGGACGGGATGGCGGTCCTCGCCCCATACGGTGACGCCCGATATCGGGAGCTGCGAGGGCCGATCGCTCTGCCGGAACCCGGGCAGGAGGGTGGCCTGCTCGATTGCGGTGGCTTTTTTGGTCTGCACCCGCGGCTGGCCAATCTGCACGGCTACTATCGCGAAGGGGCGGTGCTGCCGATCCACGCCGTTGCCGGCCCCTATCGCAACCGGAGCCATTTCGAGGCGCAGGACATGATGGAGAGTGGGGCGCCGGAGCGCCTCACGTCCGGTTGGCTCAATCGCGCGCTGGAAAGCCTGCCCAACGTGCCGTCCGACCGGCCCGAAGTGGGGCTGGCCGTAGGCCTGGATCTCCCGCTGCTGATGCGTGGGCCTCGCCGGGTCGGCATGTGGGCGCCGCCGCGCCCGGTGCGCCCACCGCCCGATCTCTACGCCCGCATGGCCGAAACGCTGCACGCCGACCCACTGCTGGGCCCCGCGGTATTGGAAGGGCTACGCGGCCGCGGTTACGCCAGTAGCGTACTGATGGAGGAGCCACAGCGGGGAGGGGGCTTCATGGCCCTAGCGGCCTCGGCCGGCACGTTGCTGGCAGCGCCACATGGACCGCGCGTCGCCGCCTTGGAGATCGGCGGCTGGGATACCCATGCAGACCAGCCACGCCGCCTCGAGCCAGTTCTAGGGCAGCTGGACGATGGCTTGGCGGCCATGCGTGCCCAGCTCGGCGAAGTGTGGGACCGTACCGCTATCCTCGTCATGACGGAGTTCGGTCGCACAGCGCGGGTCAACGGCAATAATGGTACCGACCACGGCACGGGTGGTGCCGCATTCCTGCTGGGTGGCGTCGTGCGCGGAGGTCGGGTCCTGGCCGACTGGCCGGGATTGTCGGAAGACAGGCTGTTCGAGAAGCGGGACCTGCAACCGACACGCGACCTGCGCGCTATCGCGAAGGGGCTGCTGCGGGACCATCTGCGGCTCCCAGCCAGCGCCATCGCCGCGGCTTTCCCAGGAAGTTCGGGTGTCGACGCCGAAGACGGCCTGCTGCGAAGCTGAACAGGCGGGAAGGCGGATTATCCGGCAGGCCGTTTGGCGACGATTGGTTTGGGCGCCGGTACCAGGTGCCCAAGCTTCACCACGAGATCCATCACCGCCGACCGTAGCTCCGGGTCCTGTAGCCGCTCGAACGCGCGCGCCAACTCAATGGCCTCCCGTCGCAGCATGATGCCGTCATTGCTCTCAAGCGCCTCGACCCCTTCATTGGGGAAGAAGGCGTCCACGGCTACCCCCAGCGTCGCGCTAATCCGCGTGAGAACGCTGGCGGATATGCGGTTGCTACCGCGTTCATACTTCTGGACCTGTTGGAATGTGAGCCCGATGGTCTCGGCCAGTTGGGTCTGGCTTAAGCCCGCCACCGTCCGGTACAGGCGCACCTGACGGCCGAGATTCGCACGGCTACGTCCGTCTGTGAATCATCCGATAGTGTCGATGTAATAGAATAGTTGGCGTCGCCAAGAACGCTAACGTTGTGGGCGCATCAGCCTTGGCGTGGCGGCGTGGGAGGCAATCAGTTCGTCAATTTTCTCCAGGAAGCTATGGAGCACGGGTGAGGGATTGTCGGCCCGATAGCCTGCCGCGATCTCAATGACTGGAGGCTTGCCGGAGAGTGGCCGGCTCACCACCGACCAGGGCAGTAGAGGTTCGACATAGGCCGGCAGCAGAGTAACGCCGCGAGTGGACGCCACAAGGGAGATGCCGGTGGCAAACCCGTCGAGGAAATGAGTGGGTGAAACCCTCACGCCCCGATCGCCCAGGTATTTCTCAACGATCCCCCTCAAGACGTGTGGCGTGTCGGAATATCCGATGAAAGTTTCCGGGTCGAGTTCCCCCGGATCAATCTCTGGCTTTCCGGCCAGAGGATGATCGCTCGGCAGGATCACAACAATCGGCTCGTGCGCGATGACCTTGTAGATGACGTCGGGCTGCGGCTCGATACGCGAGAATCCAAGATCGATCTCGCCCAGCTTAACTGCTTGGGCGACGTCCGGAGAGAAGTCGCTCGATACCCTGAAGTCGATATTCTTCAATTGCCCGCTGAGCACATTGGTCACATGGGGCAGCCACTCGACCTCCTGCCCGGTCAAGAAGCCGACTGAAAAGCTGGTCTTGGTCGGCCTGACCACGCGCCGTGCCGCAGCGACCGCCTCCCCTGCCTGGTACAACGACAGCCGGGCATGCTCGATGAACGCCTGTCCCGCGGGCGTGAGCTCGACCCCGCGCGAGCTGCGCTTGAGGAGGTCGGTGCCGACCTCGAGTTCGAGATCGCGCAATTGGCGGCTCAAAGATGGCTGCGCGGTGTGGAGACGCTTCTCGGCCGCCCTCTTGAGGCTGCCTTCCTCGGCGACCGCCACGAGATATCTGAGATGCCGCAATTCCATTTCGTCGTTATGCCTCCAGGGTATATAGGCGGAATATATAAAGTAATTCCCCCGAAGGGAATGCCCCCTATTTTATAGCTTGTCTACCAAGGGCATTTGCCAACGAGGCATATCCCAGGGATGAGCGACGGGATGCCGTCGCGTAGCGTCAAACTATGCGGAGCAGCAACGATGAAGGACACCGTGCACTCGTGCAGCGGGAAGACCGCGCTCGTCATCAGCGCCGCACGTGGAACGGGCCGGGCTGTTGCGGTTGCGCTCGGAAAGGCCGGTGCGCAGGTGCAGGTGCATCATACGCGCTTGCCTGCCGCTGCCCGACCAGACCGTCAGCGACATGCGCTCTAGCGGCGGCAAGGCGATGGCGGAGGGACCAAAGCCGGTTCCTGCCTAGTCTCCGCCCGAATTTGCAAACCACCCAAGCAGGAGAAGTGTGATGACCAAGGTTCTGATTGTTCTTTCCGCGGCCGACAAATGGACCCGCGCAGACGGCTCGATCTATGAATCGGGCGTGTGGGCCCAAGAGTTCGTGGATCTCGACGAAGCATTCGTGAAGGCCGGCTATCAAGTCGATCTGGCGAGCCCCGGTGGCGTGATTCCGACGATGGACAAGAAAAGCCTCGACCCGAAGGTCGTCGGCGACGACATCGCCGACCAGATGCGCAGCTATCTCGCCTCGAATGCCGAACGGATCGAGCAACCCCTGGTCCTCGCCAATATCGACACCAGCACTTACGACGCGGTTGTGGTGCCTGGCGGACATGGTCCAGTGGAGGACCTGTACAAGGATCCAGACATGGGCCGTGTCCTCGTCGAGGCCGACAAGCGGTCCAAGGTGATCGCCGCTGTGTGCCACGGCCCGGCCGCGCTCCTCGCTGCGACCGACGCGGACGGCCAATGGCCGTTCGCCGGCCGCCGGATGACCTCGCTAACGGACGAGGAAGAGATCGAGTTCGGGACCGCCGACAATGCGCCCTGGCTGCTCGCCGACACGCTGCGCAAGAAAGGCGCCCATTTCGAGCAGGGGCGCAACTGGGGCACTTTCGTGGTCACTGACGGCAACCTCATGACTGGCCAGAACCCGCAATCGTCCTCGAAGCTGGCGGAGGCGGTAATCGGGGCGCTGAGCGCAACTAGAGCAGATCCGGCTTACTCCGGTTCGTATCCAGCAGCCTTGAAGTAGTTTGCGCATTCGGCTGGTGAGAAGCGGCGGATGAGCGATCGAACGGCATCCCAGAGGGCGTCGATGGTGCGCGCGGCCCTGGCTCGCAGCAGGGCCTTGAGCTTGGCAAAGGCGTTCTCGATCGGGTTGAAGTCGGGACTGTAGGGCGGCAGGAGCATGCGGGTGGCCCCAGCCTTCTCGATCGTCTCCCGGATACGCTCGGGCTTGTGGGCGGGGAGGTTGTCCATGATGACGATGTCGCCCGCCCGCAACGTCGGAACCAGCACCTGCTCGACGTAGGCCAGGAAGACCTCGCCGTTCATGGCGCCATCGTAGACGAAGGGCGCGGTCATCCCGGTCAGGCGCAAGGCACCGGCGAACGTCGTGGTCTTCCAATGTCCGTGCGGCACGCCGGCACGGCAGCGCTCGCCGCGTGGAGCGCGGCCGCGCAGGCGGGCCATCTTGGTGGAAAGGCCGGTTTCGTCGATGAAGACGAGTCGCTCGGGGTCCAGGTCCGGTTGGCCGTCGAACCACTCCTGGCGCTGCTTCAGGATGTCGGGACGGTCCTGCTCCAGTGCGTGTGCGGACTTTTTTTGAACGTCCAGCCGCGACCGCGAAGCCAGGTGCTCAGGGCACTGCGGCGGATTTCCACAACGCACTCGGTCGCAAGCCGAGCAACCGTCTCGTTCAGGGTCACGTCCCGGTCCGCCTGGATCATCGCAACGATGAATGCCTCGTGTGCGTCCAGGCGCGAGCCCGGCGGCTTGCCCTGCCGCCGGGCCGTGCGCTCACCATCCTGCCGGGCGCGCCGGATCCACACGATCGCCGTCGAAACGCCGATCCCGAACCGGGCCGCCGCCGCCCGCGCCGAAGCGCCTTCCGCAGCCGCCTTCAGAACCCGTGACCGAAGATCATCACCGTAAGCCCGCGTCATCACCGCCTCCTTCAACAGAGACGGTGAATCACAAACCGGACAGTCCGTCACCCATTCACAGAGTCGGCGTTCAACAGGACGTGCTCTAGACCGCAGCTTCGGGCGCAAGCGCTTCGGGGAGGAAGGCTATGCGATGGAGGAGCTTGTTGCGAGCTTGGCGCGGCCTTCCTGTCGGCCGACCTGGCCTTGATGCCCGAGGTACGGGACGACCACGCCGCCTAAATCGGATCGTGGCTGGAGTTATGGTGAGGTCGACATAACCGGCGTTATCCACAGCAAACCACAATGCGAAGGAATGCCATCAGATTGGCTGAAGTCCGGGGTTTGTGCCCGCGTTCCTCCGCATTATTTCAGAGCGTGTTCAGCCAGTCGCTTAGGGTCGCCGCCGCTCCTATTCGCTCGGGGAAAACGGCCGGAATGCGCTGTCATGCCGCCATCGATGAAAGGGGCCGCAAAACTGGAGTGAAAAGCTGCCGCAGGATTTTCATTTGAACGTCGGCTCAGCGCCAACACCGGTCATCGACCAAGTAGACGAGTTTTGAGGCCCTTCGGGTAAAGCTCCGGGCTTCCGTCAATGTCTAATTCTCGCGGATCATACCAAGCTGCCACCATTGAGGTACCGTCATCTTCTTGGAATTGAATGCGTTCCTGTGCCTCGAAAGCTCCTGGAGGAAATGCCAAGTCGAAAATGAATAGGATTTCGTGACAGCGTTGGCCCTCGTGGACGAAGACGTTCTCCAGGACCGTGGGACCTGCGAGAACGGAAACTTCCACGTCAATCTCTTCTTTGAATTCTCTGATGACGGCATCTTTTGCGGATTCGCCAAACGCAATGCTACCGCCTAGCGGCCGCACGCCCTTGAGACGACCTTCATGGTCGTAAACCTCAAATCCCAGGAGCCGGGGGCCGCGCCAATGGAGGCCCAAGGCTTTAATGCGGATAACACTGGATTTGGGGACGGCTGTCATCCTGTTGAGCTAGCGCAATAGCAAGCTCTTCGCAACAGATCACCGAATGCCGCAATGGCACTGATCCGCCAATGGCGATCATCGAGCAGCTAGATGACTACAGACGAACTGGAAGGCTTCCTTGAAGATCGGGTGCCAATCTCCATCAAGCGGCACACTGATTGGATGCCAGAAGAATGCGAACGTGTGGCCACCATCGTCGTCCGTGGCATGTTCCCAGCAGTCCAGGAGCCCTGTCGAGCCCCAAGTGAAGAAGTGCCATATTATCCGTTCCGGCCCTATATCCGTCGTGCCCAAGGCAGCCATCTCCACCGGACATATCAAACCACTTTCTTCAAAAAGTTCACGGCTAGCCGCATCCCGGGGCAGTTCCCCTTTCTCAATGGTGCCTTTCACAAACTGGCATCCCGCCGACGGATGCCGAAAGGCGAGAACTTCGAGCCCATGCTCGGTAGTTCTGCTGACGATAGGGCAGGCTTTTTGGACGCTGATCATCCAACGGAAGTGAATGGGAGACGGGCGAGTTGTCAACGTCCGCAACTGGCCGAGAAGCGCCTACCGTTCACCGCCGCCTGTGGCCAAGTCGCAAATACGCCTCGCATGCTAAGTATCGCCGTGTCGGATTTGGGGCTTATGTAGCTGGCTCGGACATGTGAGCAGGGGCTGCCAGCAGGCGGTTGAACTCGTCCTGCCGGGCTCCAGTTCGGTGATCTGGCCTGGAAGATGCGCCCGGATGCGCGGTCGGCGATCGCGGTCACGATGCGCTTCAACTTCTGCTCGATCCGCTGCAACTCGGCGTCGGCCGCCGCCCTATCTGCGCCTTCATCCATGCGCAGGCGGTTCACCTCGGCATGGAACTCGGCCGCGAACACCTTGAACAAGTCCGGGTCGAGGAGGTGGTTGCGGAAGCCGTCGACGACGGCGACTTCCAGAACTTCGGGCGGATGTTCAGCCGATCGTCGCAGGTGCCGTTGTTCCGCGCGCTGGCACAGCTGAACAGGTTCGCGCCCACCTTGGTATAGGCACCTTCACGCGCTCCGCAGCGCATCTCGCCGGAGAAAAGATGCCTTGGCCTACGCTGGGCCCAGAAGGGGCGTTCGCCGGCGTCGGGTCGGGTGGCGCGCTTCTGTTGGGCGCGGCGCGCGTGCACCGCTTGACGTGACCCCCGTTTCTCATCCAGCCATAACGAGAGTCCTGGGTTGATCTGAGCCTGGGTTTAGGTGGGTGGCAAGAGGCGTCCGCGCGGAGCCCCCAGGCTGCGCAGCGCGGTCGCCGGTCGGTCCGCAGATGGCGCGGGCGTAGTCCCTGGGCGTCATCCAGCCGAGCTTGGAGTGTGGCCGCTGCTCGTTGTAGTCGCGCCGCCAGGTTTCCAGCACGGCCCGCGCATGCGGCAGCGAGCGGAAGAGCGTCTCGTTCAGCAGCTCGTCCCGCAGGCGGCCGTTGAAGCTCTCGTTGTGGCCGTTCTGCTGAGGCTTGCCCGGCGCGATGTAATGCCAGCCGACGCCGGTCTCGTCGGCCCAGCCGAGGATGGCGTTGGAGGTGTATTCGGTGCCGTTGTCGCTGACGATCATGTCCGGACGCCCGCGCTGGCCGATGATGACGTCGAGCTCGCGAGCCACCCGTCGTCCCGACAGCGAGGTGTCGGGCACCAGGCCCAGGCACTCACGGGTGCAGTTGTCGATCACGGTCAGGATGCGGAAGCGCCGCCCGTCCGTCATCTGGTCGGACACGAAGTCCAGGCTCCAGCGCTGGTTGGCCGCCAGTGGCGTCTCGATCGGCCGCCTTGTGCCCACGGCTCGCTTGCGTCCGCCGCGCCGGCGCACCGTCAGCCGTTCCTCGCGGTAGATCCGCTGGACGCGCTTCTTGTTCACCGCATGGCCCTCGCGCCGCAGCAGCACATGCAGCCGGCGGTAGCCGAAGCGCCGTCGTTCCTGGGCCAGGGCCCTCAGGCGCTCGCGCAGATGGGCGTCGTCAGGCCGCGTGGCCTGGTAGCGCACGCTGGTGCGGTCGGTGCTGATCACCCGGCACGCCCGCCGCTGGCTCATCTCGTAGGTCGACTGCAGGTACACCGCGGCCTCCCGATGGGCAGCGGGCGTCACCATTTTTTTCCAAGCAGATCTTTCAGCGCGACGTTGTCGAGCATCGCGTCCGCCAGCATCCGTTTGAGCTTGGCGTTCTCGTCCTCCAGCGCCTTTAGACGCCGGGCCTCCGACACGTCCAGGCCGCCGTACTTGGCCTTCCACTTGTAGAACGTCGGCGAGCTCAGACCGTGCTTGCGGCAAAGGTCTGCCACCGGCACGCCCGCCTCCTGCTCGCGCAGGATCGCGATGATCTGCTCTTCCGTGAACCTTGATCGTTTCATTCGTCCGTCCCTTCCTTGGGGCGGACTCTAATTATTTCTGGAGGAGTTTCAGGGGGTCACGTCACGCTTCCCAAAGTTGCTGAGGGACGATCCGAAGGTCCGGCACGTCGCTGACTACGTGATCGGGGGCGGGAATGGGCACGGATCAGATCCGGGCCAGCGTCAGGAACCCCATCCGAACGGTTGCACCGGGTGCCTGCCGACAGGGCTGGCCAGGGTCATCGAAGCTCTCCGCGCGTGGGGTGAAGACAGGCAAGCAGGGGACGGATCCTTACCCTATGCTCCTGCTTCAACTGGGTCTATCGTTGAGCTGAATAGAACAACGAGGGAGCCGGCGGATGTCTTGGCGTTTGGGTTCGGCTGCCATTGCGGTGACGATGCTGGCGGTAACTCCAGCTGGAGCAGTCAACTACAGCATTGCCTTCCTTCTCGTGAACAACACCGATTGGACGGCGAATTTCGCCATATCAAGCACGTTTGGGTCGCAGACGGGATCGATGTTCGCGCGAAGGCAAACTCCCGTGGCTTACACCTATCCGCTGACAGAGGGCCTCACGCCCCCGGATGGCGAGATCAGGGTGGAAATTACCGATCCGAATGGAAAATACTGCGATGCGAAGGTTCGGGTGACCTTCTCTACGACAGCTGTGAGCAACGTAGTCAGTTGCTCGATTGGCACCTATTCAGGGTGCAATGGGGTCGGGTTCGGCGGAGGCGGTGCGTCCTTAAACAAGGCCATGGCGCCACCAGTCTGCGAATTTGGTGTCACCCTTTAATTGCCATCACTCTGCCTGGCATTCCGTAAGCGTTGGGGCTGAGGCGCCCGGTGTCGTGGGTGGTAAAATCACTCCGGCCGTCCGCGGACTATGCCTGCGATCCATGCCGCCCCGATTGCCGGTATCCCACAGTCACGTAGCGCACCGAGCGCCTCGGCCATGTGCCATCCACTTGTCGCCACGTCGTCGACGACGATGGCAGGATTGGCGGGTGTGGCCGCCCATTCCAATGGTGGCAGGGCGAGGTTTTGGCGCGGATGGCTCGACCCGTTGACCGGGCGGGTGTGGAACAGCTCGACGAACGGCAGCTTCAGACGCTCTGCAACAGCAATCGCCAGTAGCACCGCCCAGGACAGCCGCTCCCGGGAATGCCCAGGAGCAACAGCCGTCACAATCCAGGGCGGGCGTGGCTGCAGAAGAGCCGCCAGTTCACCGGCCACCTCATCCGCGGCCAAGCCGATCAGTTCGGGCCGCTTCAGCCTCTTCTCCCGTCGGAAATCGGCAAGGTCTTCAATTCGGGTCGAAGCGCGCCAACTCCTGACGGTCAGGTAGGCAAAGCCTCCGCGATGACGCAACGCCGGCCGCCAAAGCAGCTGCGCGGCGAGTCCTGATTGTTCTCCGCCCACGGGGCACGATCATGCCGTGTGCTCAACAATCGGGCGTTATGCGCTATTGCCCTACGCAAGCGGATACTGCCGTCTCCTCATCTAGGCGGATCGCTGGCGAGCCTTATACCAAGTCCGGCGTGAGGTGACTCACGAAGGGGATTCCGCTGGGGTCGGAGTTCTGATTCAAGGATGGCGAACGGTATGGAGTTCGCCATGGCTGCACCGATCGGGCTGCGCGGAGACTATGACGGAGCGGCGCTTCGGGGATTGGCAAAGCGTTCGAAGGACGCCGGCCAGGCCCGGCGGCTATTGGCGCTGTCGGCGATCTATGACGGCGGTAGCCGGAGCGATGCAGCCAAGCTGGGCGGTGTCGGCTTGCAGACGGTGCGGGACTGGGTGCTGGCGTTCAACGCCGACGGTCCGGATGGCCTGATCGACCGCAAGGCTGGCGGCCCCTCTTCGAAGCTGTCGGCCGAGCAATGGGCGGAGGTGACCAGGTTGGTCGAGGCTGGCCCGATCCCGGCCGTGCACGGCGTCGTCCGCTGGCGGCTGATCGACCTCGCGCAATGGATCCACGAGACTTTCGGGGTCAGCCTGTCGAAGCAGACGATGAGCGAGCGGCTGCGGGCGATGGGCTACCGCAAGCTGTCGGCTCGGCCGCGCCACCATGCCCAGGACCCGCAAGCCGGGGAGACGTTCAAAAAAAGTTCCCCGCGCTCCTGGCGCGCCTCGCGCGCGCGAAAGCCGCCGAAGCCCCAGGCGGGATAGAGGTCTGGTTCCAGGACGAAGCCCGTGTAGGCCAGAAGAACGGCATCACCCGGCGCTGGGCCCGGCGCGGCACCCGGCCGAGCGCGCCGCACGACCAGCGCACCAAGTCGGCCTACATCTTCGGCGCGATCTGTCCGGCCGCGGGCAAGGGCGCGGCCCTCGTCCTGCCGCGCTGCAACGTGCCGTCCATGCAACTCCATCTGGCCGAGATCAGCCGCACCGTCGCTCCCGGCGCCCATGCCCTGCTCTTGATGGACCAGGCTGGATGGCACCTCTCCGAGCGGCTTGTCGTCCCGGCCAACATTACGATCGTGCCGCTGCCAGCCAAGTCGCCGGAGCTGAACCCGGTCGAGAACGTCTGGCAGTTCATGCGCGACAACTGGCTCTCGAACCGCGTCTTCCGATCCCACGACGACATCCTCGACCACTGCGCCCACGCCTGGAACAAGCTCGTCGACCAGCCATGGAAGATCATGTCCATCGGTCTCCGGGCGTGGGCACATCGGTCATGAACAGCCGGACTTGGTATTAGACGGTCAGACTGATCGGCCGGCACACCCGGCCGCCGTCAAGCGAACGAACGTCAACGTGAGACCGCCGAATTGCCGATAGGTCGATCAGGTTTCCACCAGCCGGAATCTCAGTGCGGCTGTCCGAGATCCGAGGTGTCCGACCGAGGCGATTGACCGGAACAACCATCGTCCAGACCAGTTGAATGAACGGACCCGCCGGCTCCCATACCCTTGAGCGCCGGAGGGCACCGGGCGACGCGGGGTGCTTCAACTCACACTTCGCGTCGATCTCGACGGCTATGATCCTTTCGTGCCATGCGAGACGGCGCGAGGTTCGGACCCACCTCGCGCCGGCTATCGCTTGGCTATGCTCTGACGACGGCGCACAGATCATGCTCAATTGGCTATGCGGGAAGGTACCTTCGATCCGCTGCGCGCTCCTCGTTATCTTCGCCATCGGCATATTCGGGGTGTTCATCTGGGCCAGTCTGACATGGGCCTACCTAGGGTAGGCACGACCGGCCTCGCTGTAGTCCGGCCGGTTGATCTCGAACGCCCGCGGGATAGGGATGCAGCATCCCTCTTCAAGTGCGGCGGCTTCAGGGCCGTGCCTGTCGACAGGACACTCAATGGCGCGCACGGCGGCACGGCGCCGACTCCCTGTGCCTTCGTGAGCCACTAATTCCAGGGGCGCCACACAGTGCAACCGCTGGATACCAGTGCAGCCCGACCGCGCCCGCGTCGACCACCTTCCGTGCCGCTAGGTTGCCGATATCGACGATGTCCTATGCCAATTCCGCGCCCTTCGCGCTCAGTCTCGGTAGGTCCAGAGCAGGGATCTGTTGGATAGCTTGGCAAGTTCGACGACAATAGTGAAATCCGCGCGGTGCAGTTGCTGCAGCGTGGGCCTCCCCCCGACAGATCGAGAGTGTCATGGCCCTGGTCAAAACTTCAAAGATCACGGGCCAGGCGGCGCGGCTGCCGAAGCCGGCACGGACCGCGGCCGGTTCGCCGGAAATGACTTCGCCTCGGCCGCCGTCGTCCGCAGTAGCGGGCGCGCCGACTGCGCCGAAAGATAAGATCGCCGAACGCCTTGCTGCGGCCACCGAGGAATTGGCGGCCGGGCTGACCGAGGCATCCTCTGCCGCCGAGGAGCTCCGTCGCTCCATGGAGCAGATCGCCGCAGGCGCAGAAGAGGCCGCCGGCAGCTCCCAGGCGCAGCACGTAGGCATCAAGGGGATTTCTGCGAACCTCGCGGCGGCACGGCGGGAGGCCGAAGGTTCGCGCGCGCGAACCGAGGCGGTTCGGACTGCCATGGGCACGGCCGCGGTACGCATCTTGGCTTCAATCCGCACCATCGAGCGGAACGCCGAGCGCCAGAGCCGGTCGATCCAGCTCACTGACGAGCTCGAGCGCCGGGCGCGCGATGTCGGCGAGGTCGCGCGGACCGTCAGCCGGATTTCGGACCAGACGGCTCTGCTGGCCCTCAACGCTGCCATCGAGGCGGCCCGCGCCGGCGAGCATGGTCGCGGCTTCGCGGTCGTTGCCGACGAGGTCGGAGCACTGGCGGCAAGTTCCGATGCAAGTGCGGTCGAGGTGGAGGCGCTCACCGAAGCCATCCAAGCCGACGTCAAGGCCATCGCGGCGGCCGTCAAGGCGGCTGCCGATGTGGCGAAGGCGGACGCCGCCGCCGGCGGCGCCATCGTCCACACCCTAGACGGGCTGGCCGAGGAGATGACACGCATCTCGGACGGCGCGCAGTCGATCCTAGACGCTGCTATCCAGGCCGAGCGCTCGGCGAGCGAAGCCCAGCGCGGGGCCGAGCAGGTAGCGAGCGCTGCTGCTCAGCAATCCGCGGCGGCGACCGAAGCAGGGAGCGGAGTTGAACAGCAGGCTCAATCACTGGAGCAGGGGTTGGCAGCAGCCCAGTCGCTCGCACGCCTGAGTGAAACGCTCCGCGCCGGGGCGGCCGCCGACGGCGTCACGTCGCAGATCGGTGCCGCCGCCGAACAGCTGTCGGCTACCATTCAGGAGCTTTCGAGCGCCGCCAGCCAGATCATGGCGGCGGTGACTGAGATCAATCGCGGCTCGCAGGAACAGGCGTCGGCGACACAAGAGACATCGGCCGCCCTGGCCCAGATCGAGAAGACGGCGGCGGTGGCAACCGAGAACGCAACGGCTGCAAACAAGCAGGTGGCCGCGCTCAACACGGCGATTGCGGGCGGACGCTTGGCAGTCGAGAGCTTGGTCGCGGGTGCGGGAACAGCGGTCGCCGACACTAGGGCGAGCCTCGGCAGGGTCATCGAGCTGGAGGGGATCGGCCGCCGGATCGACCGGATCGTCGACGCGATCGCGCTGACCGTGGTGCAGACCAGCATGCTGGCGGTCAGCGGTTCAATCGAAGCCGCCCGTGCAGGTGACAGCGGTCGGGGCTTCGCCGTCGTGTCCGGCGACATTCGCAACTTGGCGCGCGACGCTTCAAAGAACGTCAGCGATATCAAGGAGACGGCAAGGGGAATCCTCGACCAGATGGCCACACTGCGCCGCGACCTGGAGCAGATAGTGCTAGTGGCCGACAGCGAGATCGAAGCCAACCAGGGGCTCGCCACTTCGTTTGACGGCCTTGCTTCCGATGTCGGCCTGCTGGGCGATTCCAGCGCGGCGATCCGGCAGAGCGCAGAGGCGATCCGGACAGCGATTGCCGAGGCCGCGGGCGCGGCTCGCCAGATCGCTGCGGCCGCCGAAGAGAACAGTGCGGCCGCGCACGAGGCCGCGACTGCATCTACCGAGCAGGCCAGCGGTGCCGAGGAACTGGCAGCCTCAATCGAGGAGATAGCGTCGCTAGCCGACGAGCTCAGGCGCCAGGATGGGTAGCCGGGTCCCGGCCGCCGGGGCGGAGGACCGGGCAGTCCGGCGCTTCCTGGTATTCCGGGTTGACCAGCGTTCCTATGCTGTTACCACCGAGGATGTCGCCGAGATCGTGCGCCTGCCAACGGTGGCACGCGTGCCCTTGGCACCGCCCAGTCTGCTCGGGCTCGGCAATGTGCGCGGCACGGTAATGCCGCTCGTCAGCCTGCGGTCGATGCTGGGCCTACCTGCCGCCGCCATTGGCGATGGCGCCCGGGCTATTGTCCTCGACCTGCCGGCGCGCATAGCGGTCGTGGTTGATGCCGTCCACGGGGTGACCGCAGTCGATGTGGGCCATATTGAGGCGCGCTCGGCCAGTCTTGGCACCGAGCCCGGCGAGCGCCTCGCAGGTGCCTTTCGCCTCGATCGCACAGTGATCGACGCCGCCGGCGAAGTCGTCCGAATCCTGGATCTCCACGCCCTGATCGCACTGGCCTTCGCGGCGTCGACGCGCGCGGTCCCACCACCCTCGACCGTCGCCCGACAGGATCGGTCGAAGGGCCGTTCGGCGCTTGCCGACGAAGCATCGGACCGCCGTGGCAAGCTGGTGACATTCGATGTCGCGGGGCAGGAGTACGCCCTGCCTCTGGAAGTGATCCGCGAGATCATCACCATACCGGCCCAGCTGGCCCTGGTGCCCCGGGCCGAGGCGCTGGTGCTGGGCATCGCCACGTTGCGCGATGGCCTGCTGCCGCTGCTGTCCCTGCGGGGCTTGCTGGGCTTTCCGCCGCGAACGGGTGCCGACGGCCGTGAAAAGGTGGTCGTTGTCGATGTCGCGGGCAACCAGGTCGGGCTCGTGGCCGACCGGATGCTAGGTATTGTCGCTGCCGATGATGCTGCGATCGAACCCACGCCTGCGATCCTGGCGAGCCGCACCGGCGGCGAAGCCCGGATCAAGGCCATCTACCGCAGCCCGGCCGGTCGGAAGCCCGTCTCGATCCTGGCGACCGATCAGCTGTTCCGGGAGGATGTGATGCATCGATTGGGCCCTGCCAGCAGGGAGTCGCGTGACGGCGCCTCGAGTGCGCCCGCGGGTACAACGATTGCCTTCTTGGTGTTTCGTCTCGGTGACAGCGAATTCGGCCTTGCGGTCGAAATGATCGACGAGGTGGCCAAGGTGCCGGCACAGATCACCCGGGTGCCACGAGCCCCGAAGTTCCTGGAAGGCGTCGTCAACCTGCGGGGGGAGGTGCTGCCGATCGTGGACCAGCGCCGACGCTTCGACATGGCACGCCTGGAAGGAGAGGGCGACTCGCGCCGCCTGGTCGTGGTGCGGGCGGGCCGGCTAAGGGCCGGGCTGATCGTCGATAGCGTCTCCGAGGTGTTGCGGACGACCGCGGCCGAGATCGAGCCGCCGCCCGACCTAACCGGCGAGGCAAGCCGCCTGATCATTGGCCTCGTCAGCCTGCCGGCGTCGGGCCGGATCGTGCTGCTGCTTGATCCGGCCCAGCTTCTCAGTCCCGCGGAGCAGGGCGTCCTGGAGCGCCTGGGGGCGAGGGCAGCGCAGGCGGGCACGTGATCCGCGTCCTGGTGGTCGACGATTCCGCGCTCGTGCGAAAACTGCTGGGCACGATCTTTCGGCAGGAACTGGACTTCGAGGTCGAGTTTGCCCGGGACGGCGTCGAGGCGCTGGACCGTCTCACCGCCTTCGCCCCAGACGTGATCACCCTCGATGTTGAAATGCCGAACATGGACGGTCTGGCATGTCTCGACCGCATCATGGTCGAACGGCCGAGCCGCGTCGTCATGGTGTCTTCGATCACGGCCGCCGGGGCCGGTGCTACGCTGGCGGCGTTGCGACTAGGTGCGATCGACTTCGTCGCCAAGCCACGCGGCGCGGTCTCCCTCCATATCAAGGAATGGGGGCCACAGCTCGTGGCGAAGGTCCGCGCCGCCGCCGGCGTCACCTTGCGATCCAGCCTCCGCCTTAAGGAACGTGTCCGTCACACCATCGGCACTGCCCCAACGCGGCGTCGACCGCAGGCGGCAGCGGTCGATCGGTCGGCGGCCGCCCGCCCAGTGACCGGCAACGGGCTGGTTCTGGTCGGAACATCGACGGGTGGCCCGCCGGCGCTCGAGGCACTGCTATCGCCCCTGCCCGGGTCGTTTCCATGGCCAATCCTGGTAGCCCAGCATATGCCCGCGACGTTCACCGGCGCACTCGCGCGCCGGCTTGACCAACTCTGCGAGCTGAGTGTGGTTGAGGTGACCGAGCCGGTGCATCTGTTGCCGGCGACCGTCTACATCGGCCGGGGCGATACCGACTTGGTGGTTTCGCGGCGGGCGGGGCGACTGGTGGCAATGGCCGCGGTCGCTAAATCGACTTACCCATGGCACCCCAGCACCGATCGGCTTGTTGTCAGCGCGATGGAGATCCTTCCAGCGAGCCAACTCATCGGGGTGCTGATGACCGGCATGGGCAACGATGGCGCCGCGGCGATGACTAGGTTGCGTGCCGAGGGCGGCCGAACCATTGCCGAGGCCGAGGAGACGGCGGTGGTCTGGGGCATGCCCGGCGCATTGGCAAAGGCCGGCGGAGCGGAATGGGTGCTGCCGCTTTACCGCATTGCAGACCAGCTCCGCGCGCTGGTGCATTGAGATGCCGCTCGTACGCCGTGGGCTTCCAGTTGGCGAGGAAGCCCGGACTTCGGCCGGCGATCTGCTGGAATTGTTGGCGCGCGGGTCTGTCGACGAGCGGTGGTCGGCCGCCCGGCGGATAGCCGGGGAGCTCGGCGATGCTCTGGCTCTGGACGCCGCGCTCGCCTCCGAGACCGAGCCGCGGGTACGGGAAGCGATCTTCACCGGCCTCGCCCGCATCGGCAGCCCGGAGAGCATAGCGGCCCTCGCGCTGCGCGTGCGATCGGACGATGCCAGCATTCGCACCGGCGCGCTGGATGCCTTGCGGACCATCGGTGTTGGCGTCCTGCCGTATTTGCCTGCCCTGCTGCGCGATCGCGACACCGACGTTCGGCTATTGGCGTGCGACCTCGCGATCGGATTGCCGGCGACCGAGACGACCAGTCTGCTTTGCCAAGTTCTCGTCGACGACCCGGACGCCAATGTCTGCGCCTCGGCGGTCGAGGTCATCGCGGAGGCCGGTACGCCCGAAGCCCTGCCCTCCCTGCGCCGGTGCGCTGCCCGGTTCCCAGACGACTCGTTCCTCGCCTATGCGATTGGGATCGCCCTGGAACGGGTGGCGGCGCCCTCTTCCAATGCCGATGTCTGACTCGCCCCGTGGCTAACCAGGACCGGGTATCGGAGGAGGATCTGCGCCGGTTATGCGAGTTTCTCTACCGCAGGACCGGTCTTATCCTGGGGGAGGCGAAGCGCTATTTCATCGAGCGGCGCGCAGCCGACCGGATCGCCGCGACCCGTGCCGCCGATTTCGCCAGCTATTTCACGCGCCTTCGGGGCGATGTGGACGGCGAGATCGAGCAGTTGATCAACGCCTTCACGGTGAACGAGACGTATTTCTACCGCGAGGACCACCAGCTGCGATGCCTGACAACCGACCTGTTGCGGGAACGGGTGCGGCAGCGGAACCGGCGCGAACCCATTAGGATATGGTCGGTGCCATGCTCCACCGGCGAGGAGCCCTATTCGATAGCGATATGGCTGCTGGAGAACTGGCCAGAGGTGGACGCTTACGAGATTGAGATCGTCGGCTCTGACATTGACACCCACGTTCTCGAAGCAGCCAGGCTCGGCGACTATGGAAAGCGCGCGCTGATGCGGCTCAGCCCACAATTGATCGAGCGATACTTCGTCGTACCGGCGCCAGAGCGCTGGCGTATCCTCGACGATCTACGACAGTCGGTTCAGTTCACGACCGTCAACGTCGTCGATCCGGCCCAGACGCGTCCCCACGGACAGTTCGACATCATCTTCTGCCGCAACGTGCTGATTTACTTCGATGATGCCTCGCGACGGCATGCTGCCGAGAATCTATACGAAAACCTGATGCCTGGTGGCTTCATCTGCCTGGGCCATAGCGAATCCATGAGCCGGATATCGCCATTGTTCAGCGTCCGCCGCTTCGCCGATGCCATCGTCTATCAGCGTCCCCAAGGCGAAAAGGGGTGATCGTGGTAGGGAGTATGGCGCAGCGTATCCTGGTGGTAGACGACGCCGGCCTGGTGCGGCGCTACTACCGCGACATCCTGAGTGGCGCCGGATACGAGCTAGCAGAAGCCATGAACGGCATTGAGGGCTTGGAACGGCTGCTGGAACAGACCGCCGACCTCGTCATCGTCGATATCAACATGCCCCGCATGGACGGACTGACGTTCGTGCGCACCCTGCGCAGCCAGGACTCGGCGATTGCCGGGATTGCGACGCTGGTCATCAGCACCGAGTCCGGCGAGCAGGATCGTGCGGCCGCCCGCGCGGCAGGGGCCAACTTCTATCTCGTGAAGCCGGTGGACCGCGACGTGCTGCTTGAGCATGTCGGTCTGATGTGCGGGCCGCCACATGGATGAGATGATCGAACAGTTCCTGCTGGAATCGCGAGAGCTGCTCGAGCAAGCGGTCAGCGACCTGCTGTTGCTGGAGAAGGAACCGGGCAACGCGGCGGCGCTGGAAAGCGCCTTCCGGGCGTTTCATACGCTGAAGGGATCCGCCGGGATCATCGATTTCGAGGCGATGGAGCGTGCGCTGCACGCCGTCGAGGGGGCGCTTGCCCGCATTCGCGCAGGCGTCGATACGGTCACCGCGCAGTTGATTCGCGACTGCCTGAACGCGCTTGACGACGTCGCCCGCTGGTTCGACGCGATGCAGGTCGACGGCGAGATTCCGCTCTCAGCCGAGGCTGGCGCGGCGGCGGTCGTCAGACGCTTTTCAGGGCAGGCTCCCGGCGCTGACGGGGCGCCGGCCGAGCCAGCCGACGGTCCGGGCGAGGACTGGGCGCAGCAGCTGCTCGCACGGCACCCCGGCGCAGGACGCGGCGCGCGAACCGCCATTCGCTATGTCCCGGACCCGTCGGCGTTCTTCCGAGGACAGGACCCGCTGGCATTCGTAGCCGGCATCCCGCACCTGCTGGTGTTGGAGCTGGAGGGCTCGGCGGCATCGGCGCGGCTGGACATGCTGGACCCGTTCGCCTGCCGGCTGACGATCCTTGCCTTGACGGGCGTATCACCCGAGGAGGCCACCCGGCATCTGATTGCCGTGCTGGGCGAGACATCGATCCGCACGTTGCCAGAGGAGGTGACGGCCCTCCCCGGGCCGGCGAGCACAGAGCTGTCATCGGCCGCACGGGCCCTGCTGGAAGCGCAGCAGGCGCAGTTGCTGACCGCCACCGGATCGGAGGGGACGGGCCTTATCTCCTCGGCCATGCGCGTGGCAGCGAACGTCTTCCGCAGCCAGGGGCTCGGCCGGGAAGCCGAAGCCATGGACAGGCTGCTCGCCGAAACCGGTGGGAGCACCGGCGCGGCACAGGCGGCCGCTGCAATCGCCGCGGTAGTGCTACCGGTCGCCGATCTGGAACCGGAAGACCCTTCCAATGCCGGCGCCACGGCGACGATTTCCGACCAGCGCGCGCGAACCTTGCGTGTAGCGGCGGACAAGGTCGACAGCCTGGTCCGGCTGACGGGCGAGCTGATCGTGACCAAGAACGCGATCACCCATGCCGCGCTGATCGATGGTGGCGGCCAGGCCGGCGTGAGTGACCCGCTGACGAGGGCGCTGGCGCAGCTCTCCCGCCTGGTCGGCGAGTTGCAGGACGTCGTGCTGGGCATTCGCGTGCTGCCCCTGAGTACCGTGTTCCAGCGCTTCCCGCGGCTGGTCCGCGACATGGCCTACGATCTCGGCAAGTCGGCCCGTCTGGTCGTGGAGGGTGGCGATACCGAAGCCGACAAGGCGATCGTCGAGGCGCTTTTCGAGCCAATCCTGCATGCATTGCGCAATTCGATGGATCACGGGGCCGAGACTGCCGAGGATCGCATCGCCCAGGGGAAGCCGCCAGCCACGACCATCCGCCTCAGCGGGCGTCGCGATGGCCAGAATGTCGTGGTCGAGATCGCCGACGACGGCCGCGGCATTGATGTCGACCGGGTTCGGGCTGTGGCGATCGCGCGCGGTGTGGTGTCGGAAGGGGTGGCCGCGGCGATGCCCGACGCGGCGGCGATCGACCTCGTCTTCGCCCCTGGGTTCTCCACGGCGTCTGCACTCACTGCGCTATCCGGTCGTGGCGTCGGAATGGATGTGGTGCGAACGACCGTGGAGCGCCTGGGAGGGCGCGTCGGTATCGACAGCCGGCGCGGCGAGGGCGCCACCCTTCGCCTGACCATGCCGTTCACGGTCATGGTCGTCCGCCTGGTGACGGTCGAGGCAGGTGGGCAGGTCTTCGGAATCCCGCTGGATGCGGTGGTCGAAACCTTCATGGTCGATCGCTCGCTCATCACTGCGATCGGTGCCGCCGAAGCGCTGGCTTGGCGCAATCGCACGCTCCCGGTCCTGGCCCTGGCCCGGGTGCTCGGCGGCGAGCCGCCGGAACGAACTTCTGGCGCCGCGAACATTCTTATCGTTCTCGCGGGGGGCCAGCCGGCCGGTCTCGAGGTGGACCGCGTCTGTACGCAAGTAGACGTCATGCTGCAGCCAACCCAGGGATTGCTGGCAGACATCCCCGGCCTGGCCGGCACATCGGTTCTCGGTGACGGACGAGTCCTGATCGTCGTCGAGCTTGAGGAATTGCTGCGATGACCGTGCTATTGGTGGATTCGGCTACGATCCGGCTCGATGGTTGGTGCGCGGTAGAGGATGCCGAGCCGCTCCTGCGGCTGCTGCTGGAGGGGCCGGGCCGGATTGTCGATTGGCGTCAATGCGATCACGCCCACACCGCGGTAGTCCAGATCCTGCTGGCGACGCGAGCGACGCTGATGGGCCCACCCCGGGGGACTTTCCTGAGATCATTAGTTGCACCGGCGGTTGAGCGCCGGGCGGGACCATAGTTCGCGTGCGGCGAGCGAATGTACCGTTGGAACAAGCGAAACCCGAGGCAGGCTCCATGACCAAGCGCGCACTTATCGTCGATGACAGCAAGCTGGCGCGAATGGCGGCCGCTAAGGCGTTGCGCGCGGTCAGGCCAGATTGGGAGCGCGTCGAAGCGACGGATGCCGATCAGGCATTGGAGGTTGTCAAGACCAGCCGCGTCGATATTGCCCTGGTGGATTTCAACATGCCTGGGCGGGATGGCCTGCAGTTGGCGGCCGATCTGCGTGCGTCCTTCCCGGAGTTGCCGATCGCTCTCATCTCCGCCAATGCCCAGATCGAGATCGTCTCTCGAGCACGGGAGATCGGCGCGGTGTTCCTGCCAAAACCACTGACGGTCGACACGCTTGCCGTATTTCTCGATGCTCTTCCAGGTGCGTCATGATCGCGGCACCTAGCGCGGTGTTGAACGAACTTGAACTGGATGCCCTGACCGAACTGGTCAATATCGGGGTTAGCAAGGCTGCCGGTAGTCTGCGAGACATGGTTGGCGAGCAGATACTCCTGTCCGTGCCGAACGTGGCCCTCTTCGGCCGCGAGGAGGCGATCGCGATGCTCGGCGAGAGCGGGCAGCGTCGGCTTGTCGCGGTTCACCAGGTCTTCGACGGCGAGATTTCGGGTCGAGCGATGCTGATCTTCCACGAGGCGAACAGCCTTGAGTTGGTCCGCGCGGTCGCCGGTGGCGAGCTGTCCCTGGAGGACATCATCGAGCTCGAGCAGGAGGCGCTGGCCGAAACGGGCAATATCGTCCTGAACGGCTGCCTGGCGACCATGGCGAACATCCTCCAGCGCAGCCTCAAGGTCTCGCTGCCGGAAGTGGTGCGCGGTGAAGGGGCAGTACTCTTCAACATGGCGCCGCCGCCAGAGGCAGGCGACATAATATTGTTTCTTTATATCAACTTCGTGCTGAAGAGCCGGGACATCAACGGCTACATCGCGATGCTGATGGATATGCCCTCGCTGGAAGCGCTGGCGCTGCTGCTGCGCGAATTCATCGAGCGGAACAGTGAGGACGACGAATAGCCGTGACAGAGCCGACCGCCCGCAGCGAGTTGCCAGCGGTTATCGATGGCCTGGACTGCGGCGTAATTGTCCTCGATCGCAGCCAGCGGATCGTTGTCTGGAATGCCTGGTTGGCCGTGGCCAGTGGCATCCGCTCAGAGCAGGTGCTGGGCCGGCCTGTGCAGGATGTGCTGCCGCATCTGGCTGGCGGCCGATTTGGCGCGGCTATCGACGGGGCACTGACGGCTGGCGCCTCCAGCCTTCTCAGCCACTCCCTGCATGCGACCCTGCTCCCACTGCGGACTCGCTCGGGCAGTACGCTGGTGCACAACATCGCGATCCGACCGATCGGCGAACGGCCGCCCTTCGAGCAGGTCCTGATACAGATCACCGATATCACTGCGTCGGTGCAGCGCGACCGCTTCCTGCGCGCCCGGCACGACGCACGCTACAGCGCTGTGGTGGACCATGCGCCTGACGCCGTGCTCACGCTCGACGCGGAGGGCATTGTCCAACTGGCCAACCCGGCCGCCGGCCGCATGTTCGGCTACACCTCCGGAGAGCTCGTCGGGGCCGCGATGTCGTCGATCTTCTACGACTTGGAGGGTTGGACTGAGGTCTGGAAGCGGAAAGGCGAAGGTGCCGACCCCGGGCGGCCAGTCGAACTGCGCGGTCGCCGCAAAGACGCGAGCACCATCTATGTCGAGGTTTCGGCCGCGCGCTGGACTAACGACGCCCGCGGACTGGTGACCGCGATCCTGCGGGACGTCAGCGAGCGGCGGGCGATCGACGAGACCTTGCGCAGGCTCAATCAGACGCTGGAGCAACGGGTCGCCGAGCGTACCGCAGAACGGAACCGCATGTGGCGGCTGTCGACCGACATCATGCTGGTGGCGCGCATGGATGGCATCGTCGCGGCCGTGAATCCTGCGTGGACGACGATGCTCGGGTGGGACGGCGAGGAGTTGATCGGCGCCTCGTTTATGGAACTCGTCCATACCGACGACGCCCCGCCGACGGCATCCGTCGTCCAGCGAATGTTCGACGACGCGACAACGGCTCGCTTCGAGACCCGCGTTCGCCAAAAGCATGGCGGCTATCGTTCGATAGCTTGGACGGCGGTGCCGGACCAGGGTCATCTACATGCCGTCGGGCGCGATGTCACCGATGAGCGGGAGCATGCCGCCGCCCTGGCGCGGGCGGAAGACCAGTTGCGCCAGAGCCAGAAAATGGAGGCCGTTGGCCACCTGACTGGGGGGGTGGCGCACGATTTCAACAACCTCCTCCAAGTGGTCCTCGGCAATCTCGAGATATTGAAACGACACCTTCCTTCCGACGCCTTGAGGCTGCGTCGCGCGACCGAGAACGCAATGACCGGTGCCAACCGAGCTGCCGTCCTCACGCAGCGCCTGCTCGCGTTCTCTCGGCGCCAGCCGCTGGCGCCCCAAGCGCTCGACCTAAATCGCCTGCTATCGGGAATGTCGGACCTTCTAAGCCGGACACTGGGCGAAACCATTCAGATCGAAACTGTTCTGGCCGGTGGCTTATGGCGAGTGGAGGTTGACCCGAACCAGCTTGAGAACGCGATCCTCAATCTTGCGGTGAATGCGCGCGATGCGATGCCAAACGGTGGCAAGCTCACCATCGAGACGGCCAATTCGCATCTGGACGGCGCCTATATCGCTGCGAATTCAGACGCAATCGCCGGCCAGTACGTCGTGATCTGTGTGACCGACACCGGCTCGGGTATGGCCCCGGAAACCTTGGAGCGCGTGTTCGAACCGTTCTTTACTACGAAGGAGGTTGGAAAAGGAACCGGCCTCGGTCTTTCCATGGTGTATGGCTTCGTCAAGCAATCTGGCGGATACGTCAAGCTGTACTCAGAGACGAATGAAGGAACTACCGTCAAAATATATTTGCCCCGATTATTAGGCGATGTAGCGCCAGAGCTGACGCCAAGTATAGAGGATATTACTGGCGAGGCATCTGGTAGCGAGACGATTTTGGTCGTTGAGGACAATGATGATGTCCGGATGTACTCGGTAGATATCCTTCGGGAGCTTGGCTATCGCGTACTCGAGGCCCACGATGCGCTATCGGCCCTGCGTCTTCTCGATCGCCCAGAGTCCGCAGTCGATTTGCTTTTCACCGACGTCGTGCTGCCCGGCGGAACGAACGGGCAAGAGTTGGCGCGAGATGCCTGTGCTATGCGCCCAGATCTGAAGGTGTTATTCACTACGGGATACGCTCGAAACGCAATTGTGCATCAAGGTCGCCTAAACGCCGGCGTAGAGCTTATTACTAAGCCTTTCACGTTCGCTGAACTCTCATTTCGGGTGCGCGCGATACTCGACCGCTAGATTTACATCGCACATCGCTGGATCTACCAAATACGCTAGAGAGTGCCTTGTACTGCTTTCGACGGGCAGGAGGGCAGATTGACTTCGAATGTCGATTGCAAGTGCTCCGGACCGAGCAATCGTGGTGGGCGCTCGCCACTGGGCGGCTGAGATGGAAGCGCAGTCCGGCGACAACTCGATCGCCGTCCGTTTCGTCGACGACGACCATGCCGACGATTCGAACAGCGAAGCCGCCGGGCTTGGCGCGGTGGATCCAGGAGACGTTCGGAGTGAGCCTGTCGAAGCAGACGATGAGCGAGCGGCTGCGGGCGATGGGCCTTCGCAAGCTGTCGGCGCGACCGCACCATCACGCGCAGGACCCGCAGGCCGGGGAGACGTTCAAAAAAAGGTCCCCGCGCTCCTGGCGCACCTCTCGCGCGCGAAGGCCGCCGAAGCACCGGCCGGGGATAGAGGTCTGGTTCCAGGACGAAGCCAGGGTCGGCCAGAAGACCCGGCGTCACCCGGCGCTGGGCACGGCGCGGCATCAGGCCGAGCCGTGCCGCACGACCACCGAACCAAGTCGGCCTAAATCGTCGGCGCGATCTGTCCGGGGGAGGGCAAGGGCGCGGCGCTCGTCTGACCTGACCCCCGAAACCTCCTCCACCTGAATGTAGCGTCCGGCCCAACGAGGGGACGGACGGATGAAGCGATCGCGGTTCACGGAAGAGCAGATCATCGGGGTGCTTCGCGAGCAGGAGGCTGGCGTGGCGGTGACGGAGCTGTGCCGCCGGCATGGGATCAGCTCGCCGACCTTCTACAAGTGGAAGGCCAAGTATGGCGGGCTCGGCGTGTCGGAGGCCCGCCGGCTGAAGAGCCTTGAGGACGAGAACGCGCGGCTGAAGCGGATGCTGGCCGACACCATGCTGGACAACGCGGCGTTGAAGGATCTGCTGGGAAAAAAGTGGTGACGCCCGCCGCACGGCGCGTGGCCGCCGCCCATCTGCGGGCGGCTTATGCCATGAGCGAGCGGCGGGCGTGCCGGGTGCTCGGCGTCGACCGGAGCAGCGTGCGGTACGCTGCGACGCGGCCGGACGACGGGGCGTTGCGCGACCGGCTGAAGGCCCTTGCCCAGGAACGACGCCGGTTCGGCTATCGCCGGCTGCATGTGCTCCTGCGCCGGGAGGGCCATGCGGTGAACCGCAAGCGGGTGCAGCGACTCTATCGCGAGGAGAAGCTGACGGTCCGGCAGCGGGGTGGCCGCAAGCGGGCGATGGGAACGCGGGCGCCGATCGCCCTGCCGACGACGGCCAATCAGCGCTGGAGCCTGGACTTTGTCGCCGACCAACTGACGGATGGAAGGCGGTTCCGCATCCTCGCCGTGGTCGACGACTGCACCCGGGAGTGCCTGGCGCTGGTGGCCGACACTTCGCTATCCGGTACGCGGGTCGCCCGGGAGCTGGACCGCCTGGTCGCCCAGCGCGGCCGGCCAACGACCATCGTCAGCGACAACGGTACCGAACTGACCTCAAACGCGATCCTCGCCTGGGCGGATCGGACGGGTGTCGGCTGGCACTACATCGCGCCGGGCAAGCCCCAGCAGAACGGGTTCATCGAAGCCTTCAACGGCCGGCTGCGGGACGAACTGCTGAACGAGACCCTATTCGTATCTCTCCCGCATACCCGGGCGACGCTCGAAGACTGGCGCCGCCACTACAACCAGCGACGCCCCCATTCCAGCCTCGGGTGGCTCACCCCTGAGGCCTATGCCGACACTCTGTCCAGCGGCGCTGCCGGCCGGGGCGCTGCGCTACGCCAGGGCTCCACGCCCCGGCCTCTTGCCACCAACGACGACAACGGTTCACATCACCGCCGGACTCTATTTTCGACTGGATGAGGATCGGGGGTCAGGTCAACCGACTCCAGCGGCCGCACCTGCCAAGCGGCGACCTCCTCCAAAGCGGCGTCGGTGACGGCGCTGACGAGGTCGGCCGAGACCTCGATGCCGTAGAGCTCGCGCAGTTGCCCCGCGATTTCCCGGGTGCTCATGCCGCGGGCGTACATCGACACGATCTTGTCGTCGAACCCCGGAAAGCGCCGCTGATACTTGGCGATCAGCTGCGGGTCGAAGGTCGCCTGCCGGTCGCGGGGGATCTCCAGCTCGATCCGCCCGCTCTCGGTCGTCACCGTCTTGCGGCCGTAGCCGTTGCGGCTGTTCCCCGCGTCCTCGTTCGCTAGGTGGTGGTCCATCTCCGCGTTCAAAGCCCGCTCGGCCAGCGCCTTCTTCAGGCCATCAAGCAGCCCGTCGGCATCGAAGGCCGTCTTCGGGTCCGCTCCGGCCAGCAACTGGTCCAGAAGCGCGTCAGGAATATGAGGTGCTTTGCGTCGAGCCATCGGTGGACCTCCTGCGATCCACTATGGCCGCCCCACACGGAATTCCAGACAGTCCCCCGTGAATTTCGACGCCTTCATCGGCTCCGCTCCTCCCAGCCCAGGGGAATCCCAGCACCGAAACGAACGGAGGCGGCACTCCAACCGGCGCCGCCCTCTCTCGGCTCAGGCCACCCGCAGCGTCACGCTGACGTTCGGCAGGCCGTCGCCCGCCCGGATGTCGTCGAGCTCTCCGGCGAGGATCTCGGCGTGAAGCTTCATGACTTCCGGCCGCCTGTCGCCAGCGGTCATGGTCTTCTCATGGGCAAGCCGGTCCACCAGCACGTATTCGACGGGCATGTCGCGGGGCGCTAGACCCCACGGCTGTAGCCGTAGAGCAGCAGCGCCACCATCATGGCCGGGTGATAGGGCGGATAGCCGCGCTCCTCGGCGTAGCAGCTCATGATCGCCGAGTGGTCGAGCCCCTCGCGCACCGTGTCACGGAGAAAATACGCCGCGTGCCCCGCCGGCACGAACTCATGCAGCGAGAACGACAGAAGCCAACCCTGATCCACTTCCCATGGCCTGAACGTCTTGCTCATGACGACAGCGAATCAGGCTTCCCTCCCGCCGTCGAGCAATAACCAATTATTCAGACACACATTCCTAGGCGCGCCGCCATGGCATCTCCCACGTCGCCGCTCGCCCGTGGCTCGGCCGGGAGTCAGCCCTCGTCCGCTTCGCCCACCCCGGCGAGCTGGCGGCGGGCCAGCGCAGGGAATAGGGTGCCCTCGGCCATCAGGCTCTCGTAGGTTCCCTCCTCCACCACCCGCCCCTTCGCCATCACGAGGATTCTGTCGGCGTTGCGTGTCGTGGAGAGGCGGTGCGCGACCACGATGCGGGTCACGTCGAGGCGGTCGATGTTTGCGGCGATCTCGGCCTGGGTCGTCTGGTCGAGCGCGCTCGTGGCCTCGTCCAGGAACAACATTCGCGGCCGCGACACGAGTGCGCGCGCGAGCAGCAGGCGCTGGCGCTGCCCGCCCGACAACGACCGGCCATCGCTGATGACGGTGTGAAGGCCCATCGGCATGCCCCGCACGTCCCGCTCCATCCCCGCGAGGCGCAGGGCACGCCAGACCGCGTCGACATCCACCCGCGCGTGGGTGCGGACATTGTCGAGGATGGGGCCTGGAAACAGCTTGCCGTCCTGCAGGACCACGCCGAACTGCCGGCGCACGGCGTCGATATCGAGGTGGGAGAGGTCGCTGCCGTCGTAGAAGACGCCACCCACCGTTGGGCGCGCGAGGCCGAGCATGAGGCGAAGCAGCGTGGACTTGCCGGAGCCGGATGGACCGACGAGGGCGACGAACTCCCCCGGCGCAACGGAGAGGCTGACCTCGTCGATGACCTTCGGCCCGTCCGGCGCATAGGAGAAGCTGACGCGATCGACCTGGACTGAGCCCGACAGGCGGCCCGGATGGCGCGCGCCCGCCGGCACCTCTGCCGCCGCTGCGAGGATGGGTGCCAGGCGCTCGAACAGGATGACGGCAGCGAGTACCGTCGCGCTCGTCCGCGCGAGAACTACGAGGCCGAGGGTGAAGCTGACGAATGCCGCGAGGAACACGGCAAATGCCCCCGTCCCGATCGAGACGCCCGCAAGCGCCACGAGGGAGAAGACCGCCAGCACCCCGGCGAGCGGCGTTACACCGGCGGCAACGGCGACGACGGCTTCGGCACGGCGGCTCCGGGCGAGGTGCGCGCGCTCGCGTGCGTAATAGCCCATGAAGGTGGCAAAGGCGGAGCGCTCGGCACTCGCGACGCGGATCTTGTCGATCGCGCGCAGGAGCTGGAGGGAAATGCCGGCCGCGACACCGTTCACTGCCAGCGCCATCCGCTGGCTCGTCAGGACGGCGGCGACGGCCAGTGCCACCACCACGCCCGCGGCCCCCGTCACCGCGAGCGCGGCGAGCGTGAGCGCCGGGCTCGCTGCCGCCATGACGACGAGGTTTGCGGCGGCGAACACACCGCCGACGACGCCCGTCGCCGCGCTCCGCGCGAGAAGGCGACGCATCGCGGTGACGCCAAGCGTGCGCTGCGTCATCTCTCCGGCCGACATCTCGCGGAAGGCAGCCAGCGGAAGGCGCAGGACGCGGTCCATGAGCGCAGGCTGGGCGGACGCCTCGGCAAGGGTCTCGATCCGGACGAGCGAGAGGTTCCTGGCATATTCGAGAAGCGCCGTCGCCGCGCCCGCGACCAGGAGCACGACGGCCGTCACCGTGACGGCTCGCAGCTCCCCGAGCGGAATCGCCACCTCCACGAGATAGCCAAGCGCGACGGGTGGCGCTGCGCCGAGGATGGCCGCCAGCAGGCTGAGGAGAAGGAGGGCGCGGGCATCCGCCCCGCTGCCGGCGAGCGCCATGGCGAGGAGGTCGCGGGCGCCGAGTTGCCTTGCCTCCAGGGTCGGATAGAGGGCAGTGGCGCGGCGGTCGATGCGGGCCGCCAGAGCCTTGCCGACACGCCCGCCCGGCCGGCCGTCGCCGAAGATGGCGCGCATCCCATTGCGGCCGGCCGGCAGAAGTGCCAGGGGTGTGCCGTCGTCGAGCGTGGCGAGCGTCGCCTGGGTCCGGCGGCGCCACCATCCGTCCCTCAGCGTCACCGCGCGCTGGGCAAGGCCCGACGTGGCGACGAGGCGCTCCACCCGTTCGGGCGTGGGCAGATCGTCGTCGAGCGGATCGGGCACGGGTGGACGGGCGCCAAGAGCGGTCGCGATGACCGCGACGGCGCGCACGAGAGGGTCGCCGTCGCCGGCGGGGCTCCGCTTCGGCCCGGCGTCACCGAAGATCGCGCGCGCGGTCGCAAGGCTCTCCGCGACGGCATCCTCTTCCCGCTCCGTCCGCTCTCGCGCGCGGTTGTACTCGTCGGCGAGGGCCAGGGCGAGGTTGGTGCCATAGGCGTCGAACAACGCCGCATGGAAGCGGGCGAGACCGTCCCGCCACCGCCCGTCCGCGACCACCTCGGCTGTGGTGGAGGCGTAAGCCTCGGGCGTTGGCGCGATGGTGGTGAGGCAGGCCGCGCCGGCGAGCGGGAATGGCTGGCGCGCGTCGCAGTCGGCGACGTCGAGAAACGCCGCCGCACCGGCGCCCTCGATCCACAGGACCCCGCCCGACGGGCCGCCCGTGCGCACGCCGGCGCGCATGTTCGCCGGGCCCGGCGCGTCCACGCGCGCGTCTGCAAAGGGTTGCGGGTGGACGAGACGAGCGGCGGCCGCGCTGAGGGCGCCGACCCAGCGATCGAGCGCCGCGGGATCGGCGGCCGCCATCGGCTCCACGGTGGCGCGCGGAGCGCCGAAAGCGAGGATCTCGAAGGCCGTCGCCGCGCCCGCCCTCGCCGCCGGCACGTTGATGGCGGGCAGAACGTCCCCCGGCGCGCCCGTGAACAGCAGGTGCCGCCGCAGGTCGCCTGCACGGCTGTCTTCCCCCTCGCCATGCAGGGCAGGCGCCGCCACGGCGAAGACGAGGACGGTCCCCTCCACCACGCGCCACAGCCCTTCGCCCGGGCCGACCGCCAGCGCCCGGCGCCCGGTGAGGACGCGTGGCGCCCCGGACGACGCGATGACGGCGGGCACTGGGGTGGATGAAGCCGTCATCACGTCAGGCCTGGATGAGGTCGCGGTAGCGCCCGCCGGCTGCGTAGAGGCTCTCGTGCGTTCCCCGCTCGACCGGCTTGCCGCCGTCCATGACGATGATTTCGTCGCAGTCGCGGATCGTCGACAGACGGTGGGCGACGATGATGGCCGTGCAGCCGCGCCGCCTGAGATTGGCGTCGATTTCCAGCTCGGCCAGCGGGTCGAGCGCGCTCGTCGCTTCGTCGAGGACGAGGATGGAGGGGTCGAGCGCGAAGGCGCGCGCGATCTGAAGCCGCTGCGCCTCCCCGCCGGAAAAATTGGTCCCGCCCTCCTGCACGCGGAGGCCGTAGCCGCCGGGGCGGGCCGCGATGGTGGAGTGGATGGCCGCGTCGCGGGCGGCCCGCGTGACCACCTCCTCCGGCACCGTCGCATCCCACAGGGTCAGGTTCTCCAACACGGTAGCCGTGAAGAGGGCGACTTCCTGGTCCACCCAGCCGATGGACTGGCGGCGCAGCCAGAGCGGGATCTCGTCCATCGGGATGCCGTCGAACAGGATCGTCCCGCTCCACGGGCGATAGAGGCCAGCGACGAGCCGCGCCACGGTCGACTTCCCGCTCCCCGTGCCGCCTACCAGGGCGATCCGCTGGCCAGGGGCGACCACCAGGTCGAGGCCCTCGACGAGGGGAGGCCTGTTGGGATTGTAGCCGAACGTCACGCCTCTGAGCTCGATCCGCCCGGATAGTCGCGCCCGGCCGGTTATCGCCGTCACCGGCGGCGGGGGCAGCGTGAAGACGGGGTCGGGCGCATAGGCCAGGACATCGTCGATCCGCGTCAGGGCGCTGCGCGCCGCCTCCATTTCGGCCAGGAAGGCGGCGAGGCGCTGCACCGGCGCCCGCACGAAGACGAGGAGCGTGAGAACCGCCACGAGGTCCCCTGGGCCGAGGGCGCCCTGGATGGCCTGGAAGGCGGCGAGTGCCAGCACCGCCGTCACCATCAACGCCGACGTGAGCGGCGGGAGGGCGCCCAGGAGGGCATTGTGCCGACCGATGCGCTGTTCCTCGTTGACGGTTGTCGCGTGGTGGCCGGCCCAGCGGTGGAACGCCCCCTGCCTGATCCCCGCCGCCTTGATCGTCTCGATCCCGTGGATGTTGACGACGGTGTCCACGAACACCTTCGCCTCGTCCATCTCGAGCCGGAGGCTGGCGTTCCGGATATGCCGCTGGGCGAATAGCGTGACGACGACCGAGGCGGTGGACAGGACCGCGGTCGCAAGCGCGGCCAGCGGCGAGATCGCCGCCATCACCGCGACGAACACGACCGCGCCTGTCAGCCCCGCCGCCGTCGCCCCAAGCTCGCGACCCACCAAGGCGGCGATGGTATCGTTGGAGCGCAGGCGGCTGACGAGGTCGCCCGGCATCCGTTGGGTGAAGAAGGTGAAAGGCAGCCTTACCAGGTGCCAGAGAAGACGCGAAGCGCCGGTGACGGCGAGCTTCGCCTCGAGCCGCCGCAGGATCGCCTCGAGCGCAAGCGTCAGCGCCACCTGCAGGAGAAGCGTCATGAGGAAGACAGCGACGAGGGCAGCCGCCCAATCGCCCTGTCGGCCGGCGACGACCGCCTCGATGACGATGCGGGCGAGCGCCGCCGTGACGACCGCAGGGACGGCGAGCAGGATGCTGGCGAGCGCGAAGGCGGCCAGCGTCGCCCGCTCGCCGCGAAGCCGGCCCCAGACGGCGCCCCAGAGGCTGGGCGGACGCCCCGACCGCGTGAACCGCTCGCCCGGCGTCAGTTGGAGCGCCACGCCGGTATAGCTGCGCTCGAACTCATCCCGCCCGACGACGCGCGGACCGGTCGCGGGATCGTTGATGAAGACCCGGCGTTCTTCGATGCCTTCGACGACGACGTAGTGGTTGAAGTTCCAGAAGACGATGACGGGCATCGCCTGCTTCGACAGGTTCTCCATCCCGTAGCGGAACGCCTTGGCATCCATCCCGTAGGTGCGGGCGGTCCTGAGGAGCATCTGCGCATTTGCCCCGTCGCGGCTCACGCCGCACGCGACCCTGAGCTCCTCGAGCGGCACCCACTTGCCATGATGCCCGAGGATGATGGCGAGGGAGGCTGCACCACACTCCACCGCCTCCATCTGCAGCACCGTCGGCGTCCTCACGCGCGCCACGGCTCAGCGGTTCCGGCTGGAGGGGACGAGGAGGTCGATGGGCCGGACTTCCTCGACGGTGATGGCGACCGTGACCGCGTCGCCGGCCGCGAGCGGCGCCGGACGGGCGGGCGTCGTCGTCCAGACGGGGGCGCCGGCAGCGTCACGGACGAGCGCAACCACGATGGATACACCCGTTTCCCCGGCCCCGGCGCGGCGCACGGCGCGCACCGTTCCGCGAATGGCCGCCGCCTCCCGCTCCGGCAGTCCCGCCATGGAGACGCGCACGTCCATGCCAGGCGCGACGACCTGGGCGCGCGGATCGGCCAGCGTTGCCCGGACGAGAAGCTCGCCCCCGCGCTCATCGAGACGCGCCACCGGTGCGCCGGCCGACACGATGCCGCCGACCGGCACCAGCATGGCGGCGAGGTTGCCGGCGAAGGGCGCGCGCACGGTACTCGCCTCCTGGAGACCAATGCGGGCGGCGGCGAGATCGCCGCGCGCGCTTGCGACGTCGCCCCCCGCGGACGCCGGTGCAGCCTCGAGCGCCGCGAGCCGCGCCTCGGCCTCCAGCACCCGCCGCGAGAGGGCGGCCACGGCCAGCCGCGCGATGATGGTCCCCGCCGCCACGGCCTCTCCCTTAGCCGCGGTCACCGCGACGACCACCCCAGCGGCCGGCGCCACGGCGAAGCTCTGTCGCCCGTCGGACCATGCGACCACGCCCTCGCCCGGAAGGCGCGTCGTCACCGTGCCGGCAAAGGCCCAGACCAGCGCGGCCGCCACCACCAGCGCCGCGGCGGCGAGCGTCGCCCAGACGGCCGGCGGCGTCACCTCGATGGCTTCGTCGAGCGACTCCGGCCGCAGGAGCGCTTCCATGGCCTCTTTGCGAAACTGGATCGCCATCGAAGCTCCGATCAGGGCCGTTCCCGCGACCGTGAGCGGGCGCGACCGATGTAGTCCAGAATATTGTCGTGGGCCACGATTCCGGCGACCGCGGCAACAATCTTCAGGGCGGGGCGTGGGTTAGGCCGATTTCGGGGGGGTCCTGGTCAGATGAAGAATGGGATGGGGTTCATCTCTTCCTCCCGCCGCGGCCGTTCGAGCCAGCCGAGGCGCACGGGCACGTCGTAGAGGCGCCCCGGGGCGAACCCGGGCGTGAGGTTGCGAAGGCCGGGTACGATGACCCGTGCCACGGGAAAGCCGATGTCGGGCCGCGTCATGTCGAGCACCAGCGTTTCGAGGTCGAGGGCGGCCGCCTTCGCAACGCACAGTTCCACCTCATCGAGGATGTCACCGCGCGACTGGTCCACGAGGTCGGCGCTGGCAATGCGCGGTCCATCGAGAGGCACGAGGTGGGGTTCGCTCGCGCGCGTCGCCTCCGCCATCCAGCGCTTCAGGACCGAGTAGCCGGCGAGGCGCGAAACCGCCTGGAAGTACGGCATCATCTGGTGGAGTTCGCAGATCGCGCGCGAGACGGCGATCTGCGGCTCGAGATGGCAGCCGATCCCGAGGCGGATATGCCCGCCCGTCCGCCGGTCGTTGACGGTGGCGACCATCGCGGGAATGCCGAGGTCGGTGGTAATGTCGATCACCGCGAGGTCCATGGCGCGGGCGTCGAAGCGGGCGATGCTCGCATCGAAGAAGGGGTTGCGGAAGCTCGCGAGGTCCACCCCGGGCCGCGGGCAGCGATTGTACCACCACAGGGCGATCGCATCGCGCTCGGCGACCTCGAGAAAGCCCTGGAGCACCGCCTCCTCGATCGTGTTCCCCGCGGCGCAGCCGGTGGAGTGGGCGCGAAGCGCGCTGTCCGCCCCGGCCGACGGCGGCCGGTAGCCATGGACGCAAAGGGCGAGGGGGACGGGGCGGACGCGGGCGTGGGTGAGCGACCAGGCATCGATCCAGTGGATCGGCGCGTCGGCGGCGACACGTCCGGGGACGCGGCCTAAATGCGGCGGCTCGCTGTCCGTCGGGGTGCCGCGCGCGATCTGCGCGTCGCTGAACAGGTGGATGGCCTGGGGCGGAACCGCCGCTTTGCCCAGCTCGTCAACGCTGGCCCGGCGGGCCGGCAGTCCGTCTGCCTGCATGATGCTGTAGCGTTCGACCGCTTCGGCGAGGCAGCTCACGAGGGACTGCGTACGCCCCTGACCCTTGCCGCTGGCGCCAAGCGCCTGACGGCCAAGATGCGGCGGTGCGTCGCGCGACGGTGCCAGCCGAAATGGCGATCCGAACACGTAAGCGCCTTCCTCGACGCCCTCGTCCGCTTCGAGTTGGAAGACGCTGGGGACGATCCCGAGGATGGGGTCGACGTGGCGCATCAACGACGGAAGCGTCTCGTCCGGCGGGCACACCCGGTGGCCCCCGTCGGAGAAGAAGCGCTTGGGCGTCGAACGCAGGATGACTTCGGGGAAGGTGGTGCGCACGGGCACGCGCGGCGGCGGCAGAGGGTGACGGCTGGCAGCCCCCGTCAATCCGTCGAACCGCGTCAACGCGCCGGCGACGCTTTCGGGCACCCGGCCCGCGGCGCACTGCGC